>DATEEM010000054.1:0-42780 GCA_035281125.1 Sphingomicrobium sp. | reverse complement strand
ATCGCACCTCGCCAGTCGCCGAGAGCGGCGATCTTCTCATCGATCTGCTGGGCAGGGCTCATCTAGGCGACCTTGCCGTTCTTCCGTTCCTCGGCCTTCTTCAGCACGTCGTAGGCGGCCTGGACCTGCTTGAACCTCTTGGCTGCCTCGAGGTCGCCAGGTTTCAGGTCGGGATGATTCTCCTTCACCAGCCGGCGGTGGGCGGCCTTGATGGCCTTGAAGTCGGCGTCGCTGTCGAGCTCGAGCGCATCGAGCGCCCGCATCTCGTCGCGGCTCCGGCTGCCGTCGCCCGGCCCGGCCCATTTCCAGTGCGCCGATTTGCGGAAAGCGGAGCCGCCCTTCTCCTCCTCGGCGGCGCGGCGCGCAGCCTCCTCGGGGCTCAAACCGGCGAAATAGTTCCAGTTCCTATTGTACTCGGCCGCATGCGCTTCGCAGAAATACCAGCGCTCGCGGCTGTGCGGGGCCTTGGGCGCGGGCCGGTCGCCCACCGCATTGCACCCTTCGCGGTCGCACAGACGGACCTTCGCGGCCGAGCGGCCCTTGTCGCCATAGGAGCGCCAGCGCGGGAATCCCCAGTCGTCCGATCTCTTTTGCTTCGCCATCGATGTCCTGATAGTGGACCATCGCGCTCCTGCGAAGGCAGGAGCCCAGTCCGAAAAAAGAAAGAACCTGGACCCCTGCTTTCGCAGGGGAACAGAAGCGCCAGAGGGCCTATAAGCCGGGTTCTGTCCGTCGCGCTTCAAAGAAGCGTGACTGTGCGGCCATTCCTCTAGGCCGAGACTTGCGTCGCGGCTCAAGCAACCAACCCGGGCGTCGAGCCGGAACCAGGCCCATGCGACGCCCCTATTCGGTCTTGCACCCGGTGGGGTTTACCGTGCCGGCCTTGTTGCCAAGACCGCGGTGCGCTCTTGCCGCACCCTTTCGACCTTACCCGTCCGAAGGCGGGCGGTATGCTTTCTGTGGCACTGTCCCTGAGCCGCCGTCGCCGAAGCTAGGCAGCCCGCCGGGCGTTACCCGGCACCGCAGTTCCATGGAGCCCGGACTTTCCTCGTCCCAGGATCAAGTCCCGGGCCGCGGCCGCCCGGCCCTCTGGCAAGTCAAATATAGGGGAAAACGTCGACCGATTCGAGTCGACCGTTTCAACGGTGAGAACAGCCGGGCCAGCAACAGGGCCGGCGCTTTCCATCGGCCAGGTTGGAGCGGCCCCAATCAACCCGCTTGCGCCGCGTTTCCGGCTTCTTGGCGGACTCGATCCAGCAGATCCATTCGTTGCGAGCGAGCGGCGTGATGTCCTGCCACGTCGCCAGCGCTGCCCCGTCGAGCGTAAGCGCCTGTTTGAGGTCATCAGGAAGAGCGTGGACAACTCCGCCGGCAATTTGCCGTTCGTCACTCGCCGCCGACATCGGCATCCATCTCCTTCAGAACGTACCGCGGCTATTGCGGCCGGGGCAGCAGCAGCGCCAATAGCTTCGCCCGACACTCGCCGTCGATGATGCCGTCGATCAGGTCAGGCCTGAAGCGGCGCTGGAAAGCGATCACCGCCTTTTGCGGGTCGGTCACATCATAGCCGAAGCGCTCAAGCGCAAGCAGGAATCCGGCGTCGGTCCAGAAGGGGTCGACGAGGTCGCGCGACGGGCTCGGCAACGCGAGCCGGCGCTTGGCCAGCTCCCACCAGGGGAAGAGCTCGCCCGGGTCCTCCTTGCGGGCCGGAGCGACATCGGAATGGCCGACGACGTTGCCGCGGCCGATGCCGTGGCGCTCCTTGATGTCGGCGACGAGCGGGATCAGCGCGGCGATCTGCTCGTCAGGGAACGGCCGGTAGCCGAACTCGTGGCCGGGATTGACGATCTCGATCCCGACGCTCGCCGAATTGACGTCGGTGACGCCGCGCCAGCGAGCCTTGCCGGCATGCCAGGCGCGCTTCGATTCGTCGACCAGCTTGTAGATCGTGCCATCCTCGTCGATGCAAAAATGACACGACACCTTGGCCTCGGGCGAGGTCAGGCGGCACAGGGCGCCCTCGCAGTCCGGCATTCCTGTGTAATGGAGGACGATCATCGAGACCGGCAAAGCGCGATCGTCGAAATTCGGCGATGGCCGTTCGATGAAATCGAGATCCACCGCTGATTAGGCGCACGACACGCCCGTCGCGGTCAACCCCCGGACGCTATGCGGCGGTCTCCCTGGCGCTTTTCGACGCGACTGCCGTCACCGACCAGCCGGTACAGGCCGCGGGCCTTGATGTCCGCGCCGAGCTTGGTCGTCTGGCCGATCACGGTCTCGCCCGCACCCAGCATCAGCCAGCCATCCTCGGCCATCGAACCCGCCAGCCGCTCGAACGCGAGTGCCTTCTTGTCGGGGCTGAGATAGAGCAGGACGTTGCGGCACAACACGATGTCGAAGCCGCCCGGATGCGGCGCCGGCTCGAGCAGGTTGTGGACCTGGTAGCGAACGGGCTTGCGCAGCGGTTCGACCGCGCGCCAACCGTCGGCACATTCCTCGAACCATTTGATCATCTGGTTGATGCCGAGGCCGCGCTGGACCTCGAATTGCGTATAGGTGCCCGCACGAGCGCGGTCGATGCACGCCGTGGAGACGTCGGTGCCGAGGATGTCGATCGTCCAGCCGCGCCATTTGTCGGGCTCCTCGGCGAACAGCATGGCGAGCGAATAGACCTCCTGTCCGGTCGAGCAGCCGGCCGACCAGATGCGAATCCGGCGGACCTTTTCCCGGCGCGCGTGCAATTCCGGAAGCGCATGGCGGGCAAGCAGGTCGAACGGCGCACGGTCGCGGAAGAAATAGGTCTCGTTGTTCAGCAATGCCTCCACCACCTGCTGCGACAGGCTCGGTTCCTGGCCCATCACCAGAATCGTGATCAGCTCGTCGAGCGTCGCGATGCCGCGTTCGCGAAGCAGAGCCGAGAGCGCGGTTTCGATCCGCCAGCGCCGGCTCATCGTCAGCTGCTGCCCCGTGCGCGCTTCGAGGAGCCCGGCGAGGATCCGGGTCGAGCTGTCGCTTATCTGCACAGCGACTCCTCCGTGCGCGAGGCGATTCGGCGCGCGATCTTGTCCGGCGGCAGGACCGCGCACGCGAGCCCCGCCTCGAGGACGGCGCGAGGCATTCCCCAGACGGCGCAGCTCGCCTCGTCCTGGGCGATGACCGAGCCGCCACTGGCGACCAGGCGCGCGGCGCCTTCCACGCCGTCGCGGCCCATGCCCGTGAGGATGACCCCGACCGCGCTGGCGCCGTACGCCTGGCCGATCGAGCGGAACATCGGATCGACCGAAGGCAGGCAGCCGCTGACCGACGGCTCGCGCGTCAAGCGGACGACCGGCAAGTCTTCCACGCGCTCGACGGTGAGGTGCGCATCGCCCGGGGCGAGCAGGATACGGTCGGGAAGCAGCGGCATGCCGTCCTCCGCGACCAGGCATTCGCGATGAGCTGCAGCGCGGAGCTGGCGCGCAAACACCGGCATGAACGGTACCGGGAGGTGCTGGGTGACCAGGATCGGCACGCCGATCCGCCGCGGAAGATCCTGGAAGAGGGCGCCGATCGCGTGGATCCCGCCGGTCGACGCGCCGATCGCGAGGACCTCGATCGGATCGGACGGCATCGCCCGGAGCGGCGCCGTGACCCCGCTTTCGCGCTGCTCGGAGGCCGCGACCCGACCCGACGCATGGCCAAGGGCCTTGAGCTTGCTCAGCAGGATCTCCGAGAAGCGGCCGTTGAAGCGACCGGTCCCCGGCTTGGGAAGCGTATCCGCCGCTCCCAAGGCGAGGGCCGCGACGGTTTCCTCTGCGCCTTCCTCGGCGAGCGAGGACACGATCATGACCTTGGCCCCGGCCCCGGCGCGGATGATGCGCGGGATCGACTTGAGGCCGCCCGCGCCCGGCATCTCGAGGTCGAGGATGACGATGTCGACGCGCACCTCATTAAGGGCGTCGACCGCGTCCTCGGCCGTTCCCGCGACCGCCGCGATCTCAAAGGCGGAATCGGATTCGACCATGCGCGAGAGCACCGCGCGGGCGACCATCGAATCGTCGACGATCATCAGCCGGATGCGCCGGCGTGCGGGTCGGGGCGCTTGGTGGCGGTCCCGCGATCTGGCGAGCGCCCGCTCCACGTCGGCTAACTCAGGCGACGCCGACGAGCTGCAGCTTGATGTGAAGCGTTTCCCGGTCGAACGGCTTCATCACATATTCGTCCGCGCCCGCTTCCAGCGCAGCCCGGATATGCGCCATGTCGTTCTCGGTCGTGCAGAACACGACCTTGGGCTGGTCGCCGTGACCGCGCTGACGCAGCATCTTCAAGAATTCCATCCCGCTCATCACGGGCATGTTCCAGTCGAGCAAGACGACGTCGGGCATCTTGGCCTCGCAGCGCGACAGCGCCTCCTGACCGTCGCCGGCTTCCTCGACCTCGAACTCGAGCGTTTCCAAAATGTGACGCGCGACCTTGCGGATCACCTTGGAATCATCGACGATCAAACAGCTCTTCATGCTCGGCTTTCCCGCTTCGTTCGGCACGGTTCTTTAAACGCTAAGGGTAACGAAGCTCTTAAGCCGCTTTGGCTTCGGAGCCGGCGATGAGCGCGGCAACATCGACCAGCAGAAGCGGCCCAACCTCGGTCTCGACCATGCCCATCGAAACGCGCTCCCACCCGGCGCCCATCGCGGCCCGAACCGGAGCCGGATCGGACTGCGCCTCGACCACGTCCTCGACCAGGTCGACAATCAGCGCGTAGTGATGACCGTCGAGCTCGACGACCGCGGCTTCGTGGATCCCGTCCGAGCAATCGATCGTGCCTAGCTCGAGCGAGCGCATGCAGTCGATCACCGTTAGCACCCGGCTCCTCAGCGCCGACAGCCCGGCGACATGCGATGCGGCGCGCGGAACCGGAATGAGCGTATCGAGCTCAACGACGGACTCCACCGCTTCGGACGGCAGCGCGACGCGCTCGCCGCCGATGGTCACGACCAGCAGCAGCTCGTTCACCTGCCCCTCCCCGCACCCATCGACTTCAACGCCATCAGCAATCCGGCGCGGTCGTACCGATAGATGCTTTCGTCCTTCTTGCCCGCCGGTTCGGCGTCCTCGCGAAGCCAGATCGTACGCGCGGCCACGCCCGGAGCCGAATCCCCTTGGGCCGCGATCACCAGATCGGCTTCGACCTCATCCTCGTCGTCAACGACACGATAACCGGCGGCCTCGACGATCGGGCGGAGCATGTTCTGCATCCAGGGGTCGTCCGCAGGCAGGCGGCATACCGGGGGCCCGGCGGTCCTTGCCGCGCTGCCGACGTAGTTGGCGAACAGCCAGTGCGGGTCGACCAGCTCGGCCGGTTCGCCGTTGACCAGCGAAACCCCGCTGATCTCGCCCGGCGCGTCGGCGTGGATCACGTCGTTCTCGACGACCGCGAAGTCGACGACCTCGCGGAATGCGTATCCGATTTCGTGCGCGCCGTCGTTCAGGCGGAACAGCCGCACCTTGTCGTCGCCAAGCTCGTCCGCCTGCGCGCCGGCGAGCGGCAGGATCGCCTCGCCGACCTGCACCCGAAGCCGACCTGCGGCTTTCCGAACCGCTCCGACCGGCACCTCCTCGATGCGGTCGACCACGGCGAGCCGCAGCGCGCGGCGGGAGCCGTCGAGCCCCCGGAACAGCAGAACGGGGGTCTCCTTCGTGCTCGCGCCGGTCGAGGGACCA
Source organism: Sphingomicrobium sp. (assembly GCA_035281125.1). Taxonomy (GTDB): domain Bacteria; phylum Pseudomonadota; class Alphaproteobacteria; order Sphingomonadales; family Sphingomonadaceae; genus Sphingomicrobium. The sequence goes on along the minus strand of DATEEM010000054.1, from coordinate 37,077 downwards.
TCGGCGACTCGCGCCGCGCGCTCCTGGGCCTCCAGCTTGACTCCTCCGACCTGGGCGAGGCCGGCCGGGTCGAACAGGAGGATTGGGCTTCCGTCGTCGGCCAAAGTCGTACCGGCATAGAGGCCGGTCGCCATCACCGCCGGCGCGGCGGGCTTCACCACCAGCTCCTCGTGATCGTGGATCCGATCGACGGAAAGCGCATAGACGTCGCCGCCTGCCGGCCGCAGCACGATCAGGCGCCGATCGGACTCTTCGACGTTGCTGTCGAGGCCGAGAACCTCGGCGAGCGAGACCTCCGGGACGCGGCGGCCGCGGATGGTCGCTACGCCCGCGCCGCCGAGATGCTCGAGCGTCACGGACTCCCCGTTCGCCCGGACGATTTCCTCGATGGCCGAGCGGGGAATTGCGAAATGCTGGCTGCCGATCGAAACCGTCAGTGCGGGGATGATCGTCAGGGTGAGCGGCACCCGCAGCGTCATCCGCGTACCCTGCCCCGGCGTGCTGTCGACCTCGACAATGCCGCCGATCCGCTCGACGTTGGAGCGAACCACGTCCATCCCGACGCCGCGGCCCGAGATAGCCGTGACCGCCTTGGCGGTCGACAGTCCGGCCTCGAAGATCAGCGCCAGCTGTTCGCGCGGCGAAAGCTGCGCCGCGTGGGACTTGTCGATGACGCCCGCGGAAATCGCCTTGTCGACGAGCTTCTTGCCGTCGATCCCGCGCCCATCGTCCTGGATGTCGATCAGGATCTGGTTGCCCGACTGCCGCGCGGACACGCACAAGATGCCGATCTCGCGCTTGCCGGCCTTGAGCCGCTCGGCGGGAGTCTCGATCCCGTGATCGACCGCGTTGCGGATGATGTGGGTCAGGGGATCGCGGATCATCTCGATCATCTCGCGATCGAGCTCGACGTCTCCGCCCTCGATATCGACAAGCACCTGCTTACCGAGCTCGGAGCAAAGGTCACGGACCATCCGCGGCAAGGCGACGAACAGATTTTCGATGCGCTGCATGCGGGTGCGGGTGATCGCATCGCGCATCTCGGCGATGATCGCGGACAGGCGCTCGAAGGCGCCGTCGACCGGTACGTCGGTCTCGGATTCGCGCAGCCGCCGGGCGAGCTCGTTGCGCGCTAGCACCATGTCGGAGACCGTGCTCATCACCCGGTCGAGCAGTTCGACCGACAAACGGATGGTGCGAGGCGCGGACGCGGCCTTACCTTGCGCGTCGGCCACCGCGGCCGCCACGGGCACGGCATGACCTTCCGCGCCTGGCGCAAGCGCTTCAATCAGCGCGCTGTCGTCGCCGGCGGGCATGTCCTCGCCGGCCCCGATCGCGGCGACCATCTCTCCGATGCGGTCGATGATCGCCAGGACCGCGCTGACCAGCGCGCCATCCGCCTGGCGGCGGCCGGCACGAACGTCGGCGAGCGCGTCCTCAGCGGCATGGCTCAGCGCCTCGAGCCGGGGGAAATCGAAGAAGCCGCAATTGCCCTTGACGGTGTGGACGAAGCGGAAGATGCAATCGAGACGCGCGCGATCGTCGGGCTGCGCTTCCCAGGCGACGATTTCCCCGCCCAGAGCTTCGAGCATGTCCCGGCATTCGGCAACGAAATCCGCGATCAGGTCGTCCATCGGCGCGTGCAATCCCCCGCTTGGTGGCTCGCTTATGCCGGGGAGGAGTTAACGCGGCGTTATCCCTCTCGAGGAAGGGTAACCCCGATCAGAAGCACGTCGTCGGACGGATCGGACATCCGCACCGTGCCCCGGGCCTCCGCCGCGAGGCTGTGCGCCAGCCACGCCCCAGCGGCGCGCGGCTCGACCTCCCCTCCGCTGCTGCTGCCGCGGACGAGCGTGTCGCGAAGCGCCGGATCAAGCAAAATTCGGGGGCCTTCGGCGCGGATCACGAGCTCCAGCGCACCGTCGCTTTTCTCCGCGCCGACGTCGAGCCGACCGCCGCGAACCAAGGCGTCGCCCGCGAGCAAGGCAAGGTTGAGCAGCAGCTTCACAGCCCCCTTGGGAAGCTTTCCGTCGGCGACCATCCACCCGAGCTCAATCCGCCGTTCCGACCCGAATACGCCTTCGAGTGCGGCCTGCGCCTCGTGCGTTTCGATCTCCTCGCCGAACCCGCCGGCCGCACCAAAAGCCAGGCGAAAGAACTTGAGCTTGTTCGCCGAGGCGCGCGCGCTGTCCGCGAGCAGCTCGAAGCATTTGTCGCGCATGTCGGGGTCGGTTTCGTCGGCCAGCAATTCGATGCCGTTGTTGAGGGCCCCGACCGGCGACATCAGGTCATGGCACAGGCGGGAGCAAAGCAGACTGGCGAGATCGACCGCGTTCATGGCCGCGGGTGATGGTCCAGAGATCGGCGTGGCGCAAGCGGTCCGCATTGAACGGTGGCCGCGCGAAACCCATATCCTGCGCACATGGGGGGAATTCAGACGATCGAGGTCCGCCTGGAGCCCGCCCATGCCGGCTGGCGCCTCGACCGCGCGCTCGCCGACGCGCTTCCCGCCATATCCCGCGAGCGCCTGAAGAATCTAATCCGGACCGGCGCGGTCGAACTGGCCGGCGCAGCGCTTCGCGACCCGGCGACCAAGGTCCGGGGGACGGAGAATTTGACGGTCGCCGTGCCCGAACCGCAGCCGGCGCATAACGTGCCTCAGAACATTCCGCTGCGGATCATCTTCGAGGACGCGCACCTGCTGGTGGTCGACAAGCCGGCCGGGCTGGTGGTCCATCCCGCGGCAGGGAACGCCGACGGGACGCTGGTCAACGCGCTGCTCCATCATTGCGGCGCGACCCTGTCGGGCATCGGCGGGGTCGCTCGGCCCGGGATCGTGCACCGCATCGACAAGGATACGTCGGGGCTGCTGGTCGTGGCGAAGAACGACATCGCGCACGAAGGGCTTGCCAAACAATTTGCGGCGCACAGCATCGATCGCCGCTACTTGGCCATCGTCTCAGGCGTGCCGAAGGCCGCGGAGGGCAAGGTCGACGCGCCGCTCGCGCGCTCACCGGCCAATCGCAAGAAGATCGCCATCGTCGAAGGAAACCGCGGCAAGCGCGCGGTCACGCACTGGCGGCGGGTCGCGATCCTCAGGGACGCGGCCCTGGTCGAATGCCGTCTGGAGACCGGGCGGACCCACCAGGTGCGCGTCCACATGGCGGCGATCGGCCATGCTTTGCTTGGCGACCCGGTCTACGGCCGTTCGGGAAAAACGCATGGCAAGCTTTTGAAAGACCTGGGATTCCACCGCCAAGCTCTGCACGCGGCCGAGCTTGGCTTCATGCACCCGCTGACCAAGCACAGGCTATCGTTCGCAAGCGCCATGCCGGCGGACATGCAGGAACTGTTCAACGCGCTTGGTGTAGAGGGATTAACCGGCTAGGGCGGCACTCGCCGTCCCTGCCCCAATGGGAGAAGACGAAGGAACATGGCTGACGGAAAAGGGATCGTCTCGCTCCCCGCGTCCGGCGGGGAGGCCGGACTCAACCGCTACCTCGCGGAAATCAAGAAATTCCCGATCCTCTCGCCGGAGGAGGAGTACATGCTCGCCAAGCGCTGGCGCGAGCATGGCGACACCGATGCCGCCGCGAAGCTGGTCAACTCGCACCTGCGCCTCGTGGCCAAGATCGCCATGGGCTACCGCGGCTATGGCCTGCCGGTCAGCGAACTCATCTCCGAAGGCAATATCGGGCTGATGCAGGGCGTGAAGAAGTTCGAGCCCGACCGCGGCTTCCGCCTTGCCACCTACGCAATGTGGTGGATTCGCGCGTCGATCCAGGAATTCATCCTACGTTCCTGGTCGCTCGTCAAAATGGGCACCACCGCAGCGCAGAAGAAATTGTTCTTCAACCTCAGGCGGATGAAGAACCAGATCGAGGCGTTCGAGGAAGGCGACCTCAAGCCCGACGACGTGAAGAAGATCGCGACCGACCTCGGGGTCACCGAGGAAGAGGTGGTGTCGATGAACCGCCGCATGGCGATGGGCGGCGACACCTCGCTCAATGTCTCGCTCAGGGGCGACGAGGGCGGCGAAAGCCAGTGGCAGGACTTCCTCGTCGACAGCGGCCCACTGCAGGACGAGGTCATCGCCGAGGACCAGGAAAGCCGGGTTCGGCATGATCTGCTTGTCGCCGCGCTCGAAAGCCTCAACGACCGCGAAAAGCACATTCTGATGGAGCGGCGGCTGACCGACGAGCCGAAGACCCTCGAGGAGCTGAGCCAGGTCTATGGCGTCAGCCGCGAGCGCATTCGCCAGATCGAGGTTCGCGCGTTCGAGAAGCTGCAGTCGTCATTGCTGAAGCTGGCCGGGGAGCGGCGGCTGCTGCCGGCGGCATAACCGTCGGAACCGCGCCGCGGCTTGGGAGCCTGGCCGATCGGCCAATTATTCTTATCAGCTCCCTCAACGGATCGCTGCGGGCCGGTACCGCTTCACGACCGGCGTTGACCGGATGGGTTCGGGCGAGCGGACCGCGGTCAGGAGCAACCTGTTCGCGGTACGTTGAGGCTCCTCCCCTCTTGCCTTCCGCGCAAAACAGGCGGACGGTGAAATATTCAACATAGGCGCCGGAGCGCCTTCCTGAGAGCGACTCGCGGCGCCCTGAACGGCACGAAGGGAGAGTCGCATGGCCGGAGAACCAACCAAAGGCACCCGAGTGATCGCGCTGGTGGGACCCGCCGGCGCAGGAAAGACCAGCCTTGCCGAGGCGATGCTGTTCGCAGCCGGAACCACCGACCGCCTGGGGTCGACGGCCAACGGCTCCAGCATCGGCGATTCGAGCCCGGAGGCGCGCCAGCGCGGCGGCTCGACCGAGCTCAATCTCTATAATTTCCAATATCTGGGCGACGAATTCGCCATCCTCGACGTTCCCGGCTCGATCGGCTTTGCCGCGGACGGAGCCCGGGCGCTGGCGATCGCCGACGCGGCGATCGTCGTCGTCGACCCCGACCCCGCGCGCGCGCCCCTCGCCGCGCCGGCGCTGCGCGCGCTCGACGAGCTCGGCATCCCGCATCTCATCTTCGTCAACCGCATCGACCAGGCTCACGGACGCGTGCGCGACCTGCTCTCCGCGCTGCAGCCGATCAGCGTCTCGCCGCTGATCGCGCGACAGATTCCCATCTGGGACGGCGAGAAGGTCAGCGGCTTCGTCGATCTCGCGCTCGAACGCGCGTTCAAATATCGCCCGAGCCAGGAATCCGAGCGCATTGAGATCCCCGCCGAGCTGCAGGATCGGGAGATCGAAGCGCGCACCCACATGCTGGAACAGCTCGCCGACCATGACGACGAGCTCCTCGAGCAATTGCTGATGGACGAGGTCCCGACACGCGAGAAAGTGTTGCAGGACCTTGCCCGCGAAACCGGAGAGAATCTTGGCGTATCCGTCCTGTTCGGCTGCGCCACCAGTTCCTGGGGCGTCCGCCGGCTGCTGAAAGCGCTGCGCCACGAAGTCCCCGGTCCGCAGGCGGCGGCGAGTCGGCTCTCGGTCTCGGACCCGTCGATGTTCGTGTTCAAGATCCTCCACGGCTCGATCGGCCGCTTGGCCCTGTCGCGGGTCCTTGGCGGGAGGATCGCCGAAGGCTCCGACCTCAAGACGCAGGACGGCGACCATTCCCGCGTCGGCTCGCTGTTCAAGGTGCAGGGCGAGAAGACGCAAAAAGTATCCGAAGCGCGCGATGGCGACGTCGTCGCCGTGGCCAAGGTGGACAATGTCGGCGCCGGCCAATGGCTCAGCGCCGGCAAGCTGCCGCCGCAGATCGAGATCGAATTCCCGGCACGCAATTGCGCGATCGCGATCGAGCCGGCCGATCGCAAGGACGACGTCAAGCTGTCAGGCGCGCTCCACAGGCTGGTCGAGGAAGACGGCGGGCTGGTCGTCGAACATGACGACGCGAACCACGAAATCCGCCTGCGCGGAGTCAATGACGAGCATCTCAACTCGGTGCTCGCCAAGCTCAAGCGCCGTTACGGAGTCGAGGTGAAGTCGCACCCGCCCGCGGTCGGATATCGCGAATCGATCCGCAAGCCGGTCCGCCAGCACGGGCGGCACAAGAAGCAATCGGGTGGCCACGGACAGTTCGGCGACGTGATCATCGAAATCCGTCCGCTCGGCCGCGGCGAGGGCTTCGTGTTCGAAGAGAAAATCCATGGCGGATCGGTCCCCAAGCAATGGATTCCGGCGGTCGAGGACGGCGTCCGCGAGGCGATGGTCAAGGGGCCGCTCGGCTTCCAGGTGGTCGATTGCGCCGTCACGCTGGTCGACGGCAGTTATCACAGCGTCGACAGTTCGGAGCTGGCCTTTCGGCTCGCCGGCCGGATCGCGATGCAGGAAGCGCTGGCCGCGGCCCAGCCGCACCTGCTCGAGCCGATGCACAAGCTAACCGTGGTCTGCCCGTCGAGCGCGACCAGCCGGATCACGTCCGCGATTGCCGGCCGGCGCGGCCAGATGCTCGGCCTCGGCCCGCGCGAAGGCTGGGCCGGGTGGGACCGGATCGAGGCCTTGATCCCCGAAGCGGAGCTGAGCGGCCTCGAAGCCGAGCTGCGCTCGCAAAGCCAGGGGCTTGCGACCTACGAGGCCGAGTTCGACCATCTGGCCGAGCTCAACGGGCCGCTCGCCGACAAGGTTATCCAGCAGCGCGTACCCGAGCCGGCCTGACGCGAATTGTCAGGCGACAGCCGCCGCGGGCTCGCTTAGACGAGCCCGCGTATGAAGCACTGGTTCAAGGACCAGCACCTGCGATCGCTGCTGAAGAACAGCAGCTACCTCGCCGTCTCGCGGGGCGTGGCGGCGATTTGCTCGCTCGCGACGCTTGCAATGGCCGGCCGCGGCCTCGGCCTGCTGCTGTTCGGGATGCTGATCCTGATCACCAGCTATGCAAAGGCGGCGAGCGGTATCGCCAAGTTCCAGTCGTGGCAGCTGATCGTCCGCTACGGCGGCCAGGGCCTCGCCGCCGGCAACCCCGAACGGTTCAAGTCGTCGACCGGCTTCGCCGCCGCGCTCGACGTGCTCAGCGGCATCGTCGGGATGATCGCCGCGGTCATGCTGCTTCCGCTCCTCGGCCCGTTGGTCGGCATCGACCAAGAATATCTGTGGCTGGCGATGCTCTACTGCACCCTGCTGCCGACGATGGGCGCGGCGACGCCGAGCGGCGTGTTGCGGACTCTCGACCGCTTCGACCTGCTGAGCTGGTCAAGCACGTTCACGCCAATCAGCCGCGCGGTGCTGATCGCAATCGCATTTCGCGCCGGCGCCGAGCTTCCGGTCTACGTGGCGATCTGGTTCCTGACCGACCTCGTCGGCGACCTCTACCAATGGTTCCTTGCCTGGCGCGAGCTTCGCCGCAACGACCTCCACGCCGGCATCCGCCCGACCCTGAAGCCGACCGACCTTCCGGGAGCATGGCGGTTCGCGATCCAGATCAACCTCACCGTCGGGGTGCAGACGATCTGGGGACCGATTGCCCGGCTGGCGGTCGGCGGCCTGCTCGGCCCGGTCGGCGCCGCTTTGTTCCGGGTCGCCTCGAGCCTTGCCGACAGCGCCCAAAAGCCCGCCGACCTGCTCGGCAAGGCCTTCTATCCCGAAATCGTGCGCATGGACCTCAAGTCGAAGAAGCCGTGGCGGCTGATGGTCCGCAGCGCGGCGCTCGCGACCGGGATTGCGGCGATCGGCGTGCTGATCCTGGTGGTCGGCGGCAAGCCGCTCATCCACCTGCTGTTCGGCAAGGACTTCCTCGATGCCTACGAGCCGCTGATGGTGCTGATGCTGGTGCCGGTGCTCGGCGTGCTGAGCTTCCCGCTTACGCCCATGCTCTATGCGCTGGGCAAGTCCGGCGGCCCGCTTCGCGCCAAGCTGATCGCCAGTGCGGTCTTCTTCCTCAGCCTCGCGCCCCTATCGTGGCAGTTCGGCGTGGTCGGCGCGGCGGTCGCATTCGTACTCGCGACATCGATCAACGTCGGCGTGATGATCCTGCAGCTCGCCGGCGAATATCGCCAGCTCCGCGCCGCATGACCGGCCGCCCGAGGATCTGGGTGCTGCTGGGCTACCGCCGCGGGGACAACAACCAGCTTCTCGCGCTCGCCGAGGCACTCAAGGTCCCGTTCGAGACGCGGACCATGAGTTATGGCCGGACGAGCCGCCTGCTAATGAAGCTGGTCCCCGCGGGAATCCGGCATCTGCGGCGCGAGAGCCGACGCCACCTTCAACCGCCGTGGCCCGATATCGTGATCGGGATCGGCCGGCGGACGGTGCCGGTCGCGCGCTGGATCCGCCAGCGCAGCCAGGGCCGCGCGAAGCTGGTACGCCTGGGCCATCCGCGCGCGCCCAACGCCTGGTTCGACCTGGTCATCACGACGCGCCAATATCCGGTCCCGCCGGGCGAAAATGTCGTGACGCTGCCACTGGCGATGAACCGCTTTCGCCAACCGCCCGAACCGACCGCTGACGAACGCGCCTGGCTGGACGCGCTGCCCCGTCCCCATCTGCTCCTTTCGGTCGGCGGACCGTCGGCAATGTGGCGGCTGGACAACGCGGCTTTGGCCAAGGCAGTTGGCAGGCTCGCGGCGCGCGCAGGCGAGGCGAACGGGATTCTGATCGTTGTCGGCAGTCCCCGCACCCCGCCCGATGCCTGGCGTGCGATCCGTGCCGCCGCCGACAATCCGAACCTCGCCTTCGCCGGCGATTCGGTGCGCTACGCGGTGCTGCTCAATGACGCCGACGAGCATTTCGTCACCGCCGACAGCGTGTCGATGATCTCGGAAGCGGTAATGACCGGCAAGCCGGTCGGCCTCATCGCCGTGCAGCCCGACGCGCGCGGTCGCCGCCGCATCGGGGCGCGCGATCCCACCGAAACAGACTTCCGCGACCCGCGCCGCTTCTGGGCCGACGTGCAACGGCGGGGGCTAGTCGGCACCGTGGAGAAACCCGCGCGCGGCACGTTCGACGACCCCGTCGAAACGGCCGTCGCCGCGGTGCGGACAGTCCTAGGCGGCCTGGTCGAATAATCTCCAGCCGCGGTACCGCGCGATCAGCTCGAGCGAATCGTGGCGGATATGGTTGGCGTCCATTTCGGCGATGAGCTCGCCCCTGGTGACGAACCCTTTATCGACCATTTCGGCCAGCAACGTATAGACGAACGCCTCCTGGTTACGGTCCGGATGCGGCTGGTAGCGGCGGTTCGCGAGACGGCGCAGGAAGTCGAGGGGCCCGCTCTCGCGCAAAGTATAGTCGACCGGCAGGCCGGTCTTCCACGGCTGGGTCCGCCGCTTGGTCGTGTGCAAAATCCGCGTTCGAGCATCGAGCCGGTCGAAGCTGTTCCACTCCGGCTCGAGGAAACCGATAGTCGAGCGGTTCTCGCGCCGCATCGCCATCCAGTCGACATAATCGAAGCGGTGGGCGAACAAATCGTCGAGGTCGCGCTCGAAATGCCAGTGGGTGAGCTTGGCGCAGTCGAGCAGCATGACCGAGCTCGCGACATAATCGGGCTCATTATTATGCCCGCGGCGCGGCACCGCCATGATGGCCTTGCCGTGCATGTCGCGGCCGAACAGTTCGGTGACGTCGCGGACCGCGAAACAGTCCGGGTCGGTGACCAAAGCGCGGCCCTCGAAACCCATCAGGCTGGGCGGCGCGAAGCGCAGCGGGGTGAAGCTCTGCAAATCGTCCGGATCCCAGTCGCGCACGTGGCCGGCGCGCAGGATCGACTGCCCGTCGCGCGTCAGGCGCGGAAAATCCGCGACCGACAGAATCTCCACCCGGAAGCTTTCCGGCCGACGGCTGTTCCGCTTGAAACTGTACGCCGAAATTCTCGCACCCAGCATCTGGCGAGGGTTCGCCTGGATGAACACGGTGGCCTTCACGCTAGCTCTCCTCGAAACCGCGCTCCTTCACTAGCCGGTCAATATTAACCAACGTTGTCAGCAAACTTTCCATCCGTTCGAGCGGCCAGGCGTTCGGCCCGTCCGATTTCGCGCTTGCCGGGTCGGGATGGGTTTCCATGAACAGGCCGGCGACGCCCGTCGCGACGGCGGCGCGAGCAAGCACCGGAACGAACTCGCGCTGCCCGCCCGAGCTGGTTCCCTGGCCCCCGGGCAATTGGACGCTGTGGGTCGCGTCGAACACGACCGGGCAGCCCGTCTCGCGCATGATCGCCAGGCTGCGCATGTCGGACACGAGATTGTTGTAGCCGAACGAGACACCCCGCTCGCAGACCATGATCGTGTCCTCGTTGATCCCGGCGGCCTGGGCCGCGCCCCGCGCCTTGTCGACGACATTCTTCATGTCGTGCGGCGCCATGAACTGCGCCTTCTTGATGTTGACCGGCTTGCCGCTCGCCGCGACCGCATGGATGAAGTCGGTTTGCCGCGCGAGGAAGGCCGGGGTCTGAAGGACATCGACGACCTCCGCCACCGGCGCAATCTGCGGGATGTCGTGGACGTCCGTGAGCACCGGAACGTCGAGCGCCGATCGGACCTTTTCGAGGACCCGCAGCCCTTCGTCCATGCCCGGGCCGCGATAGCTTTTGTCACTGCTCCGGTTGGCCTTGTCGAAGCTCGACTTGAAGATGAAATGGATACCGAGCCTGTCGGTGATCTGCTTCAACCGCTCGGCGGTTCGAAGCTGGAGCTCCTCGCTCTCGACCACGCACGGCCCGGCAATGAGGAACAGGGGCTGGTCGAGCCCGACCTGACGTCCAACCAAATGCATGACGTCTATTTAGGCGAGCCCGTCGACGACCGCTACCGGTGTCCAGTCGCCAAGTCCGTGATTCGCCGCGAAATCCAGCGGAAAGGGCTCGCCGGCGTGAATCCCGCCGCTCACGAAGACCGTGTCGAAGCCCATCCGGGCCGCGCCGAGAATGTCGGTCTGGAGGCCGTCGCCGACGGCGAGAACGGCTTCACGGGGCGGGTCGCCGACGAGACGGAGCGCGTGGGCGTAGATCGCGGGATGGGGCTTGCCGTACCAGCATACCGGGCCGCCCATCCGCTGGTACATGTCGGCGATCGCCCCGGCGCATGGCTCCGGCACGCCGCCGCGGACCACCAGGCGATCGGGATTGAGGCAATGGAGCGTGACGCCGCGCCGCGCCCATCGCTCGAGATCGTCGAAATATTGCTCGACCCGCGGGCGCGCTTCCTCAATCCCCGTGCAGGCAAGGTGGGCGAAGTCGTTGCCGTCCGCGAACTTGACGCCGCGGCCTTCGAGGATCGCCCGGTCTTCCGCGGTGCCGACGAAGCCCATCGGCTCCCCGAGCTGCAGCAGGGCCGCGATCCCGGCCTCCCCGCTGGTCGCGATCCCCTTCCAGCATTCATCCGGCAGGCCGATCCGGCGAAGCTGCTGTTCGACCGCCTCCGCGGTGCGCGGCGCGTTGGTCACCAGGATCACCGAGCGGCCCTCGCGTTCCCAACCGGCCAGCCGCTCCGCGGCGTTGGGATAAAGGCGGACGCCGTCGTGGACGACGCCCCAGATGTCGCACAGGATCACGCGGTACTTGGGGTCGAGCGAATCCCAATAGCTCATTCGAGGCCGGCCTCCGCGAGGGCCTGCTCGATCGGGGCGACGTCCTCCGGATTGTTGAGTTCGCGCAGCGCGAAGGGCGGGGTCGCGACATCGACCACCGCGATCCGCATCCCCGACGCGAGGAAGCGCAATTGTTCGAGTCCCTCGAGCGTTTCGAGCTCGTTCACCGGCGCCGCGACGTAGCGCTCGAGCGCATCCGGCCGATAGGCATAGACACCGACATGCAGCCGCACGGGCGACATCTCGCCGTCGAGCGCCGTCGTCGGCAGGTGCGGGATCAGCCGCTTCGAGAAATAAAGCGCGTAGCCCGAGCCGTCGGTGACCACCGTCGTGCCGCCGACGCGTCCTGCCGCCTCTTCTGCCTGCAACGCACGCACTTCGTCGCTTCGCAAGCGCATCGCGGGCGTCGCGACGAGCGCGTCGTGATCGGCTTCCATCCGGGCGATCAATGCCTCCACGAAGGGCGGTGGAGTCAGCAGCGCGTCCCCCTGGAAATTGATCACGAGGTCGGCGTCAGGGATTTGGGAGAGTGCTTCGGCACAGCGCTCGGTGCCGTTCCGGCAGGCGGGCGACGTCATGATGACGCCGACGCCGAACGCGGCGCAGGCGTCGGCGATCCGCTCGTCGTCGGTGGTAACGAACACGCCCGACACGCCAGCGACGCGCCGGGCCGCCTCGACGCTGCGCTGGATCAGCGGCTTGGGCGCGCCGCCTGCCCCTCTCAGCTCGACCAGAGGTTTCCCCGGGTAGCGCGACGATTGGTAGCGCGCCGGGATCAGGATGACGCTTTTCACCGCGCGGCCGGGCAGTCGTGGATGTGGAGCACGCCGACGGGCTTGCGGCCCTCGACCACGAACAGGGTCGTGATGCGGTGCTCGTCGAACAAGGTCAGGGCTTCGTCGACCAGCGAATCGGGTGCGATCGTCTTCGGATTCGTCGTCATGAACGCCGACGCGGGATGGTCGAGACCCTGCTCGATGTGCCGCCTGAGGTCACCATCGGTGATCACGCCGACGAGATCGCCGGATTCGTCGGTCACCCCGACCACGCCGAGCCGCTTCGCGCTCATCTCGAGCACGGTGTCGTGCATGCTGGTGTGCCGGTCGACCAGCGGCAGGGCGTCGCCCGCGTGCATCAGCCGGCCGACCGGCTTCAGCCGCGCGCCGAGCGAGCCGCCCGGGTGAAGCCGCCCGAAATCGGTCCGCGTGAAGCCCTTCTGCTGCATCACGGTCATCGCCAAGGCATCGCCCAGCGCGAGGGTCATGGTAGTCGACGTGGTCGGCGCCACCGCCTCGGGGCCCACTTCCGGCCAGTGCGGCAGCACCAGCGCGGCACTCGCCGCCTCCGCCAGCATCGATCCGCCGTTCCCGGTAATCGCGATGATCGGTATCCCGACGTTTCGGAAATGATCGACCACCGGCTCGAGCTCGGCCGTTTCCCCGCTTTGCGAGATGAGGATCGCGACGTCGCCCTTCGCCGCCATTCCAAGGTCGCCGTGGATCGCCTCGGCGAGATGAAGGAAAGTCGCCGTCGTCCCCGTCGACGCGAAGGTCGCGGCGATCTTGCGCCCGACGTGCCCCGACTTGCCGAGCCCGCTCACGATCAGCTTGCCGGGGCAATCGAGGATCAACGCGACGGCACGCTCGAACGGCCCGCCCAGCGCGTCGGCCAGCGCGTCGAGCGCGCGGGCCTCGTCGTGGAGCACCTTGCGGCCGAAATCGACGATCGCCGATGCCTTGCCGTCGCTCATCGGGCGGCTTGCAGATTCGGTTCGGAATCGGGTTCGGCGGCCGAGATCACCTGCGCCGCGACGAGATCGCCGATCACGTTGAGCGTCGTCCGGCACATATCGAGGAAGCGGTCAACGCCCAGCACCAGGGCGATCGCTTCGGGACGAATCCCGACCATCGCGAGGATCAGCGCCACGACCGGCAGGGAGCCCGCGGGCACGCCGGCGGTTCCGATCCCGCCGAGAATGCAGACGAGCATGACCATGACCTGCTGCCAGACGGTGAGGTCGACGCCGAAGAACTGCGCGAGGAAGATCACCGTCACGCCCTCAAACATCGCCGTGCCGTTCTGGTTGGCAGTGGCGCCGATGGTCAGGACGAAGCGCGCGACCCGCGGCGGCAGCTTGAGATTGAGGTCGGCGACTTTCAGCGAGGTCGGCAGCGTGGCGTTCGACGAGGCGGTCGAGAAGGCCATGACGCTGGCCTCCTGGGTTTCGCGGAAGAAGGCGATGGGGTTCTTGCGCCCGATCGTGGCGAGCAGGACGGGGAAGACGACGAACATCTGGATGGCAAGGGCCAGGAGCACCACGCCGACGTAGGCCGATAGCCGGATCAGCAGGTCCCAGCCGAACAAGGCGGCAAGGTTGAACATGAAGCAGGCGACCGCGATCGGGGCGAGCTTGATGACCAGCAGGATCAACCGCATCGTCACGTCGAACAGGCCTTCGAACCCGCGCTGCAGTGTCCGCGCCGCGGGCGTGTCGGTCAGCAGCAGGCCGATGCCGAAGAACAAAGCGAAGAACATCACCGAGAGGATGGTGCTGTTGCTGCCCATCGCCTCGACGAGATTGTTGGGGATGATGTTGATGAAAGCATCGATCCCCGACGGCTGTTCGGCCCCCGTGCGGACGATCGCTCCGGCGCGGTCGGCCTGGGCGGCGAGCAGCTCGCCCGCCGCGGCGCGGTCAACGCCCGCGCCCGGCTGGAGCAAATTCACGACCAGCAGGCTGACCGCGACCGCGATCGAGGAAACGACGACCGTGTAAACCAGCGTCCGGATCCCGACCCGCTTGAGCGAGCGGACCTCGCCCATCTCCGAAATGCCGACGACCAGCGCCGAGAACAGCAAGGGAATGACCAGCATGAACAGCAGGCGCAGGAAAATCTGGCCGATCGGTTGGGTGACGTAGGTGGTGAAGGTCTCGACCCAGGCCGCGTCGCGCTGCGCCGAATAGACGGCGAGGCCGGCGACGAGCCCGACCAGGAAGCCGACCAGCATTTGCCATTGCAGGCTGAGACCCCCGCGCCTCGTCTCCGTCGCCATAACGTTCCCCTTGGTTTTGCGCGGCTGACCGCTTCGCGGCGGCGCTCGCAAAGGTCAAGCGCTCAACCGAACGGACGGTCGATGCTCGGCGGCGGCTGGGTGAAGAATTTCGGTCCGCCGGCGGTCATGTGGAAACAATCCTCCAGCCGGACTCCGAACTTGCCCGGCAGGTAGATGCCCGGCTCGTTGGAAAAGCACATGCCCGGGGCGAGCGGCGTCGTCTCGCCGTGGACCAGATTGACGGGCTCATGCCCTTCCATGCCGATGCCGTGGCCGGTGCGATGCGACGTCCCGGGAAGCTTGTAGCCCGGTCCGTAGCCCCAGCTTTCGTAAGACCGGCGAACGGCGTCGTCGACGCTCCCGGCCGGCGCCCCGACCTTCGCTGCGGCCATGGCGATGTCCTGCCCGCGCCGCATTTGTTCCCAGACCTTGCGCACGTCGGCGGGCGGATCGCCGAGCACGTAGGTGCGCGAAATGTCCGACTGGTAGCCGTGCACCGAGCCGACGCAGTCGAGCAGCACGACCTCGCCGCGCCGGACGACGTGCGGCTTCTTGCTGCCGTGCGGGTAGGCCGACGCCTCCCCGATCAGGATCAGGCCGCCGCCGTAGTTTCCGCCCATCCGCTGATGCGCGGCAGCGATCATCGCGTCGATGTCCGCCGCGGTCATGCCCTCGCGCGTCCGCTCGCCGGCATAACGGAGCGCCGCGGCCATGATGCTTGCCGCAGCCTGCATCAATGCGAGCTCGGTCGCGGACTTGACCATGCGCTGGGCGCGAACCACGGGATTGGCGCTGACGATCGGCACCGTGGGAAGCGATTGCCGCAGCCGGTCCATGATCCAGAACCGGTTGGTTTCCTCGAATGCGACGGGCAGCGAGGCGACCTTGCGATCGCGCAGGAAGTCCGCGACGAGCTTCAGCGGATCCTCGTCCTCGTTCCAGGTCCGGATTTCGGCAGGCACCTGAAGCATTTCGGCGATCGTCGGCCGTTCGAAGAAGGGCGTGACGATGATGGGATCGCCCTCCGCCGGGATCGCCACCGCGGTGAGGCGTTCGCTCCGCCACCACTGCACCCCCGTGTAATAATCGAGGCTCGGGCCCGACTCGACGAGGACTGCGCCGATACCGGCCGCCCGCATCAGCTCCTGCGCACGGCGCATGCGCTGCACCCGCTCCGCACTGCTGATCGGCGGTGGAATCGGGATCGATGGAGTCGCCTCGGCGGCCTGGGCAAGGACGCGGGTCCACGGCACCGTCAGCGCCGCAGCCGCTGCCCCCGCCCCGGTGAGAAAATTCCGGCGGCGAATCGGCACTTTGCTCATCGCTACTCCCTTTCCGTGCGCGGCTTATGTTGCACGGCTCGCGCCGATGGGCCAGCAGGCGCGCTCCCATGTTCGATTCGGCCTTCCAGGACGGCGCGAAACGCCCCGGCACGCGTGAGACGACGGCCCTGCTCGCCGGGCTGATGGCCCTCAACGCCTTCGCCATCGACGCGATGATCCCAGCACTGCCCGATATCGGTCATTCGCTCGACGTCGCCCGGGAGAACGACCGCCAACTGGTCGTGGTCGCCTATTTCATCGGCTTCGCCTCGACCCAGCTCGTGTGGGGACCGCTCGCCGACCGCTTCGGCCGCAAGCCGGTGCTTGCCGCGGGAGTCATCCTCTACGGCATTTTCGCAATCCTGTGTGCCCTCGCAGAGAGCTTCGCGCTGCTCATCGCCGGGCGCGTCGCGATGGGCGCGTCGGCCGCCGTGACCCGCGTGCTCGTGGTGGCCATGGTCCGCGACCTGTTCGAGGCCGAAGCCATGGCGCGGGTCATGAGCCTGGTGTTCATGGTGTTCATGCTGGTCCCGGTGCTCGCCCCCAACGTCGGCCAGGCGATCCTTCTCGTCGGCTCGTGGCGCACGATCTTCTTCGTGCTCGGCGGCTACGCGGTCGTCATGCTCGCCTGGTCGTGGTTGCGGCTGCCCGAGACGCTCCGCCCCGAGTTCCGCCGCTCCCTGAACCCGAGGGAGATGCTCGCCGCGATCGCCGAGGCGGTGCGCGAGCCGCAGTCGCGCGGCTACACCATCGCGCTCACCGTGACCTTTTCGGCACTCGTCGCCTATATCGCGTCGATCCAGCAGATCGTGTTCGACGTGTTCCGCGAGCCACAGCTGATCGGGCTGGTCTTCGCGTCGATCGCGGCGCCGATGGCCCTCGCCTCCTGGTTCAACAGCCGCATCGTCGAGCGCTTCGGCCTGCGGCGCGTCGGGCACAGCGCCGCGGCCGGCTTCGTGGTCGTTACCGTCGCCCACGCCGCGCTCGCGCTTACCGGCGGCGAAACCCTGGCCAGCTTCATCGTGCTGCAGGCCCTGACGATGTGCTGCTTCGCCTTGACCTCGTCGAACCTCGGCACCCTGGCCATGGAGCATATGGCGCCGATCGCCGGGACCGCATCCTCGGTCCAGGGCGTGGTCGGCACGCTTGGCGCGGCGATTTTCGGCTTCGCCATCGGCCGGGCGTTCGACGGAACGGTCGTTCCCTTCGTCGTCGGTACCGCTTTGTGCGCCCTGCTCGGCTTCGCCATCATCGCCCTGACCGAGCCCAGGCGGCTGTTCGCGCCGATGGAGGCCGACCAGGGAGGTCGCGCGGCGGCCCGCGCGTCCCCCGCCATTCCCGACGACCTCGCCTAGCGGACGCGCCCGTTCAAGCTTCGGGCAATCGCCGTCGAGAGGCCTAGGCCTCGGCCGACGATTCCGCCTCGCCCGGCTCGGCGCCGACCATCAGTGCCTCGCCGACCTCCTCGGTCTTGCCCCGAATCGCATTCTCGATCCTCTGCGCGACATCGAGGTTTTCCTTGAGATAGATTTTGGCGTTCTCCCGGCCTTGGCCGATGCGGACGCTGTCATAGCTGAACCAGGCGCCGGACTTTTCGATCAGCCCGGCCTTGACCCCGAGATCGAGGATTTCCCCGGTCTTTGAGATCCCCTCGCCGTACATGATATCGAACTCGACCTGCTTGAACGGCGGTGCGACCTTGTTCTTGACCACCTTCACGCGGGTCGTGTTGCCGATGATGTCGTCGCGGTCCTTAATCTGGCCGGTGCGGCGAATGTCGAGCCGCACCGACGCGTAGAATTTCAATGCATTGCCGCCGGTCGTGGTCTCGGGGTTGCCGTACATGACGCCGATCTTCATCCGCACCTGATTGATGAAGATGACGGTGCAGCGCGACCGGCTGATCGAGCCGGTAAGCTTGCGCAGCGCCTGGCTCATCAGCCGCGCCTGGAGGCCCGGCTGCATGTCGCCCATTTCGCCCTCGATCTCGGCGCGGGGAACCAGCGCAGCGACCGAATCCACCACGAGCACGTCGACCGCGTTGGAGCGCACCAGCGTGTCGACGATCTCCAGCGCCTGCTCGCCGGTGTCGGGCTGCGACACGATCAGCTCGTCGATGTCGACTCCGAGCTTCCGCGCGTAGACCGGATCGAGCGCATGCTCGGCATCAACGAACGCAGCGGTCCCGCCGGTCCGCTGCGCTTCGGCGATCGCATGCAGCGCGAGGGTCGTCTTGCCGGAGCTCTCGGGTCCGTAGATCTCGACCACGCGGCCGCGCGGGAGGCCGCCGACGCCGAGCGCGATATCGAGCCCGAGGCTGCCGGTCGAGATCGCCTCGATCTCCATCTTCTCCCGGCTGCCGAGCTTCATCGCCGAGCCCTTGCCGAACGCGCGATCAATCTGGGCGAGCGCCGCTTCGAGCGCTTTCTGCCGATCCATGCGGGGGCTTTCCTCTTCGCTTCCGATAACCTTGAGCTGCGCTGCCATGTCCCCTGTCTCCCTTGTCTTTGCAAGCGTCCAAATCGTGTCCCCCGACGGCCCGAGCACGCCGGTCGAGAGGAAGTTCGTATATGATTTGTTCTCGGAGAACAAGAGGAGAACATTCACAGCAGGCGCGACTGGAGCGCTAACGGACAATTTCGATCTTCTCCTTTAATCGAAATTGATTAGGGTCATTCGGCTACCGGGGGTTGAATTCGATGTATCGCTGGCTTCTCTGCACTATCGTTGCCTTGCTGGTTCCGCTTGCTCCGGCCGCGGCGGCCGACAAGCTGCAATTCGGCCCTCCCGAATCGTGGGTCGTCCCGGTGGCCAGCCCGGCTCCGCCTCCTCTCGCGGACGATTCGAGCGCCTTCACGATTCTTCTCGACAACGAGCAGGCGCTGCTCGAAGCGGGCAAGCGGCGCTATTTCAGCGAGTCCGTCTACCGCATCAACTCGCCGCAGGGTCTCGACGACGGCAACATCAGCTTCACCTGGGATCCGGCGACCGACACCGTCATCGTCCACAAGCTGCTGATCCGCCGCGGCGGCGAGGCCATCGACATCCTGAAATCGGGGCAGGCCTTCACGACGATGCGCCGAGAGACCAACCTCGAAGCAGGGATGCTCGACGGACAGCTGACCGCGACCCTGCTCCCGGAAGGGCTGCAGGTCGGCGACATCATCGAGCTCGCCTGCACCTACATCCATGCTGACCCGGTGACCAAGGATTCGACCGAGGTCCAGCTGGCGACGTTCAACGGCAACCCGATCGCGCGCGGCTACGCCCGGCTCAGCTGGCCGACATCGCTTCGGCTGACGTTCCGCACGTCCGGCGACCTTCCCCCGCCCAAGGTCGTGCGCAAGGGCAACATGTCGTCGATCGAATATGACCTTCGCGACATCGAGCCGCTGGTCCTGCCCGCCAATTCGCCGGGCCGCTTCCGCGTCGGCCGGGCGCTCGACGCCAGCAATTTCGCCAGCTGGGGCGAGATCGCGACGCTGATGAAGCCTTATTTCGACGCCGCCTCAGTCATTCCGCCGACTGGGCCGCTGCGTAACGAGGTGGAACGGATCCGCGCTTTGCCCGGCGGCCAGCGTGCCCAAGCCGAGGCGGCGCTCAGGCTGGTCGAGGACGAGATCCGTTACGTCGCGCTCAACATGGGCGCGGGCGGGTACGTACCGGCGAATGCCGAGACGACCTGGTCGCGGCGCTTCGGCGATTGCAAGGCCAAGACCGCGCTGCTGCTCGGTATCCTGCGCGAGCTTGGCATCGACAGCGAAGCGGTGCTCGCCAACACCGACGGCAACGACGGCCTCGACGCGATGCAGCCCGAGCTCGGCTGGTTCAACCATGTGCTGGTGCGCGCGCGCATCGGCGGGAAGACCTACTGGCTCGACGGGACGCGCAGCGGGGATACGAGTCTCGACCGGCTGCAGACGCCCCCCTACGACTGGGGGCTGCCGTTGACGCCGCAATCGGCACTGGTGCGCATGATGCCGGCTCCGCTCACCGAGCCGTCGATCGACATTGCGCTGTCGATCGACGCGCGCGAAGGGATCGCGCTGCCGTCCCCTACGACCTTGACCTACACTTTCCGCGGGGAAGAGGCGCGCGCCGCCAATCTCGCGATCAGAGCCAAGCCGCCGAGCCAGCGCGACCGCTTCATCCGCGACTTCTTCAAGTCGTCGGCAGACGATTGGAAGGCGAGCATTCTCTCGCTCGAGCCGGACACGGTCAATTCGGCCTACGACGCCGCAAAGGGCGAGCTGCGGCTGACCCTCGTCGGGAAGGCGAAGCTCGATTGGAGCGATTCGAGCCTTTACGTCCAATTCTCGTCGCTCGCCTACAAGCCGAGCTTCGAGCGGACCGAAGGCATTCATCGGGACGCGCCCATCGCGATCGATTTCCCGAGCTTCGTCCGCTCGGTGCAATCGATCCAGCTGCCAGCCGAATTCCTCAAGACCAAAGCGAACATCCCCGATGTCGAAGCGACCCTCGCCGGGGTCGAGTACAAGCGGCACGCGAGCTTCGTCGGCGATGCCTTCACCGTCGAGACGAGCGAGCGGGCGCTGGCGAGCGAGGTTCCTTATGCGGAAGCCATGGCTGCCACCTCGCGGCTGCGCGAGCTCAATTCCAACTACCTCGTGATCAACGTCCCTTCGACCTATCGCGCGACCGACAAGGAACTGGCGGCGAGGATGGCCGAGACGCCGCGCAGCGTGTCCGAATTCCTCGACCGCGGCATCAGCCTGCTCGACAGCGGCCGCTACGACGAGGCCATCGCCGATTTCACCGGCGCCATCGCGCTCGATAAGAAGAACGCCCTCGCTTACGCCGACCGCGCGCTCGCCTGGCTGTGGAAGAACGACAAGGAGCGCGCCAAGGCCGACCTCGACGCTGCGGCGGCGATCGACCCGAAGCTGCCGGTCCTGCTCCGCGCACGCGGCCTGCTCGCTGAGCAGCAGACCAAATGGGCGGAAGCGGTCGAAGCCTATACCGCCTCGATGGTCCGCGATCCCGGCAACAGCTTCGCGCTCGGACATCGCGCCATCGCGCTGAGCGAGCTCAAGCGCGACGATGAAGCGCTGGCCGATTCCGCCGCGGCGCTCGAGACCCAGCCCGAATGGACCAGCCTGCGCACGCTTCGCGCTTCGATCTACTGGAAGCGGCGACAGTGCAACGAGGTGATCCGCGAGGCCAGGGCGCTGGCCGATACCGCAGCGGATGACCAGGACACGCTGGTGACCGCTGCTCGGCTGTTCGTCCTCTGCCAGCGCCGAACCGACGGCTTTGCGGTCTACGACAATGCGATCGCGCTCAAGCCGACCGCGACGCTCTACGCCAATCGCGCCAATTCGCGAGCGCCGACGGATCGCGCCGGGCGGATGGCGGACATCGAGGCCGCGATTCGGCTCGAGCCCAAGGAAGCGGCGTGGGTCGCGTTCAAGGCCGACGAGGTCGATCGCGCCGGAGACAAAGCCGGCGCGCTCAAGCTTTACGAGGACGCGCTGAAGCTCGAACCCGACAATTTCAGCGCCGGGGTCAAACGTGCCGTCATGCTACACCGGCTCGGGCGCTCCGCCGAGGCGAGCAAGCTGTTCGCCGACCTGCGGACCCGCGCCAGGGATGCTGGCAAGCTCAACAATCTATGCTGGGAAAAGGCCACCGCGGGGATTCTGCTCGAAAGCGCGCTTGCCGAATGCACCGAGGCGCTGAAGCTGCGGCCGGATTCGGCGGCGGTGCTCGACAGCCTCGGCCTGACGCTGCTGCGCCTCGGCCGCTATGAGGAAGCGATCGGCGCCTACGACAAGGCGATTGCCGGCGGAATCGGCGCCATTTCCCTGATGGGCCGCTCGATCGCCCAGGCGCGCAAGGGCAATAAGTCGCTCGCCGAGGCCGATCGCAAGGCGGCGCTTGCCGAAAATCCCGACATCGCCGCCGAGGCGCAGCGCTTCGGGTTGCAGTTTTAGCGGACCAAACGCCCTTCCTTGATTACCGCGCCGACCGTTTCCAGCGCGCGAATGTCGGTCAGCGGATCGCCGCGGACGGCGATGAGGTCGCCCCACGCGCCGGGGGCGAGGCTCCCGACCTCCCCCTCCTTGCCCAGCGCGCGCGCAGCCCCGCTGGTGGCCGACTGGATCGCTTGCATCGGCGTCATTCCGTAGCGGACCATGTAGGCGAATTGCCGCGCGCCGAGTCCGTAGGGATAGACCCCCGCGTCGCTGCCGAACGTCAGCCGGGCGCCGGCCTTCACCGCGGCGGCGAAGCCGCGCCGCTGGATGTCCGTCGTCTCGCGGTTCTTGCGAAGATATTCGGCCGGCCAGCCTTCCTTCGTCCCGACCTCGTCGATCCAGTCGCCGTTGAAAATGTCCATGTCGAGCCATACGCCGTGCGTCTTGGCCAAAGCGATGCCCTCGGCGTCGAGATAGCTCGCATGCTCGATGGTCCGCGCGCCGGCGCGGATCGCGGCCTTGATGCCCTCCGCACCGTGGGCGTGGGCGATGCAGTAAGTGCCGCGCAGCTTCGCTTCGTCGCAGGCGGCCTTCATCTCTGCCGGCGACAGTTCCAGCGCGCCCGGCTCGCTGCCCAACGCGAGCACCGCGCCGGTCGCGATCAGCTTGATGAAGTCGGCGCCATTGTCGAGCAAGTAGCGCGCGCGGTCGCGCGCCTCGCCGGCATTGCGCACCTCGCCGACGCGGAACTGCGGTGGCACGGGCACGTCGGGCGCGAGCCCGCCGACCGACCCGCCGCCGCCGGGAGTGGTGAGATAGCCGCCGGCGACGAACATCCGCGGGCCCTCGACCCAGCCGCGGTCGATCGCGTCGCGCAGCGCGACATCGGTCAGGCCGCGGTAGACGCCGACGTCGCGCACGGTGGTGAAGCCGGCGCGAAGCTCAATCCGCGCGGCCTCGGCGCCCTTGAGGATGGTTTCCGCCTCGCCGTGCTTCAGCGGCTCGAGCGGATCGCTCGAATTGCCGAACCCGTCGGCGAGATGGGTATGGAGGTCGATCAGCCCCGGCAGGACGGTGAAGCCCGACCAGTCGACCGCCGGAGGGCCGTCGGCGTCGCGCCACGGCTGCACCGACGCGATCTTCCCGTCGACGATCCGTACGCGCTGGTCGACCCGAACGCTGGCCGACGCGGGGTCGATCAGGCGCCCGGCGCGGACGTCCATGTTCTGCGCGGCGGCGGGCGAGGCTGCGAGCATTGCGGCCGCGGCGACCGCCAGAAGGAATTTTCTCACGAGCGGCCTCGTGCCGTCAGCGAAACTGCTCCCAATTGCCGATATCCGCCGCATCGAGCCATTCGCCGACATTGCCGGAGCCGTCGTAGGGCGAGTTCATGCCCGATGACGTCACGTGGCGGAAATGGCGGCCGTCCGCCGCCTTGTAGAGCGACGCGATGACATAATCGTCCGCGTCGTCGTCGGAATCATAGCCGCCTTCTGAAACGAGCGTGGCGGTCGCCAGCGCGCTTTCGAGCTCCTCATCGGACATTGGCGTGGTCACGGATCGTCCCCCCGGCGGATTGAAAGGAAAAGGCTAGGAACGCCATTTCGGGGAGTCAACGAGCTCCGATCGACCGTTCGTCAGGCCGGCGTAACATCCCCCGCGCCGGTGCCCGCGTCGTCGCCCGGCTCGGGCCGCGTGTCGAACACTTCGTCGATGATCCCGAAAGCCTTGGCTTCGTCGGCCTCGAGGAACTTGTCGCGGTCCATCGCCTTCTCGATCTCCTCGATCTTTTGGCCGGTGTACTTGGCGTACAGCTCGTTCAGCCGCTGGCGCATGCGCAGGATCTCGCGCGCCTGGATCTCGATGTCCGCGGCCATGCCCTGGGCACCGCCCGAGGGCTGGTGGATCATGATCCGGCTGTTGGTGAGCGCGACCCGCATTCCGGGTTCGCCGGCGGCGAGCAGGAAGCTGCCCATCGATGCGGCCTGGCCGATGCAAACGGTGCTGATCTTCGGCCGGATATATTGCATTGTGTCATGGATCGCGAGGCCGGCCGTCACCACGCCGCCCGGCGAGTTGATGTACATGAAGATGTCCTTCTTCGGGTTCTCGGACTCGAGGAAGAGCAATTGGGCGGTGACGAGGCTCGCCATATGGTCCTCGATCGGCCCGGTGATGAACACGATCCGCTCACGCAGCAGCCGCGAATAGATGTCGAAGCTGCGCTCGCCCCGGTTGGACTGCTCGATGACGATGGGGACGAGCTGCGAAACGATGTCCTGATGGTCGATCACGGGAAAGGGATCCTCTTTTGTTGCGGCGACCTACATCGGCGCGAAACGAAAATGGTTCAAGCGGGGGAGTGAGCGCGGCCGTCCCATCCAATCAAGCGGTGGGCGGCGAAGCAAAGGGCGGCCCGGAATTCCCGGACCGCCCTCTCCCCTCGCTCAAATTCGGCGCGGCTTAGATCTTCAGGCCCGCGCGGATGTAATAGAAGCGGCCCGGGATGTCGTACATCGTCGGGTCGAAGTTGTTGAGGTCGCAGGTATTGCAGCCCGGGGCGCGGGTGTTGAGAATGTTGTTGGCGCCCACCGCGAAATTGAACTGGCGGTTGAGGAAGGTCGGGCTCCAGCGCAGCTGCACGTCCGTGTAGAACTTTTCGTTCATCACGTTGCCGTCGCTTTCGCGCAGCTTGGACACGTAGCGCCCTGTCAGGCTCGCGCCGAAATTGGCAAGATCCCAATCGAGGATGCCGATCGCCTTCCACTTCGGGAAGCCCTGCGACGGGCTGCCCTGCTCCGTCCCCTCGCGGCTAATCACCTCGGTTCCGCCGGTGATCGGGACGATGACGTCGAAGTTCTTGAGGAAGGTGTTGTTCCAGGTGAAGCCGAAGCGGCCCATGCTGGTCATCGGGCTGCGATAGGCGAGGTTGACGTCCCATCCCTTGGTCCGGATCGCGGCGATGTTGCCGAGGATACCCTGGATCTGCGTCAGGTTGCCGCCGACGCGGGTGACCAAGGCGCACGAGGCCGGATCGTTGTTGACCTCGCACTGATTGAGCGTGAACGCCGCGTCGACCGGCTGGATCGCGCCCTTGATGCGGATATTGTAATGGTTCGCCTCGACCGAGAAGCCGGGCAGGAACCGCGGGCTGAGGACGCCGCCGAAAATCCAGCTCTTCGACGATTCGGCCTGCAGATTCTCGTTGCCGCCGACCAGAACCGAGATCTGCGGGTTGGCCTGGGCATAGCTGCCGTCGCCGGGCACGCCATGCGCGATGCAATTGTTGCGAACAGTCATGTTGTTGTTGAAATTCTGCGGCGCTGTGCTGTCGTTGGAGCACGGGTCGCTGATCGACTGGTCGAAGCGCGATGCGGTGCCGAACAGCTCGCCGATCGACGGAGCCCGGAAGCCTTCCGCATAGGAGCCGCGCAGGCGAATGTCCTTGATCGGTTTCCAGTTGGCGGCCGCCTTGATCGTCGTCGTCGATCCCGACGTCGAATAGTCGGAGACGCGAACCGCACCGCTCAACTCGAGCAGTTCGACGCCGGTTATGCCCCTCAGGATCGGCGCGTTGAGCTCGGCATAGGCTTCCTTGACGTCGTAGCCGCCGGAGGTTGGCAGTGCCGGGATGTCCGAGCTGAAGCCCGCGGCAACGACCGGGTCGGGATCGAAGCGTCCGCTCAATTCGCGATATTCGACGCCCACCGCCAGGCCGAGCGGCCCGCCCGGCAGGTCGAACAGCTCGCCGGACAGGTTCGCGGTCGCGTCCCACATGTCCTGCTCGCTGCTGTCGTTCTGCACGAACATCACATAATCCATCATCTCCTGGGTGATGGACCCGCCGCCGCCGAAGATGTTGAACGGGACGCAACCAGGCGTCGCCTGGCAGGTAGCGAGCGGCCCGAGCGCAGTTCGCAGATTGTTCGAATTGATATTGCCGAGCATGCGCTGCCGGGCCTGGTTGTGGCCATAGACGCCGTTGACGTCCCAGTACCATTCACGCCCGCCGAGGTTGAAGCTGCCGTCGAACGTGCCGACGATATAGCTGGTATCCACCTTTTGCGAGAAGCGGCGCGGTCCGCCCTCGACGAAACGGCGCAGGATGAAGTCCATGTTGGTCTCATCCAGCGTGAAGCCGAACGGGTTGAATGGGTTGGTCGCGTCGATGTCGATGCTGTCGAGGACCGGCGTAATGCCCGCGGCCTGACCCACGCCGAAGGGCAGCGGCGCCGCCTGGTTCTTCGACCGGCGCTCGTTCCACAGGGCCTTGACCGAGAAATTGAAATTGTCAGCCAGTTCATACTTGAGGTTGGCGAACAGGCCGTACCGCTCGAGCGGAATCTGGAAATAGTTGAACGGCGCGAAGTTGAACCGGTCATCGGGGCTCACGAACGGCCGGAAGTTGGCAACGGTGGGCGTATCGGTCGGCGCGTTGATCAACGTCGCGTCGCCGCCCGGGAAGACGGACCCGGCGAACCGGCCGTTAACCAGGAAGCCCGAGCAGCCGCCGGCGGCGCAGCTGGTCGCATAAGGTGCGGGGAAGCGCGAAATCGCGCGATCGGCGGCGCTGACCGCTCCCTGCTTCACGTAATTGCCACCGACGACGATCGACAGGCGATGGCCGTCGCCGTTGCCCCAGCTCAGCTGGTAGTTCTGGGTGTCGCCGTCCCC
Organism: Sphingomicrobium sp.; assembly: GCA_035281125.1. Taxonomy (GTDB): domain Bacteria; phylum Pseudomonadota; class Alphaproteobacteria; order Sphingomonadales; family Sphingomonadaceae; genus Sphingomicrobium. The sequence continues at coordinate 10,575 of DATEEM010000054.1, read as the reverse complement.
CTGCTGGTAGACGCCATATTGGGCCGAGGCGACGAAACCCTTCTGGTGCTGCTTGGTGATGATGTTGACGACGCCGGCGATCGCATCCGAGCCGTAAATCGCCGAAGCGCCGTCCTGCAGCACTTCGACCCGCTCGATCATGCTTTCCGGAATCGCGTTGAGGTCGACCGAGCCGGGGACACCCGATGCCGAGGCGCCGTTGACGAAACGCAGGCCATCGACCAGCACCAAAGTGCGCCGGGAGCCGAGGTAGCGCAGGTCGATTTCCGCCGCGCCGGCGCCAACGCCGCCGCCGTCCGGCGGGTTGCCGAGGTTGCCCGAATTGTTGAACTTCGAGTTGAGGCCGCCGCCCGAGCTGGGCAGGCGTTGAAGGACATCGTTGATGGAGCTGAGCCCGGTCTTCTGGATGTCCGCCTGGTCGACGAAGACGCGCGGGGCGTCGAGGTCAAGCGGGTTGCGGCGGATGCGCGACCCGGTGATGACGATCTCCCCGCCCGCCGCGGGCTCGGCGGCGCTCGCCGGCGTTTCGCTGACATCCGGTGGCGGCAGGGTGCTCTGGCCCTGGGCCGCGGTCGTGCCGCCGATTAACGCCGCAAAAGCCACGCCCGCGCGAAGTGCCATGTTGGTCCGGATCATCGTCAACTCCCCTTTTTTCACCCCGCAATGCGGGCATGACACAAGCGTAACCTAGGGTGCTGGCTCTGAGGAAGCGGCTTCTGTAGCCGTCACGACACAATTCAGGTTAGGTGATGCATAAGAGTCACGGCTCACCGAGCGCCGGCAAAGCGAGATAGGCGAGTCTTCGGACCTCCCGGCGGCCGCGAGTTACCGTATCGAGAATCAGGCCGGCGAAGAAGCTCAGCACGGCGACGATGACCATGCCGGTGGCGAGGATCGCCGTCGGGAAGCGCTCGACTTCGCCCGTCTTCAAATAAGCGGGGAGCAGGGGAAAGGCGAGGATCAGCGCGGCGGCCAAAAGGAAGGCTCCGATCGAGCCGAAGAACAACACCGGCCGCTCGATGCGGTAAAGCGTCACGAGCGTCGTCAGGATTCGCCAGCCGTCCGAGAAGGTCGACAGCTTAGACTCGGATCCCTCGGGTCGTGCCGCATAGGCCGTCTCCAGCTCGCCGACCGGCATCCGCAGCTCGAGCGCGTGGACGCTCATTTCGGTCTCGATCTCGAAGCCAGACGAAAGGACCGGGAAGCTCTTGACGAAGCGGCGCGAAAACACGCGGTAGCCCGAGAAAATGTCGGTGAAGCTCCGCCCGAACAGGCCTGACAGAATCCCGGTGAACAGGCGATTCCCGAGCACGTGCCCGCCGCGATAGGCGCCCTTTTCCTCATGCTTGCGCGTCCCGACGACCATGTCGAGCCGCTCGGCGAGGAGCAGATCGACCATCGAAGGCGCCGCCTTGGGATCGTAAGTGAGGTCACCGTCAGCCATGACGTAGACGTCCGCGTCCACGTCCGCGAACATGCGACGAACGACGTGACCCTTGCCCTGCTGGCGCTCGGTTCGGACGATCGCGCCGGCCCCCGCGGCGACGGAACGCGTTTCGTCGCTGCTATTGTTGTCGTAGACGTAGATCAGCGCGCCGGGCAGCGCGTCGCGAAAGCCGCGAACCGTCGCTTCGATCGCCGCCGCCTCGTTGTAGCAAGGGAGAAGCACCGCGATGCGTGGACTGGCCATTCCTTCCCCCAACCCGTCGGGCTGAGCGAAGTCGAAGCCCTGCCCTCCCTGCCATCGTAGGAAGAAAGGCAGCCCTTCGACAAGCTCAGGGCGAACGGTTTATTTCTTCTTGGCCGACGCCTTTTTGGCCGGCGCCTTCTTCGCTTCCACCTTCGCCGAAGCCTTGGCGGAAGCCGCATCCTTCACCGGCTTTGCCGGCTTCGGCTTGGCCGCGGCCTTTGCCACAGGTCCCTTGACCGGAGCTTCGGCCTTGGCCTTTGCCGGCGCCGGAACCTTGGCCGATTTCGCAGCCTGTTTCGGCTTGGCGGCGAGATGATCGTGCCCGCAGCCCGGCCCGTGGACGTGACCTTCCTCGCTCTCGAGGTCCGCCTCGACCTCCTCTCGGGTCGCGGTCCGCTCGCTGATCTTCGCCTTGGAGAACAGGAAGTCGACGACCTTGTCCTCGTAGAGCGGAGCGCGCAGCTGCGCCGCGAACATCGGCTCCTGCTGGATCAGCTGGAGGAAACGCTCGCGCTCCTGGCCCTGATACTGGGCCGCGGCCTGAGCGATCAGGGTCCGCATCTCCTGGTCGCTGACCTCGACCCCGTTCGCGCTGCCGATTTCCGACAGGAGCAGGCCGAGCCGAACGCGGCGTTCGGCAATCTTGCGATAGTCGCCCGCCTCCCGTTCCACTTCCTCGAGCGCGGCCTTCGGATCCTCTTCGTGGCTCGCCTCGTGCCGCAGCTGGTTCATGATGTTCTGATATTCCGCGTCAACCATTGATTCGGGGACCGGAAAGTCGTGCCGCGCGGCGAGCTGGTCGAGCAACTGCCGCTTCATGTGGGTGCGGGTGAGCCCGTTCAATTCCTGCTGCTGCTGGTCGCGCACGAGCCCGCGGAGCTGGTCGAGGTCCTTCAAGCCCAGGGCCTTGGCGAATTCCTCGTCGACCTTGGTCTCGCCGGGCGTCTTCACGTCCTTCACCGTCACCGCGAAGGTCGCAGGCTTTCCCTTGAGCGCATCCGACGGATAATCGGCCGGAAAAGTCACGTTGAGCTCGCGCTCGTCGCCGGACTTGGCGCCGATCAGCTGATCCTCGAAGCCGGGGATGAGATCGCCCTTTCCGATCTCGACCGCCATGTCTTCACCCTTGCCGCCTTCGAACAGCGTGCCGTCGACCGAACCTTCGAAATCGATGGTGACGAGATCGCCCTTCGCGGCCTTGTGACCCTTCTTGACGTCGACCCAGTTCTTGGTCGAGCTCGCCAGTTGCTCGAGTTGCTGGTCGACCGCAGCTTCGCCGACCTCGACGGTCAGCCGCTCCAGCGCGAGCCCGTCGATCTGCGGCGCCGGCACGTCGGGCAAGGCCTCGAGGCGGACCCGGACCTCGGCGTCCTTGCCCGGCTCGTATTTTTCGTCGAGTTCGACCTGCGGCTGGAGCGCAGGGCGCACCTTGCGTTCCTCGAGCAGCTTCTGGACGCCGTCCTGCACGGCCCCGTTGAGCGCCTCGCGCTGCAGCGTTTCGCCGTGCATTTTCTTGATCAGGTTGGGCGGGACCTTGCCGGGCCGGAATCCCGGCATTCGGACCTGCGGCGCGAGCCGCTTCACCTCCGCGTTGACCCGCGCCTCGATGTCCTCGGCGGGAATGGTCAGCATGAAGGCGCGCTTGAGGCCCTCGTTCTCAGTCTCGACGGTCTTGATGGTCACTGGTCAAACTTCCCAAAATTCTGCCGGCTGCGATTTTCCGTGCTCGCCTGTCCCTTGGACAGGTGTGCGCGGAAATGGTGCGCGCGGAGGGAGTCGAACCCCCACATCTTGCGATACTGGAACCTAAATCCAGCGCGTCTACCAGTTCCGCCACGCGCGCGGCCCAAGGAGGAGCGGGCCTATACCAAGGATCGGCGGATGGGCAACCCGCGGCACCGGCAATCGTTGGGCAGCAAAGGAGACTTCGCAATGCAGCAGCAGCAGCCCGAACGGCCCGATCCGTCGCAGCCCGAACCGGCCCAGCCCGGCCAGCCCGCGCCAACTCCCCCGGAAACACCCTCGCCGGGACCGGACGTCGACGTTCCCGCGCCGCCCTCTCCCGGCACCGACCCGTCGCCGGGACCGATCTCACCGGTGGGCTAGCGCCGCATCTGGGCCGAAGCGACGATCGACTCGAAGTCGGGGAGAATCGTCGCGTAATAATGCGACCGGGCCGCGTCCATCAGGATGAGGTAGAGCTTGCCGTTGATCACCGCGCCGACCGCGCGCCCCTTGCGCCACAGCTCGTCGCTGTCGAGATGCTCATAGTCGAACTGGAAGCCGTTCGCGCCGAGGAACGGCCGCGGCTGCAATGACAGGGTGCGGAACTCCACCGCCCCGCCCCGCACTCGGTACAGGCTCTCGAGCATCGCGACGATTTCAGGCGGGGTCATGTCGGAGCGGAACTTCGGCACCTGCTGGTCGGCGCTCTTGCGCTGGCGGACGAGGTAGGCGCCGCTCTTCAGCCCGCTGACGAAGCTGATGCCGTCGAGATAGGGCCCGTTGAGCGTCCAGTCCTCGACGTCGCGAACGTCGGCCCAGAGGAAGGCGCGATAGCGGTTGTAGGGCCGCGGCGGGGTCACGGTCAGCGACCCGTCGCCGACTTTGACGCGCTGCACCCGGACGAGCGCATAATTGCTGAAGCCATATTCGCCGGCCCCCACCGAGGAGCAAGCCCCCAGCCCGACCGGGGCAGCGACGACAATGGCAATTCGTACAAGCTTGTTCATTGGCCGCTCCGGTCAGCCGATCATCTGCCGCACCCAGGCGGCATCCGATGCGTCGGGTTTCATGGTGAGATAGCGGGCGAAGGCCGATCTCGCCTCGCTCATCCTCCCCGCTTTCATCAACGAAATCCCGTGCCACCGCCAGGCATCGGCCGGGGCGTCCGAGTAGGCCACGGCCGCGGCGTAGCTGAGCGCCGCACGCGCATCGTCGCCGCGGCGGTTGCGGAGCCGCCAGACCTCGCCCTCGTAGTAACGGAGCAGTCCGTTCCAGCCGTCCTGGGCGAGGGTCTCGATCAGATATTGGCTCGCGCCTGGGTCGTTGAGCTTGACCTGGTCTTCCAGCATCATCGGGCGGATCGCCGCGATCGCCGAGAGATAGCGCGCCCGGCCGTCGTCATAGGCGCGCCCGGGGACGGTCACCTCGGCCGCCGACAATTTCAGATCGGCCATGCGCGAGTCGGGGGACGGATGGGTGTCGAACAGCGAACCGCGGCGGCGGCGCTTGCGACGATAGCGCGCGCTTGCGGTCTCCTCGCCGATCAACTGCTGCCACACATTGGCCATCTCGATCGGCGGATACCCCGCCTCGGCAATGAGCTTGACGCCCATGGCGTCGGCCTCCGCCTCCATCGCCCGGCTATATTGGAACAGCGACAGGACGGTTCCGAGCTGTGCGAGCTGGACATAATCGCCGAGGTAGGCGCCGCCGGCCGCGCCGCCGACGCCCGCGGCCATCGCGGCAATCGCGAAAATGTCGGACTTGCGCCGCTGGTCGCGCCAGCTTCGGATCATGTGGCGGCGCAGGAAATGCCCCGATTCGTGCGCGATGACCCCGGCGAGCTGAGCTTCGCTGCGCATTCGCAGCAGCAGCCCCGAGAAGATCACCGCGAAACCGGTCGGGAACATCATCGCGTTGAACTCGGGAATATGCGCGAGATAGATGCGGAAGTCCCGGGCCGCCGGCCCGCCGACCTTGCCGATAAGGTCGCGCAAATAGCCGGTCAGCTTCGGATCGGTCATCAGCAGGTTCGAACCGGCGATCTCTTCCTCGGCCCGGTCCATCAACTGCCAAATGCCCTGTTCGTCCTTCTCGGTCGGCTTGTACCCGGGCCCGACCAGCGGAACCATGTCGCGCGGCAGCACGCGCGCCTGCGCAACACCCGTCGCCAGCGACGCGGCCGCGACGCCGCCGCCGACGAGCAGCGACCGACGGCTGACCTCAAGGCAGCGCGCGCACATCAGTTCTGGCTCGCGGCCCGGGCGCGGCGGACCGCCTGCCCCGGCTTCATCCGGTTGAGCAGCCGGTCGACCATCTGCGCCGCGCCCTGAGGGCTGCGCAGGTCGCCAAATGCGATCCCCGGGACCTGGCTCGAAGCGCTGACGACGTTGAACCACACGACCTCGCCGGTCTTGAGGTCGACCAGCCCGGCATAATCGAGCTGCGACGAGCCGCCGACGTTAGGCGCGCAGAAGCCGACGAAGCAGCCGGCGAGGCCCAGCACGCCGAGCGCGACTCGCCCGCCTGAAGCGACCGAATCCTCGGCATGAAGGAACAGGGCGTAGTCATAGCCGGTCTTCTGCCCGAGCCGGACGGCGTCCTCCCCGAGCGTCCAGTCGAGACCCTGGCGGCGCTTGGTCGGCAAATATTCGCCGAGATATTTGTGCAAGACGATCGACTGGCCGACTGCGTAGAACAGCCGCTCGAAGTCCGCGACCTCCTGCTCGCTGACGCCCGGCAACTGGTTGCGGCGCTCGAGGATGTGGAGCTTGCCGCCTCGGGTCGCCTGCTGCGCCCTCAGCGCCGCGATGATGTTGGTGCGCGCCTGCTCGGTCCAGTCGGCGCGAGGCTCCACCATCCCGCCGGTAGTGAGCGAACCGACGCTCACGTCCGGCCGCAAGACCAGCAGCTTGTAGTCACCCTGCGGGGGGGTGAACTGGACGTCGGCGAATTGCCGGGTCTGGACGCATGCGCTCATCGGCACCGCCGCCACCAGCGCGAGAGCAAGGCCCCATTTCCGCATAATATTCCCTCCAGGCGCGCAGGTCGGCAGCGCGTTCCCCGCGTTTTTCCTGCCCCTCCAAGCCTGAACGCCAGATTAAAGGCTGAAGAAAACCGTATAGTTATTAGGCGGTTAGCGTTCTCCTCGTTCGGGGGCCGCAGCCACACCGGGACATGTAGCAACACTGGGCAGGCAATGACCGTCGAGTGAGCCGGGCGTGATCGGCACTCCGAGCCAGGCGGCAAGCGTCGGCATGATGTCGGTCGTTTCAACGACCGCGTCGCTCGGCGAGGTCGCCATTCCCGGGCGCCAGAAAATCATTGGCACGCGCCGGTCATAGTCCCACGGGCTGCCGTGCGTCGAAACGTAGCGACTGGTGTCGGCGATCGGCTGGATATGCGGCTTGAGGACGACATAGAGGTCGCCCGAGCGTTCAGGGTCGAACGAGGCCCGCACCCGCTCGAGCATGCTCCAGTTGACGGGCGAACCGGTCGGCGGCGCCGTGCGCGCGATCTCGGCCTTGGTGTAGACCGCTTCAACCTGGGGATTGGCGCGGTAGATGGAGAGCAGAGCGTCACTGGCTTTCGCGCGATCCGTGGCACTCAGCGCCGGGTCGAGGAAAATGTCACCCGACGGACCGCCGAAGGCCACGATTCGCCCGTTGAGACCGGTTCGCGCCCCCACCGCCTCGTCCAGCCGCGGCGGGGTGAGCGCGAGGTCGACCCATGCCGCGTCGGCGACGCCCTTGGCACGCAGCCGCTCGGGAATGTCGAGCCCGCCGTGATCGGCAGTCAGCACGACGGCATAATCGAGGTCCCAGCGGTCGAGCTGGGCCAGAAAGTCGCCGATCTCGCGGTCGAGCTCGAGCAGCTGCAGGCACATCTCCTGGCCGCCGGTGCCGTAGCTGTGGCCGACATAATCGGTCGCCGCGAGGCCGATCGACAGGATGTCGGGCGACGAATCGCCGCCGAGCTTCATTTCCTGGATAAGGCCGGCGGCGAGCGCGAGCACGGCTCCGTCGAACTGCGGCGTGGCGCGGAATCCACCCGTGCTTCCGGCGGTCCGCCCGAGCGCGCCGTCGCCGACCGGTTTCCCGCCACGGGGTAGCGGAAACACCTGCGCCTTCGACCGGCAGAAAGGTGTCGGCTGAAGCGGGGGAGTCGCGGCCGCGAGGACGCCCGCGAGAACCCGATTGGTCGTCGCGACGCTGTTCGGCACGGCCGCGCTTTTGAGGTCGCTCGCGAACTTGTCGCCCGCCCAGTACCAGCGCTGGTCGGGCCGGTGCCCGCCCATCATCACCGCAGAGCGGTCCTTGCCGGCCACCGCCACGTTGAGGCTCGCAGGCGAACGCTGCTTCATCAGATCGCCTAGCGTCGGCACGCGCAAATGCTTCGGCGAGACCGTATAGTTGCTCGAGCTCGATCCCGGGACGGTTTCATCCTCGGCGCAATAAATGTCCTTGTCCGCGCGCGGCGCATTGGGATCGAACCAGAGATTGCCGACGATCCCGGTTCGCGACGGCCGCGCGCCCGTCAGGATCGTCGAATGGCCAAGGCAGGTCTCGGTCGTCGCGTGGCTCTGATAGCCGTTGCGGAACGTGGCTCCCGACGCGATCCGCGCGAGCCCGCCGGTGAAGTGCGGCCCATATTCGTCCCACAGGTCCGCCGACAGCTGATCGACCGAGATGACGACCAGGAGCTTGGGCGGGCCTGACGACGCAGCTGGCGATATGGGTTGCGCGCAAGCCGCCGTGGCGACCGAAGCGGCGAACAGAGCGGTGATCAGTTTGCGCATTGGAACTCCGTCATTGCGAGCGCAGCGAAGCAATCCAGTTGCAGCGCCGGACTCTGGATTGCCGCGTCGCTACGCTCCTCGCAATGACGCGACTATGACAATTTCGCCCGCAGCCGCTCGTTGACCACTTGCGGGTTGGCCTTGCCCTGCATCGCCTTCATCACCTGGCCGACGAAGAAGCCGAACAATTGCTGCTTGCCCGCCTTGTATTCGGCGACCTTGTCGGCGTTGGCGGCAAGGATCTCGTCGATCCTGGCGTCGATCGCGCCGGTGTCGCTGGTCTGCTTCAGGCCCCGGCTCTCGACGATCGCACCCGCGCCCTCGCCCGTCTCGAGCATGATTTCGAACACCTGCTTGGCGATGGTGCCGCTGATCGTCCCGTCAGCGACCAGCTTCAGAAGCTCGGCGGCGGCCGCAGGCGAAACCGGGCATTCGTCGATCGCCTTGCCGAGTCGGTTCAGAGCTCCAAACAGCTCGGCAACGACCCAGTTGGCGCCCTGCTTCGGCTCGGCGCCCGTTTCGAGCAGCGCATCGAACCAAAGAGCGGTCTCGACCTCAGCAGTCAAAACGCTGGCGTTATAGGGCGTTATGCCGAGCCCTTCATAGCGCTTGCGCTTGACGTCGGGCAGCTCGGGCAGCGACGCCTTGCACTCCGCGATGAATCCCTCGTCGAGCTCGAGCGGGAGCAGGTCGGGATCGGGAAAATAGCGGTAGTCGTGCGCGTCTTCCTTCGACCGGAGGGCCCTGGTCACGCCCTTGTCGGGATCGAACAGCCGCGTCTCCTGCGCGACCGAGCCGCCGCTTTCGAGCAACTCGACCTGGCGCTTCGCCTCATGCTCGACGACCGCCTGGACGAAGCGTACGCTGTTGACGTTCTTGGTCTCGGTCCGCGTGCCGAAATCGTCGCCGGGCTTCCTCACGCTGACGTTGACGTCGGCGCGCATCGAGCCTTCCTCCATATTGCCGTCGCACGAGCCTACGTAGCGTAGAATCGCGCGCAGCTTCTTGAGGTAGGCGCCGGCCTCGGCCGGCGAGCGCATGTCGGGCCGCGACACGATCTCCATCAGCGCGACTCCGCAACGGTTGAGATCGACATAGCTCATCGTCGGATGCTGGTCGTGCATCAGCTTGCCCGCGTCCTGCTCGACATGGATGCGCTCGATGCCGATGCGCTTGGCGCTGCTCTCGTCCTTTTCGTCGACCAGGATCTCGACTTCGCCCTCGCCGACCAGCGGATGGTAGAGCTGGCTGATCTGATAGCCCTGCGGCAGGTCCGCGTAGAAATAATTCTTGCGGTCGAAGCGGCTCCAGCGGTTGATCACCGCGTCGAGCGCCATCCCGGTCCGCACCGCCTGGCGGATGCATTCGCGGTTCGGCACGGGAAGCATGCCGGGCATCGCCGCGTCGATCAGCGACACCTGCGTGTTCGGCTCGGCCCCGAACGCGGTCGCCGCGCCGGAGAAGAGCTTGGCCTTGCTGGCAGTGATCTGGGCGTGGACCTCGAGGCCGACCACGACCTCCCATTCGCCGGTTTCGCCTTTGATGAGATAATCGCTCATGTGTTCTTCGAATATTTGTAGGTCCCGGTCGGCGAAACCACAAAATCGCCGATAAGAAGCAATGCAAGGAGGAAGATGACCTGGACCTGCCCCTCGACCTTGAGGTCGTAGCGATCGCAGGCAAGGAAGAAAAGCAGGGCCGCGAAGACGTCGATTCCGAGCCAGATCAGGATGAGCCGGTGCTTACCGGCCTCGACATTGAGCGGAGCCCGCGACCAATCGAGCAAGATGGCGGTCAGGTTCCAGGCGGCGAGGATTCCGAAATACCAGCCGATCAGCACGACGGAATATTCGAAATTACGAACCAGCGTACAGGCCGCGATCAGCGTGCAATAGCTGGCCACCAGGAACACAACGTCGAGGATGATGTAGGGCCTGATTTTCCCGTCCCGCAGCATGTCGTGCTCGTCCATGAACACCTTGACGGCTACGGCGAACATCAGCGCCAGAAGCACGAAGTTGGGCAGGCCGACCGGTTCCGCAGGGTTGGCCTCCTGGATGAGGTTCTGCACGGCGTCGCCCACGGTCACAACCAACCCTGTCGCAAGGGCGAAATTGATCAGTTGAGGTATGTTGTGCTGACGCTCTTCCATCTCGGTGCCCTCCGCACGCCCGCGTCCGTTCACCACCATCTCTCCGGACGAGCGATGAAGCCCGCGCGTTCCTCGATCGCAAGGCCGGCGTTGAGCACCATCTGCTCGTCCAGTTCGTTGCCGATCAAGTGCAGGCCGAGCGGCAGCCCCTGCCCGTCGAGCCCGCCCGGGACGCTCATCGCCGGCAGACCCGCGAGGCTCGCCGGCACC
>DATEEM010000053.1:0-47940 GCA_035281125.1 Sphingomicrobium sp. | reverse complement strand
GGCGCGCTGGTCAGGAAGACGTCGCCGGGCTCGGGATCGACCAGATGCTTCGCGAACGTGTCGCACGGCGCGAGCACGTCGCGGTGGAACTGGACGCAGCCTTTCGGAATGCCGGTGGTGCCGCTGGTGAAGGCGATGAGGCACGGGTCGTCGCGTCCGGTGTCCGCCGGTGGTAGCGGCTTCAACGCTGCGGTGCGCGTCTCGAGCTCGCCCTTGCCGTGATCGCCGTCATATTTGACGACGTGCTTGACGCTGTGCGTCTGGTCGACCGCCTGGCGGAAGTCGCCGATGAAGCGGCTGTCGACGATCGCGTGGGAGATGGCCGCGCGCTCGATCACGGTGGCGATCTCGCCGGGACGAAGCAACGGCATGGTCGCGACCACCACGCCGCCGGCTTTCAGCACGCCGAGCCAGGCGGCGAACATCGTGTAGCCGTTCGGGCCCCGCAGCAGCACGCGATTGCCCGACACGAGCCCTTCCTGCTCGACCAGCAGTCGCGCGATCCGCCCGCTGAAGGCGTCGAGGTCGGCATAGGTCCAGCGGCCGTGGTCGTTGATGACGGCCAGGTCTTCCGGCGCCCCTCCCTTCAGCAGCTCCGCCGCTGAGTTCAACCGCTCGGGATAGTTGAGCTCGGGCAGGTCGAAGCGGAACTCCGGCAGAAGCTCCGGCGGCGGCAGGCGGTCGCGGACGAAAGAATCGTAGGTCATTCGGGAACGACGGCGGTAGCTTCGATCTCGACCAAAGCCTGTGGCTCGACCAGCGCGGTCACCGCGACCAGCGCCATCGCCGGATAGTGGCGGCCGACGGTCGCCTTCCACGCCTCGCCAATCTCCTTCAGCGAGGCGCGGTAGGCATGGATGTCGGTGACGTAGCAGGTCATTCGCACAATATGCTCGGGGCCCGCGCGGTCCTCGGCGAGGATCGCCAAAATGTTGCGCAGCGCCTGGGCGAACTGGCCGGGCAAGGTGTCGGAAACGAAGCGCTCGCTTTCGTCCCAGCCGACGGTGCCGCCGGTGACGACCAGCCGGCCGCGCGCGCTGATGCCGTTCGAATAGCCCTTGGGCCGCGGCCAGCCGGGGGGGAGAAGCGTCCTCATCGGCCGTACCATATGACCATCAGTACGAATGCGAGCAGCATGGTGAGCGCGCCAAGCACGAACCAGGCGAACGCCTTGAAAATCTCTCGACCGCGACTGATCACGCGCGGACCTCCTTCAACAGGTCGCGGGCGATGATTTGGCGCTGCACTTCCGACGCGCCTTCGTAAATGCGCAGCGCCCGGATCTCGCGGTACAATTCCTCGACCTTGACGCCGCGCGTGACGCCCGCGCCGCCGTGCATTTGCACCGCGGCGTCGATCACCTGCTGCGCGGACTCGGTCGCGTGGAGCTTGGCCATGGCGGCGGCGCGGCGACGGTCGGTCCCGCCGACGTCCTGCTGCCAGGCGGCGCGGTAGATGAGCAAGGCCGAGGCGTCGTTCAGCAGCGCCATGTCGGCGAGCTTAGCCTGGGTCACCGGATTGTCGGCGAGCGTGCCGCTGCCGAGCCGGCGGCTGGCGGCGAAGCCGAGCGCCTCGTCGAGCGCGCGTCGAGCGAAGCCCAGCGCCGCGGCGCCGACCGTCACCCGGAACAGGTTCAGCGTTTCCATGCCGATGCGGAAGCCCTCGCCGGGCTCGCCGACGATCGCGTCGGCCGGGATGCGCACATTGTCATAACGGATCCGCGCGAGCGGGTGCGGCGCGATGACCTCGATCCGCTCCTCGGTCGTGACCGCGTCGGCGGGAACGATGAAGGCCGACAGCCCCTTCGCGCCTTCGCCTTCGCCCGTACGGGCGAAGGTCAAATAGAAATCCGCGATGCCGCCGTTGGAAATGAGCGTCTTTTCGCCGACGAGCACCCATTCGTTGCCGTCGCGCATGGCCGAGGTCTGGATGTTGGCGGCGTCCGAACCGCATTCCGGCTCGGTCATGGCGAAGGCGGCGATCGCTTCCCCGCTCGCGACACGCGGCAGCCACTCGCGCTTCTGCTCGACGGTGCCGAACAGGCTGATCGCGCCCGAGCCGAGGCCCTGCATGGCGAAGGCGAAGTCGGCGAGCGCGCTGTGCCAGGCGAGCGTCTCGCGCGCGATCGCGAGGCCGCGCACATCGGGGCGCCGATCGGCGTCGGCGATGCACAGCTTCAGGTAACCGGCGGCGCCGAGCTCGCGGACCAGCGCGCGGCACTCGCTGTCGACATCGTCGACGAACCGGTCGGCGCAATTGACCGCGCACCAGCCCGCCAGCTCGTCGGCCAGCTCGCGATGCCGCGGCTCGAAAAAGGGCCAGCCGAGATCAGTCACCGCGGAACACCGGCTGCGCCTTCGACGCGAAGGCCTGGTGGGCGCGCTTGAAGTCGTGCGTCTGCATCAGTTCGGCCTGCGCTTCGGCCTCCATGTCCAGCGCGGTCTCGATCGACACATTCCACTCCGCGTCGAGCTGGCGCTTGGTCGCGGCATGGGCAAGGGTCGGGCCGCGGGCGAGGTCGCCGGCGAGCTGCTGCGCGTCGGCGAGCGGGTCGTCGCTGATCCGGTTCCAGAAGCCCCAGTCGAGGCCTTCGTCCGCGGCCATGTTGCGCCCGGTGAACAGCAGCTCCGCAGCACGCCCATGGCCGACGATCCGCGGCAGGATCGCACAGGCGCCCATGTCCGCGCCCGACAGGCCGACGCGGACGAACAGGAAGGCGGTCTTGGCATCGGGCGCCGCGATGCGCAGGTCGCTGGCCATGGCGAGGATTGCGCCGGCCCCGGCGCACACGCCAGCGACGGCGGCGACGATCGGTTGCGGGCAGGCGCGCATCGCGCGAACCAGGTCGCCGGTCATCCGGGTGAAGTCGAGCAGTCCGCCTTCGTCCATCCTGGTCAGAGGGCCGATGATTTCGTGCACGTCCCCGCCCGAGCAGAAGTTGCCGCCGGCCCCGGTGATGACGACGGCTTTTACCTCGGGCGTGTGAGCCAGTTCGCGGAAGGTGTCGCGCAGCTCGGCGTAGGATTCGAACGTCAACGGGTTCTTGCGCTCGGGACGGTTGAGCGTGATCGTCGCGACACCGCCATCGAACGCCCACAGGAAATGTTCGGGCTCGAGGCTGCGCGGGTCGAGGCTCACGCGCTGGTTCCCCCGTCGATCGTCATCGCCGCGCCGTTGATGTCGCGGCTCTGCGGCAGGCATAGAGTGAGGATCAACGTCGCGATTCCGTCCGGGTCGACCAGGCGGCCGCTGGCATTCATGTTGGTGATGGCGCTGCGCGAATCCTCCGCGCTGCGGCCGGTGATTTCCGATACGCGCGCGATCGACTGGTCGGTCATGGGCGTGTCGACATAGCCCGGGCAGACTGCGTTCACGGTGAGGTTCGTCTTCGCATATTCCGCCGCGAGGCTGCGGGCGAGGCCGAGCAGGCCATGCTTCGATGCGGCATAATGCGCGGCATAGGGAACGCCGCGCAGGCTCGCGACCGAGGCCACGAACACCAGCCGGCCGTTGTCGCTCTTGAGCAGGTCGCCGATTGCCGCCTGGGCGCAGTCGAAGGCGGCGGTGAGGTTGGTGGCGATGATCCGGTCCCAGCTGTCGCGGCTCATCTTGTGGAACGGCGCGCTCTCGGCGATCCCGGCGTTGACGACCAGCAGCTCGATCGGGCCGTTGACCGCCCGCGCCTCGTCGAACGCCTTGGCGATCTGGCCGGGCTGCGTGACGTCGCACGACACGGCATGGCCGCCGACGCGCCGAGCCGATTCCTGCAGCGGCTCGAGCCGGCGGCCGGTGACCGTGATCTTCGCGCCCGCCGCGTGGAGATGCGCGGCGGCCGCGGCGCCGATCCCGGTGCCTCCGCCGGTGATCAGGGCATGGCGCCCTTCGAGCCAGTTGTTGTTGGCCAAGGCTCTCCCCTTTCGATGCAGCCATTGGCTCAACCGCCTTGAGGTGGCAAGGCGCGCGTCATGAAGCTTGCGATCCTCGAAACCGGCCGCCCGCCCGGCGGCCTTGCCGAGCGCTTCGGCGATTATCCCGCGATGTTCGAGCGGCTGCTCGGCGACGGTTTCGACGTCGAGCGCTTCGACGTCCGGGCCGGGGAATTGCCGAAGCCGGGAGCGCACGATGCGGTCCTCATCACCGGCTCACCGGCCGGCGTCTACGACCCGCTGCCGTGGATCGAGCCGTTGAAGGACTTCATCCGCGCGGCCGGGGAGACGAGGATGGTCGGGGTCTGCTTCGGCCACCAGGCGATGTCCGAGGCGCTCGGCGGCCGCGTCGAAAAGTCGGACAAGGGCTGGGGCACCGGCCTCCACCGTTACGCCGTCGTCGGCCGCGAACCGTGGATGGACGAAGGCGCCGAGATTGCCGTCCCCGCGTCGCATCAGGACCAGGTGGTGATCCAGCCGCCCAAGACCGAGGTCGTCGCGACCTCCGACTTCACGCCGCTGGCCGCCCTCGCCTGGGCCGACCGACCGGCGATCAGCTTCCAGTTCCACCCCGAGTTCGCGCCCGAATTCGCCAAGGCGCTGATCGCCGCGCGCCGTGACCGGCTCCCCGATCCGGACGCCGCGATCGCCTCTCTCGACGCGCCCAACGACCGGACGCGCGTGGCCGGGTGGATTCGCCGCTTCCTGTTGGGCTAAGCGGCCTCCGAACCGGGAGGAACCGCTCATGAAGACCCGCGCCGCCGTCGCTTTCGCGCCAAAGCAGCCGCTCGAAATCGTCGAGGTCGACCTCGACGGGCCCAAGGAAGGCGAAGTGCTGGTCGAGATCATGGCGACCGGCATCTGCCACACCGACGCCTACACGCTCGACGGGTTCGACAGCGAGGGCATCTTCCCGTCGATCCTGGGCCACGAGGGCGCGGGCGTGGTGCGCGAAGTCGGATCGGGCGTGACGAGCGTGAAAGCGGGCGACCACGTCATCCCGCTGTACACGCCCGAATGCCGCCAGTGTAAGTCGTGCCTCTCGGGCAAGACCAACCTGTGCACCGCGATCCGTGCGACCCAGGGCAAGGGGCTGATGCCCGACGGCACCAGCCGCTTCAGCTACAAGGGCGAGACCATCTATCACTATATGGGCTGCTCGACCTTTTCGAACTTCACCGTGCTTCCTGAGATCGCGGTCGCCAGGATCCGCGAGGACGCGCCATTCAAGACCAGCTGCTACATCGGCTGCGGCGTCACCACCGGCGTCGGCGCGGTGGTCAAGACGGCGAAGGTCGAACCGGGCGCAAACGTCGTGGTCTTCGGCCTCGGCGGCATCGGCCTCAACGTCATCCAGGGCGCCAAGCTGGTCGGCGCCAACCGCATCGTCGGCGTCGACATTAACCCCGCGCGCGAGGAATGGGGCCGCAAGTTCGGGATGACCGACTTCCTCAACTCGAAAGGGATGTCGCGCGACGAGATCGTCGCCAAGATTCTCGAGCTGTCCGACGGCGGCGCCGACTACACGTTCGACGCGACCGGCAATGTCGAGGTGATGCGCACCGCGCTCGAATGTTGCCACCGCGGCTGGGGCACGAGCATCATCATCGGCGTCGCCGAGGCCGGCAAGGAAATCGCGACGCGGCCGTTCCAGCTGGTCACCGGCCGCAACTGGCGGGGAACGGCGTTCGGCGGGGCCAAAGGCCGCACCGACGTTCCGAAGATCGTCGACTGGTACATGGACGGGAAGATCGCGATCGACCCGATGATCACGCACACGCTGACGCTCGACGAGATCAACAAGGGGTTCGACCTGATGCACGCCGGCGAAAGCATCCGTTCGGTCGTCGTTTACTAGTCCCAGGCCGCTCGACACGAACGGAGGCAGGGTGGACATTCTCTCCGAAAATAAAGCGCACGGCGGACGGCAGCTCGTCGTCACGCACCGGTCGGCGGCGACGCGGACCGACATGACCTTCTCCATCTTCCTTCCGCCGCAAGCGGAAGGCGGCGCGACGCTGCCGGTGATCTGGTACCTCTCGGGCCTAACCTGCACCCATGCCAACGTTTCGGAGAAGGGCGAGTATCGCGCCGCCTGCGCCAAGCATGGCCTCGTCTTCGTCGCCCCCGACACCAGTCCACGCGGCGACGGCGTGCCCGACGCCGACGGCTATGATTTCGGCAAAGGGGCCGGCTTTTACATCGACGCGACCGAAGAGCCGTGGTCGGCAAACTACCGCATGTGGACCTACGTGACCGAAGAGCTTCCGGCTCTGGTCGAGTCAAAGTTTCCGGTCGACATGGATCGCCAGGGCATCACCGGCCATTCGATGGGCGGCCACGGCGCATTGACTGTCGCCCTGCGCAATCCGGACCGTTTTCGCAGCGTCTCGGCGTTCGCGCCGATCGTGGCGCCGTCGCAAGTGCCGTGGGGGCAAAAGGCGCTTGCCGGCTATCTGGGCGAAGATCGGGCCGCCTGGCGCCTTCATGACGCCGTTGCCCTGATCGACTGCGGTGCGCGCGTGCCCGAGCTATTGGTCGATGTTGGCACCGCCGACCAATTTTTAGAGCAGGAGCTTCGTCCCGAGCTGCTCGAGCGCGCCTGCGCCGACGCCGGCATCGCGCTGACGCTGCGGCGACAGCCGGACTACGACCACAGCTATTATTTCATCTCGACCTTCATGGCCGATCATCTCGCCTGGCACGCGGAGCGGTTGCACCGGTGATCTCGGGGCTCGAGCCCTGGATGCAGGACGCGCTGCGCGTCGGCGCGGGCCTCGTTGCCGGAGCATTGATCGGCGTGGAGCGCGGCTTCAATCTCCGCGGCCAACGTGAGGGGACGCGGGTCGCCGGATTTCGCACGTTCAGCCTGCTCGGGCTTGGCTGCGGGGTCGCTGGGCTGATTGCCCGTGCTCAGCCACTGATCGCCTTTGCGCTGGTCGCGGCGCCGCTCGCCATGCTCGCCATCGCCTATGCGCCGAAGCTCAAGGCCAAAGCCGATGCCACCAGTCCCGTGGCGGCGGCGGCAACCGCGGCCGTCGCATTCCTCGCCGGGTGGGGAGCGGTCGGGCTTGCGCTGGCCGCAGCTGCGATCGTCGTTCTGCTGCTCGCGTTGAAGGATGAGCTGCATGACTTCGTTGACCGGCTCGACGAGCGGGACGTCAAGGCCCTGGCGCGATTTGCCGTCATCGCGCTCGCGATCCTGCCGTTCCTGCCCGATGAGCCGTTCGGTCCCTATCAAGCGTGGAACGCCGCGAAGCTGTGGTGGGTCGTCATCCTCGTCACTGGATTTTCCTTTGCCGGCTACGTCGCGAACCGCATTTTTGGCGCGAAGCACGGGACGATCGCGACGGCCGTGATCGGTGGCGCCTACAGCTCGACCGCAGTCACGCAATCGCTCGCGCAGCGCCTCGGGTCAGGCGAGAGCGGGGGAGCAGAGCCGGCCGGGATCGCGCTGGCAAGCGCCGTGATGTACGTGCGCGTGCTGCTGCTGGTCGGTATCATCGCGCCGCGCCTCTTCGTGGATTTCCTGATCGTGATCCTGCCGGCGCTGGTCGTCGGTGCGGCCGCAGGGTGGTGGCTGTACCGCGCGGCCCCGCACCACGAAGGGCCGGCGCCACCGGGCAATCCGATCGCGCTCGTGCCGGCGCTCACCTTTCTCTTGTTCCTCGCTGCAGCGGCAGTGGCGGCGCGATGGGCGCAGGATCGCTTCGGCCAGGAAGGCATCGCGGTGCTGCTTCTGATCATGGGCAGCCTCGATGTCGACGCTGCGATCGTCACCGCGGGCGGTCTTCCGCCCAAGGCCATTTCCTCGGCACTGGCAGCGGCGGCGCTGGGCGGGACGATCCTCGCCAACATGGCGGTGAAGCTCGGGATCACGATCGCCTATGCCCGCTCGGGTGGTCGCTCGGCCGCCGTCGCGCTCCTCGCCAGTATGACGGCGCTCGCTGCAAGCATCGCCGTGGCCTGGATGAGGCTTTGACCCCGTTGCCAAAGCTGGTGACCCCAACGGGACTCGAACCCGTGTTTTCGCCGTGAAAGGGCGACGTCCTAGACCGCTAGACGATGGGGCCGTTGAAGGCGGCTCGCCGGTTAGGCGAGGGTCCGCGGACCGTCAAGCGAGTGCGGCGTCCTCGACATGCATCTCCGCGGCGTTGCCGCCGTTCCATTCATCGCGCCTGATCGACCCGGCGAGCCACCAGCGCGAGTCCGGCGCGGCCTCGAGCAGGGCCTGGCCGAGACCGGTCGAGGCGCTCCGAAACGCAATCCACTTGAAGCTCTTGCCGTCGTCGCCGGAAGCGATGCCGCGGACATGCCCATCGCCGACCACGCCCGTCTTGACCAAGCGCGCGGGACCGGCGGCGACCTTCGGGCTCGGCCAGCCGGCGCCATAGGGACCGGCCGCGTCGAGTGAATCGCACAGCGCGGCCTGGACGCCGCCGGGCGCGACCAAGGCGTCGAGCAGCAACGCGCGATCGCCGCGCGACCTCTCGACATCCGCAGCCAGCCGTTCGTTGAGGAAGGCGCGGAAAGCATCGAGCCCGCCGGGCGGCAGCGTCAGCCCCGCGGCCATCGCGTGGCCGCCGCCGGCGATCAGCAGGCCTTCATCCTTCGCCGCGAGCACCGCCGCACCGAGGTCGACGCCCGAAATGGAGCGGCCCGATCCTTTGCCGGTGCCATCTTCGCATTCGGCGATGACGATCGCGGGGCGGCCGAACAATTCCTTGAGGCGGCCGGCGACGATGCCGACGACCCCCTGGTGCCAGCCGGGGCTCATCACGGTCAGCACCGCCTGTCCGTCGAGGCGGGACGCCTGCAGCGTGGCCTGGTCGGTGACCAGCATCTCGATCGCCCGGCGTTCCTCGTTCAACCGGTCGAGCTCGGTCGCGATCGCGCGCGCCTCCGCGGCGTCGGTGCTGGTCAGCAGCCGCACGCCGAGATCGGATTTGCCGACGCGACCCCCGGCGTTGATCCGCGGGCCGAGCGCGAACCCGAGGTCGCGGCAGCTCGGCGCCCTGGTCAGGCGGGACGCCTCGATCAGGGCAGCCATGCCGACGTTGCGGCGTCCGGCCATGACCTTCAGCCCCTGAGTCACGAACGCGCGGTTGAGCGTCTTCAGGCGGGCAACGTCGGCGACGGTGCCGAGCGCGACGAGATCGAGGAGATCGAGCATGCTCGGCTCGGGCCTGCTCGCGAAGAAGTCGCGACTGCGAAGCTCGCGGACGAGCGCGACGCCGAGGAGGAAGGCCATTCCAACTGCGGCGAGATGGCCGTGCGCCGCGCCGTCCTCGCTCTCGTCGAGGCGGTTCGGATTGATCAAGGCGAAGGCGGCGGGGAGCAGGCTCGCGCACTGATGGTGGTCGACGACGATGACGTCGAGGCCGGCCGCTCGCGCTTGATCCAGCGCGTCGAACGCCTGGGCGCCGCAGTCGACGCAGACGACGACGTTCGCGCCCCGCGCTTTCAGTTCGACCAACGCCGGGCCGGACGGCCCGTAGCCCTCCATCAGCCGGTCCGGGATGTAGACCATCGCCTCGCGGCCGAGGCGCCGGAGCAGGAGCACGAGCAGCGCGGCGCTGGTGGCGCCGTCGACGTCATAATCGCCGAACACCGCGACGCGCTCGTCCGCTTCGATCGCGTCCGCGAGCCGCCTTGCGCCCTTGTCCATGTCCCGGAAACAACTTGGATCGGGCAGGAAATCCCGAATCCGGGGATCGCGATGCCGGGCGAGGTCGGTCCGCGGCACGCCGCGCGACAGCAGCAGTTCGTCCACCAGGGCGTCCATCCCGAGCGAGGGCTCGACCGGCCTCCGCCAGCGCCAGGGCTGGCCGATCACCGAAGAATCGAGGAAGGGGATGCCGCTCATGCCGTTGACGCTATCAGGTCATCGCGCAATTCGCGCGCTGCCGCGCTCGGGATCGCGGGGATCAGCTCGCCGCGCAAGGTCCCGCCGGCGACGCCAAAGCGCAGGTCAGCGGCGCCAAACCAGCGGGTCACGAAATTTTCGGTGAGATCGATGCTCTGGATCTTCGCCACGGGCAGGACGACCAGCCGCTGCCGCCACCAGCCCGAGCGCATCAGCATCCGATCGCCGTCCCGCGCATAAGCCGTCCGCAGCCATCCGATCCAGCGCGCGACGAGCGCGAGTGCGAAAACCAGCCCGACCGCGGGTAGCGCAACGCCGAGCACGCTGCCGGGCATCTTCAGTGCCATGACGTTGATGCCGATCACCAGGGGCGCAAGGACGAGCAAGGGCGCGAGTGCGAGTGCGCGCAGCCAAACGTACGCGGACGAGACCCGCCTCCATTGGGCGTTTGACGGAAGCGGGCGCCAGCCGATCTGCGCGAGAATCTCATCGACCTCGTCCAGGCTTGCGAGCGGAGCGACGACGTGGTCGCCCTTGCCGCCCTCCTCGCCAGCGAGACTCTGCAGCGACATCTCGCTCCATCCGAAAGCGTTGCGCACCGCGCCCGACGCGACGATCGCCGCCTGGGCGCGCTTCACCGGCAGCGTGACGTCCGTCCGGGTGAGCAGCCCCCGTCGCCGCCTGAGGCCGGCTTCGGCGCGGTCGAGCCGGAATCCGAAATCGCGAAGCAAGGTCCGGATCACTCCGGTCGCGAGGCCGATGACGACGAGCAGCGCAAACCCGGCGACGATCGCGCTCAGACGGTGGGCGAGGAGGAACTGCTCGACCGGTCCGCTCGCGGCGACAAGGTCCCGCCAGAAGCTTTCGCGGAACGGATCGAAACCGAGAGGCTGGCCGATCGTCTGGGTAGCGCCTATCAGGCCGGCGAACACGGCGAGCGAGAAGTTGAAGGAGCCGGCAAGAAAGACCCGGCCAAGGCTCATCGCATAGACCGGCGGGCGTTCTCCGGCATCGACCGCCCCACGAGGCCGGGCAGCCCCCCGGCTCGCCCGGATCAGGTCGCGGATCTCCGCGGCGCGGGCGAGGGCGATGGCGTGGAGGACACCCTCGTCGGCATCCGGCCCGGTGCCCCCTGCGCCGGTTTCGAACTTCACTTCGGCAAGGCCGAGCAGCCGGGCGAGCGGGCCCTGCGTGATGTCGACGTCCTGGATCCGGTCGAACGGGATCGACCGGTGCCGCCGGCTCAAAATGCCGCTGTCGATGCGGATCTCGTCGCGGCCGACGCGAAATTCGAATCGCGTCCAGTAAACCAGGCTTCGAACGACCCCGAAAAGGATGATGCCGACGGCGGCGAACAAGGCGGTCGTCCAACGGCCTGAAACGGCGAGATAGCCGACCAAGGCGTAAGCGCCGCCGAGACTGCGCAGCGAGCCACGCAGCCCCTTGAGGAGGAACAGCGGATGGAGGCGCTCGGGCGGGCCGACCGCGCGATCGTCAGGCGAAATCGGTGCGGACATGCTCTCGAATGACATCGCGCAATTCCGCCGCTCGCTCGGGCGACAGTCCGGGCAGGGTGACGGTGCTGTTGTGGGTGCCCGCGGTGTGGACGATCAGGTTGGCGGTGCCGAACATCTTGTCGAACGGTCCGCGGATCACGTCGAGATGCTGGACCCGGACCAGCGGGACCACGGTGTCGGTATGGAACAGCCAGCCGCGCATGACCTGAAGCACCTGGCCGGTCAGCCGGTAGCGCAGCCGGCGGTAGATTCTTTGCGGGACGATCGCGACCACGACGGCGGCGAGGACCAGAATTGCAATCGGCAGAGCGCCGCCCCAACCCTGGCCTTGAAGCAAGGTGAAGTCGAGGATCAGCGCGACTCCGGTGAGGAACAGCCAGAAGATCGCGAGGCGGCAGCGGAGCACCGCCTTGTAGCCAGGCTCGACGGCGGAAAAGGCCGGATCGTCCCCCATCGCGCGAGTTTAGCCGACGCGGTCGGCGGGTCTAGAGGCCACGGTGGGCGAGGTCGTGATATTCGGTCGAAACGCGCCGCACGGTCCCGGTGCTCGCGCGCATCACGATGCTCTCGGTGGTCACGCAGTTGCGGCCCTGGTGAACGCCCTTGAGCAACGAGCCGTCGGTGACGCCCGTCGCGGCGAAGATGCAATCGCCCTTGGCCATGTCCTCGAGCCGGTAGATCTCGTCGAGTTTCTCGATGCCCCAGCGCCGCGCCCGCGCCACTTCGTCGTCGTTTCGGAACACGAGCCGGCCCTGGATCTGCCCGCCGACGCAGCGCAAAGCGGCAGCGGCCAAGACCCCCTCGGGCGCGCCGCCGGTTCCGATGTAGACGTCGACCCCGGTCGCGGGGTCGGTCGTGGCGATGACGCCGGCCACGTCGCCGTCCGGGATCAGCTGGATCCCGCAGCCGAGCTCGCGAAGCTGCCGGATGATGTCTTCGTGGCGCGGCCGGTCGAGGACGCAGGCAATGATCTCGCCGGGCTCCACCCCCTTGGCAGCGGCGAGGGCGCGGACATTGTCGGCCGGAGTCCGCGCGAGGTCGATCGTGTCTTCCGCATAGCCCGGACCGATCGCGATCTTTTCCATATAGGTGTCGGGCGCATTCAGCAGGCAGCCCTGTTCGGCGATCGCCAGCACGGCGAGCGCGTTGGGCCCGCCTTTCGCGGTGATGGTCGTGCCTTCGAGCGGGTCTAGCGCAATGTCGATCCTGGGCCCGCTGCCCTGGGCCGAGCCGACGCGTTCGCCGATGTAGAGCATCGGCGCTTCGTCGCGCTCGCCTTCTCCGATCACGACCGTGCCGTCGAACGGCAGCTCGTTGAGCGCCGCCCGCATCGCCTCGACGGCCGCCGCGTCGGCGGCCTTTTCGTCGCCGCGGCCGATCAGCTTGGATGCGGAAATTGCCGCGGCCTCGGTCACGCGGACCATTTCGAGGACGAGGACGCGATCGAGAACGGAGGAAGCAGCAGCACGGTTCATGCGCGCCGCGATAGTGTCGCTATTCGTCCTCGTCCACCGTGTGCTGGAGCAGTTCCGACCGCACCCGGACCGCGCGCGCGGCGATGGTGGTTTCCAAGAGGAAGGCGGCGAAGCCCGCACCGATGGTCAGCATCGAGGCCATGAACAGCAGGGCGATCGCGTTGCCGAGATGGATCCGGGTGAGGTTCGCCCCGAACAACAGGACGACGACCATGCAGGTCAGGACCGCAGAAGTCACGGACAGCCCCGTCGCCCAATTGATCAGCGACATGCGCCGATCGAGTACGCGGAGCGATTCGATTGACCGGTCGTGCTCGTCGCCGCGGCTGGCGAGGAGCTGGGGCTCGAGCTGGCGCGAGCGGTCGACGATGCGCGAGAGGCGCGACGCGAGCACGTTGAGGAACGCGCCGATGCCGCTGAGAAGGAAGACCGGGGCGAGGGCGAGCCGGACGGTCTCGGCGACGGTCGAAGCGGACAGATCGGATGGCGGCAGGACGACCATCAATCCGCGGGATAGCCGTTCCTTTCGCGGCTGGCGACCTCGAGCAGCATCAGGCCGTCGACGAAGAAGCTCGCCGCCAGCACCCAGGCGAAGCTCGCCACGAGTTCCGGCGTCGGCCCGAACACGCTGACGACCAGCGCCGAAATGGACAGGCCGGCGATCAGAAGCACTGCGAGCAGCAGGTCCATGCCTGCGGAAAGCGCTACCCAGGTCCGCACCGATCCCCGGAGATGGCTCGCCGCGTAGGCAAGGATCAGACTGCGAAGGACGAGCCAGCCGATGATCGGCGTGACGGTCGGGAAAAAGTGGGTTTCCGGGTTGATGACGAACAACAAACCGGCGAGCGCCGTCACCGCTCCGGCGGCCATCGCATAGACCCGCACGTCGCGGCGCAAAGAACCGGCGACCGCTTCGACCAAACCCGCGGCGATCAGCAGCGCGCCGATCATGCCGGACGCAATAGTATCTCCCGCCGGAAGCACGGCTGCGCCGACACCAAGCGCGATGATCGCGAGCCCGGCGACGCGGATCCCGCGCGCCCGCGCCGATCTCGAAAAACGCGTTTCAAGGTGCGTTGCCATGGCGACGTCCAACGCGCCAACCGAGCGGCATGCCATTCGGTTCCTGCTCGATGCTATTCGCCTGGCGGCTGCGGCAGCAGCGCGTAGGCGCGGCGGAAGGCCATTGTCTCGGCGGCGGTAAAGGCCGTGCCTGGCCCGCGCTCGGCATTATCGGGCACGCCGGTGACGAAATAGGCGATGCCGCGGCCTCGCTTCCGATCGATCCAAAGACCGGCCTTCAGCCCGTAGGCGTCGCCGGCATGGCCAACGAGCGTCGCGCCGGCGGTGCCCATATCGTCGGCGCAGCCAGGCTCGAGGGTCGGGATCTGCTGCGCTGCGAGCCCAAAGCTGCAGTAGAAACCCTTCTCCGTATTCCCGTTGCCGCCGTCGAAGCGCCATACCTGGGTCAAAAGCCGGTCGACCGATTGGGGCGAGATGATGCGCACGCCGTCGAGCGTGCCGGCGCCAAGCAGCAGGCGCCCCACCCGGGCCAGCCCGCGCGCGGAAATCCGCAGGCCGCCCTGCGGCGCGAACAGGGCTCCGTTCTCGCCAAGCTTCCAGCGCGACAAGTCGCACGCCTCGCCGTCCTCCACGAACACCGGGCAATCGGGTCGACGGCCGCCAAGATCGTCGCGCACCGCCTTGCCGTCTTGCATTAGGACCACCGCGCGCTCGACCGCGGCGTCGCTGCAGGTCGGCCAGTTGTAGCAGGCGTCGAGCTTCATCGGCTCGAGAACCTCGCGGCGCATCCAGATATCGAACCGCTCGCCGGTCACCCGTTCGACGATTGAGCCGACGATCGGGAAGTTCATGTTGGCGTAGGTGAAATAATTTTGGCCCGGGCCGTGCTGGGAATCCCATGATCGCGCGTCGGCCAGCACTTGTCGGACCGTGCCGCCGAGCGGGATCGCATATTGGTCGTCGTGATCCCGCACCGAGCTGGTGTGCGACAGCAGCATCGCGAGATCGATCGGCCGCTCCGGGAAGGCCGGGTTACGCAAGGTCCAGCCGAGATAGCGCGAAACGTCGGCCTCGAGGTCGAGCTTGCCTTGCTCGACCAGCTTCATCACGCCGACCGCGACCACCAGCTTGCTGATCGAGGCGATCCGCACGGGATCGTCGGGCGTCACCCGGCGACTGGTCCGGGGATCGGCGAGACCGTCGGCGAAGCTCGCAAGTTCGCCGTTGGCGTCGAATGCGACGCCGACCTCCGCCGAATCGCGCGGCGGTGCGGCGGGAATGGTCGCGCATCCTGCCGCCAGCAACCCCGCGGCGGCGAAAGCGAGTGTGCGCATCAGAGAACCCTAGTCGCGGTAGGCCGGCAATGACCAGCCTCGCGCAATCGCCGCTCCGCGAAGCGCGAATCCGGCGCCGAAGGCGACCGCGGGCGCCACCCAGCTGCCGACGCCGAGCAAGGCGAGGCCGACCAGTAAGCCGGCCGCCAGCGCGGCCGCAGTCACGTAAAGCTCCGGCCGCATCAGGATCGACGGCCGCCCGGCAAGCACGTCACGAATGATCCCGCCCGCGCAGGCGGTAAGGACCCCCATGGCGAATGCCGGGACCGGCGCGATTCCGAAGGCGAGCGCCTTGGCCGACCCGTAGACGGCGTAGGCGGCGAGCCCGGCCGCGTCGAACCACAGCAAGGCCTTCCCCGCGAGCCAGCGGCTACGGGTGAGCCAGGCCATCAGCGCCGCGGCGAAGCAGATCAGCAGCGGTCCGTTGCTGTGCACCCAGAACACCGGGGCGCCGATGAACAGGTCGCGCAGCGTCCCGCCGCCGACCCCGGTGACGACGGCGAAGAAAACGAACGTGACCATCGTCTGGCGCTTTTCTGCGGCGAGCAGGGCGCCAGAAATTGCGAACACTGCGATCCCGAAATAATCGAGGAGCATGAGCGCTGTCGGGATTTGCGGCGCGACCGCCATGCGCCCTACATTAGCGAAATGGCGGAAGACTCGACAGTGGGCGGCGCGATCCCGACGCTCGAGGACTGGCAGCACTGGACGCTGGTGATGGGCCGCGCCCAGCAGATGCTGATGGAATTCTGGACGGACAGTCTGAAGAAGGATCAGCCGTTCCCCGGCTGGTTGCCTCCGGCGTTCGGTTTCGGCCGGCAAGCGGGCGCGGGGGATGACCCGATGGCGCTGATGAGCGCCGGCGCCCAGGCCTGGGCGAAGGGCCTCGAAACCTGGGGCAAGATGCTCGGCGGGGTGACTGCGGCGGCGCCAGCCGGCGAGCCGGCGCGCAAGGACCGCCGGTTCGCCGCGCCCGAATGGCGCGAGAACCCGATCTTCGACACCATCCGCCAGACCTATTTGCGCGTGTCGGACCAGCTGCTGGGCACGGTCGACGAGATCAAGGACATCGACCCCGAGACGCGCGAGAAACTGCGCTTCGCCACGCGCAGCTTCGTCGATGCGATGAGCCCGTCCAATTTCGCGCTGACCAACCCGCAGGTGCTGAAGAAGACGCTCGAGACGCGCGGCGAGAATTTGCTCAAGGGCCTCGCCAACATGTTGAAGGACATTGCCGCGGGGCAGCTGACCCAGACCAAGCCCGGGGTGTTCGAGGTCGGCCGCAACCTGGCGACGACCCCAGGCAAGGTGATCAAGCAGACGCGGCTCTATCAGCTCATCCAGTACACCCCGACGACGGACAAGGTGCTGGAGACTCCGGTCGTCATCTTCCCGCCGTGGATCAACCGCTTCTACATCCTCGACCTCAGCCCGGAGAAAAGCTTCGTCAAATGGTGCGTCGACCAGGGCATCAGCCTGTTCATGGTCAGCTGGAAATCGGCCGACGAAAGCATCGCTGACGCAACGTTCGACGATTATGTGCTCGACGGCCAGATCGATGCGATCGACACGGTGCGCGACCTGCTCGGCGTCAAGAGCGTTCACGCGATCGGCTATTGCGTCGCCGGGACCACGCTTGCGGCGACGCTCGCCTACCTTCGCGCGAGAAGGCAGGCGGCCAGCGTCGCGTCGGCGACCTTCCTCACTGCCCAGGTCGACTTCAGCGAAGCCGGCGATCTCAAGCTGTTCACCGGGCCGGAGACGATGGGCCTGCTCGAGGAGCTGACCAAGGACAAGGGGTATCTCGACGGCCGCTACATGGCGGCGACCTTCAACCTGCTGCGCGGGCGCGACCTCATCTGGAGCTATGTGGTCAACAATTATCTGCTCGGCGAGGAGCCGGCGCCGTTCGACCTGCTCCACTGGAACTCCGACACGACCAACCTGCCGGCGCGCTGGCACCGCGACTATCTCGAGAGCTTCTACAAGGCGAACAAGCTTGCCGAAAAAGGGGCGATCAAAGTCGCGGGCGTAGGCATCGACATCGATACGGTCGAAACGCCGACCTATGTCCAGGCCGGGCGCGAGGACCATATCGCCCCGCCGCACAGCGTGTGGAAGATCATGGACCATTTCGCCGGGCCGAAGCGCTTCGTGCTCGCCGGCTCCGGCCACATCGCGGGGGTCGTCAATCCGCCAGCCGCGGAGAAGTATCAATTTTGGGTCAACGACCGGCCGGGCCGGAGCCTGGACGCGTTCATTGAAGGGGCGACCGAGCATAAGGGCAGCTGGTGGCCCGACTGGCTCGCCTGGCTGAAGTCTCTCGGCGCCGGGACGGTGAAGGCCGCGGGCGCCCGAATCCCCGGCAAGGGCAAGCTGAAGGGGATCGAGGATGCGCCCGGATCCTATGTCAAGGCGCGCTGAGGCAATCAGCATCCGTACGGCGCGCCTCGAGGAGCGGGCTTCCCTCGAAGCGCTTCAGCGGCGCGCGTCGCTCGCAAACCCGGAGGACCGTCCGCACCTCGAGGCGCATCCGGACGCCATTCAATTGCCGGGCGAGCAGATTGAGCGGGGCGAAGTTCACGTCGCGGAGGTCGACGGCCAGATCGTCGGCTTTGCCGCTATCGTCGAGGAGGCCGACCATCTCGAACTCGATGGTCTTTTCGTGGAGCCCGATCGCTGGCGGCAGGGGATCGGCGCCGCCCTGGTCGACGTGGCGGCGCACCAGGCTCGGCGGCGCGGCCTCGCGCTGATGGTCGTGGCCAATGCGCAGGCGCAGGGTTTCTACGCGCGCTGCGGCTTTTCGGCCGAGGGCGAGGCCGACACGCGCTTCGGCCCCGCAATCCGGATGTCGCGGTGAAAGGCGGCAGCCTCGACCGGCTCGACGGCGCGCTCGGGCGTCTGCTGTTCCGGGCCATCGGGTCGCTCTTCGCGATCGTTGCCGGGATCTGCCTCTATGTCGCGTACCGCTACGCGACCGACTGGCGCCTGGATTCGTGGCTGCCGGCCTTGATGTTCATGCTCATCGGAGCGGCCTTTGGGTCGGTCGTTCCCTACTGCTTTTCACGCCGGCGCAAGTTAACCGAAGCGCTCGATGCGATGGAGGACGAAACACCGAATCTGGAAGACTTCCCGAAGCGCTGATCAGCAGTTTTCATATTTCCAGTGGCGGCGCTTGCCTTCGCTGAGCCAGGCGATGGCGTCGGCGATCCGCTTCTGCCGGGTCGAGTCCTGCTTCGCCTCGGAAATCCAGTCGAAATATTCGCGTTGCGCCGATGGCGGGAAACCATCGAGCGCGCTTTTCGCTTTGGGCGCTTTAGCGAGCGCGGCGGCGAAGTCGGGGTGAAGCGCCGGCGGCGGCTTGGGCTGATGCTTGGGCTTGCGGGGTGCCGGAGCCGTCGCGGTCAGCACCGCCGCCTCGCGGATCAAATCGTCGAAATTGGCGGGAAGGTCGTCGACGGAGGTCAGCCGGCCGAGCTGGCCCATCGCGTCGGCCTTGCGCTCCATGCCGAGTTCCTGGCCGCGCCAGAATCCAACGGTGGCGTGGGCCTTGAACGCGGCCATGCCGAGCAGGATCTTTCCCCCCAGCGTGAAGCTCGGCATGCTCCACTTGAGCGTTTCCTCGGCCTCGGGAACGGCCGCGTGGACGCGCTCGCGGACCTTCTCGAGGATCGGCCGAGCGAATGGCTGAGCCTTGGCGATATAAGCATCGATGCGCGGGTCGCGGCTCATCTCTCCACCTCCGGCGGCAAGGCTACCATCATTCGGGCGTTTGCGGCAGTCGGGGCGCCCGGACCAGTGCGAGAATGTAAAGCACCAACGCCGCCCAGATCGCGGCGAACGCCACCGCGTGCGCGCTCGTGAACCGCTCGCCGTACCAGACGCCGATCCCGAATTGCAGCGTCGGCGCCAGAAACTGGAGCATCCCGAGCGTCGAGTAAGCGAGCCGTCGCGCGGCCGCGGTAAACAGCAGCAGCGGGGTCGTCGAAACGATTCCCGCCATGACGAGGAGGGCGAGATCGGTTCCGCTCGAGCCGAGTGCCGGTGCCCCGCTCGAAAGACGCCACACCAGCCACAGGAGCGCCGCGGGGAACAAGAGGCACGTTTCCACGGCGAGCCCGGTCAGGGCGTCGGCAGCGACGATCTTGCGCAGCAGCCCGTACAGCGCGAAGCTGCCGCACAAAGCCAGGCTGATCCACAATTGGCCGAGCGCACCCGCAGCGAGGACGGAAATCCCGGCCCCGGCAATCGCCACGGCGGCCCACTGCAGCCGGCCGAGCCTCTCCTTCAGCACGAAACGGCCGAGAAGCACGTTGGCCAGCGGGTTCAGATAATAGCCAAAACTCGCGGCCAGGATGTGGCCGCTGTTCACCGCGTAGACGTAGAGCAGCCAATTGCCGCCGATCAGCGTCGCCGTGACGGTCAAGACCACCATTGTCCGGCGGTCGGCGACGACCGACCTCACCCGCGACCAGCCCTTGCCGACGGTAATCAGCACGGTGAGAAACGGGATGGACCACAGGACGCGGTGCGCGACGATGTCAGTCGCCGCGACATGCGCAATCGCCTTGAAGTAGAGCGGCAGGACGCCCCACAGCCCGTAGGCGCCGAGGCCCAGCGCGAAGCCGCCGCGCGCGTGCCGCTCGGCCATGTCCGGCGCCGTTCTCGGCGAGCTGTCGCGCGGATTCATTCCGCGCGCGCCTAGCCCCGGTGAGCGTTCAGTGAAAGCTCATGTTGAATGCCGCCTTGGTTGAATCTGCACGCGCTCGCTGCCACGTTTGATGCGCGATTGCGAAAGGTGGGGCATTGCCGCGATTCGGCCTCAAGACGGGAATGCTTGCGGTGGCGGCGCTCGCGCTCGGCGCGGCCGGATGCGCGACCCAGCCCAAGCGGCCTACGGGCGTCATTCCCCAAGTGACGGTCGAGCCGCCGTCGAAGGCCGACGCGTGGAAGCAGGTCGCGACTGCGGAAGACGAGGACCGGCTCGGCCGACTCGGCCTTGCCTGGCAGGAAGCCCTTTCCGATGCACGCAAGACGAATGCCGCCGACGTTCGCCGCGAGAACAAGCTGCTGATGCCGCGCGCCAGCCTGTCGCGGCCGGCACCGACGCCGGGCAGCTATAACTGCCGGTTGATCAAGCTCGGCAAGGTGAACGACAAGGGCAAGGCGTTCGAGAGCTTCCGGCCGTTTTTCTGCTATGTCGAGGTCGAGGGCGACCTGTTGACGATCGTCAAGCAGACCGGCAGCCAGCGCCCGGCCGGACGGCTCTGGGAAGATGACGACCCCAATCGGCTGATCTTCCTCGGGAGCCTCGCGCTTGGCGACGAGGAGCAGCCGCTCGCTTATGGTGACGACCCCAAGCGCAACATGGCCGGGGTGTTCGAGCGGATCGGCCCGTTTAAATGGCGCCTGGTCATCCCGTGGCCGCAGGACGCGGCCAAGCTCGACGTGTTCGAGCTGACCCCCGTCGCCCGGCAGCCCGACGTCGAGTGAGCGAAGCGGGACTGCTCGCGGACCCCGGGGAAGTGCGCGCGATCCTGATTGCTTCGGCCCGGGCAGGCGAGGCGATCAGCTATGCGGAGGTCCTCGAGCTTCTCGGCCATCATTTCACGCGCCCAAAGATGCGCGCCCTGTGCCGGGTGCTGGCCTTCGTCGACGAGGAAGCGGAAGCGCGCGGCGAGCCTGAGCTCGCCGTGCTGGTCGTCCGTCAATCCGACGGCCTGCCGGGGCAGGGCTGGTGGGTTAGCGGGGCGAAGAAGCACGGCTACACGGGCCTGTGGGAAGGGCCCAAGGCGGCGCGGTTGATCCGCCGCCTGCACCGCCAAGTGTTCGAGTTTTGGGCGCGACGCGAGCCCTAGCATTCGCTAATCGGCCGCTCGTGACTAACCCCAGAACCTTCATCGTCGGCGACGAGGACGACGGCATCCGGCTCGACCGCTGGTTCAGGCGGAACATGCCGGAAATCAGCTTCAATCTGGTTTCCCGCTGGGCCCGCACCGGGCAGCTGCGGCTGGCCGGCAAGCGCGCCATTCCCGGTGACCGGATCGAAGCCGGGCAGGAAATCCGTCTTCCCCCTGCAGAGGCGACGCCTGCCCCAGCGGAACGGGCGCCGAGGCGCGAGACGCTGACTCCGGAAGAGGTCCAGTTCGTCCGCGACATGGTGATCTACGAAGATGCCAACGTCTTCGTCCTCAACAAGCCGCCAGGCCTTGCGACCCAGGGCGGCACCAAGACGACCCGGCACCTCGACCGGTTGCTCGACGGCCTCGCTGGCGAGCGCGGCCGACCGAAGCTGGTGCACCGGCTCGACAAGGACACGTCCGGCGCATTGCTCGTCGCGCGAACGGCGCGCGCCGCGGGGCATTTCGCCAAGGCTTTTTCCGGCCGGACCGCGCGCAAACTCTATTGGGCGCTGGTCGTTGGCGTTCCTGCGCAGCCCGATGGAGAGATCGATGCGCCGCTCGCCAAGCAGCCCGGGACAGGCGGCGAGAAGATGCACGTCGATGCGGAAAGCGGCCTTCCCGCGAAAACCCGCTGGCGGGTGATCGACCGCGCTGGAAACCGCGCCGCCTGGGTCGAGCTCCAGCCGCTGACCGGGCGCACGCACCAGCTCCGGGCACACATGGCCGCGATCGGCCACGCCATCGTCGGCGACGCGAAATACGGCGGGGCCGATGCTTTCCTGACGGGCGGGATCAGCCGCAAGATGCATCTTCATGCCCGTCGGCTGAAGGTCGACGGGCCCGGTGGCGGGAAGGTCGACGTCACCGCCGACCTTCCGCAGCATTTCGCCGAAAGCCTCGCCACGCTTGGCTTCGATATCGCGCTCGGCCACCGTCCTCCGGCGGTGCGTCGCGCTTCGCAGCCGCGCAGCTCCAAGCCCAGGCGCGAGAGCCGGCGGGGCGAGCGCCGCGCGCGCGGGTCGCGGGAGCGAGGTCGATGAAGGAACCCACGAATGAGGCTCTGTGGCGGCAGCGCTTCCTGATTTACTCGGCGGTGCGACTTGCCGGACTTGCGATTTTTTTCTTGGGCATTGCGATCGCGTTCAGCGACCTGGTTCGCGAAGGCGGCTGGCCGCGCCTCGGGGCGATCATCGCGATCATGGGCGTGATCGACGCAATCTTCGCCCCGCGCATGCTGAAGAAACTGTGGGATCAGGAAGACGCGAGGCAGTGAAAAGGTTCTGGACGCGCGTCGACGTAGAACAGGAAGGCGAGGGCTGGTCGATCAAGCTCGATGATCGAGCGGTGCGGACTCCGGCGCGGGCGCTACTCGTAGTGCCGACCAAGGCGCTGGCCGACGCGATCGCGGCTGAGTGGAATGCCGTCGAAGACGAAATCGACCCTCGGGCGATGCCGTGCACCGGCCTCGCCAATGCGGCGATCGACCGGGTGGCGCCGGATCGGCCGGGGTTCGCGGCCGGGCTGGCGCGATATGCCGAGAGCGACCTCGCCTGCTATCGGTCCGAGTGGCCGCCCGACCTCGTCGAGCGACAGGCGAAATGCTGGGACATTCTGCTGGGCTGGGCTCGGCGGCGCTACGACGTGGACTTCGCGACGACATCGGGACTGATGCACGTGGCGCAGCCCCCAGCCACGGTCGAGCGGCTGGCGCATGCGGTCGCGGCGCTCGACGAGTTTCGTCTTGCCGGGCTTTCGCCGCTGGTGACTATCGGCGGCTCGCTGATCGCCGGGCTTGCCTTGCTCGAGGGGGCAATTTCCGCCGAGGAAGCGTGGGCCGCAGTCAGCGTCGACGAACGGTGGCAGTTCGAACAATGGGGATCGGATGCCGAGGCGGAGCGCGCACTGGAGGCGCGCCGCATGGAATTTCTCGCCGCCGCGCGGTTCCTGGAGCTGCTGGAATCCTAATGCTGCGGCCCGATGAGATCGCGCACGAACGACACGAGGCCGATCTGGCGCGAACGCTTCAGCCGCTCTGCCGCGACGATCGTCTGAACCTCGGCCAGGCACGAATCCATGTCGCGATTGATCAGGACGTAATCATATTCGGCCCAGTGGCTAATCTCGCCGTGCGAACGCTGCATCCGATCGGTGATGATGTCCTCGGCGTCCGTGCCCCGTGATCTCAGGCGCCGCTCGAGCTCGGCCATCGACGGCGGCAGGATGAAAATCCGAACGAGGTCTTCGCCCATCGCCGAGTGCAGCTGCTGGGTTCCTTGCCAGTCGATGTCGAACAATATGTCGCGCCCGTCCTTCAGCGCAGCCTTCACCGGCGCCTTGGGCGTGCCGTAGCGAAAGCCGAAGACCGGCGCCCATTCGACGAACTCACCCTCCGAGATCAGCCGGTCGAACTCGCGGTCGTCGACGAAATGATAGTCGACGTCGTCGGTCTCGCCCGGACGCTTCGGCCGGGTGGTCGCGGAGATCGACATGGTGATCTCGGGATCCGCGTCGAGCAGCATGCGGGAAATCGTCGTCTTTCCCGCGCCCGATGGCGAGGAGAGCACGATCAGCAGGCCGCGCCGCCGTCGCATCTGGTCGAATGAAGGGTCCATGGCCGCTCTTGCTTCGGGCAAGCCGCGGCCGTCAAGCGGCGGCATAATGCAGTGCACAAAAATCCCCTTGAAATTGTGCAGCGCAATGCGTATTGTGCAATGCAACAAATCCGGAGGAATGAGTTCCGTGGCTGACGAAACGAAGATCGAGACGGAAACCGCTGTCGAGGCACCGGTGAAGGTCGCCGAAGCGGTGGCCGACACGATGGAAACGATCGCGAAGGAAAGCGGCAAGACCGCCCGTCGCACCCGCGCCGCTACGGCGCGCCGCGTAAAGCGTAAGGCCGTTGCCGAGAAGGCCGCGGTCCGCCGCACGACCCGCAAGACCCGTACCGCCGCCCGCAAGAGTGCGCGCGCGGCCCAGGAAAGGATTGAAACCGTGACCAATACCAACTTCTTCAATGCCTTCGAGGCTGCTCCGGCGTTCGCGCCCTTCCAGTCGCTGTTCGCCGAGGCCGGCGAGCGCAGCCAGGAGCTGGTCAAGAAGAGCCAGAAGGTCGCCGAGGAACTGGCCGACCTCGCCCGCGCCAACGTCGAGGCGGTCGTCGAGGCGAGCCGCGTTGCTGCCGAGGGCGCTCGTGCGATCGGCCAGGACGTGGTCGCCACCAATCGCGACGGTGTCGAGAAGGCCGCCGACGCGATCCGTTCGCTCGCCGAGGCCAAGTCGCCGACCGAGTATCTGCAGCTGCAGAGCGATTTCGCCCGCGCGTCGTTCGACCGTTTCGTCGCCGAAAGCTCGAAGTTGACCGAGTCGGTCGTGAAGCTCGCCGGCGAGGCGTTCCAGCCGATTTCGAACCGCGCAACGGCCAACGCCGAGCGCTTCAACACGCTCGTTGCCTGACCCTCTCCCCTCCTAGTCCAGGTAACGAACCCGGCGGCCGTTCCTTTCCAAAGGGGCGGCCGCCGATTTTTTTAGCGGGTCATTTTTTTAAGACGAGCGTGCGAAAGCCGCCTTGCGGCACTTTTCGAGCTTGCCATATTTTATAGAGCAATGATCACCCATCCGATCTTCATGGCGGCCGGACCCGACGACGGCGACGGACTCGACGAAATCGAGACCGGAGTCGCGACGCGGACTCGGCCGAAGACCAAGAAGCCGTCGAACTACAAGGTGCTCATGCTCAACGACGACTATACCCCGATGGAGTTCGTCGTGCTCGTCCTGCAGCGCTTTTTCTCGATGGGGATCGAGGATGCGACGCGGGTGATGCTCCAGGTCCACCAGCAGGGCGTCGCGGTATGCGGCGTGTTCACCTACGAAGTCGCCGAGACGAAGGTGACCCAGGTGATCGACTTCGCCCGCGAGAACCAGCATCCGCTGCAATGCACGCTGGAGAAAGCTTGAGCCCAGCCGCCGCTTGTCACGCCTCCGTCACGCGCTAAAGCGCGCCGGTGGACAGCATCTGGATCAAGGGCGGCAAGGCGCTGAAGGGCGAAATCCCGATCAGCGGCGCCAAGAACGCCGCGCTGACGCTCATGCCCTGCGCGCTCCTGACCGAGGAGAAGCTGACCCTCGCCAACCTGCCGCGGCTCGCCGACGTCGATACCTTCGGCCACCTGCTCAACATGCTCGGCGTGTCGACCAGCGTCGCCGGGGTCAAGAAAGGCGAATACGGCCGCCGCATGACGCTTCAAGCGGACGAGATCGTCTCGACCGTCGCGCCGTACGACATGGTGCGCAAGATGCGCGCGTCTGTGCTCGTCCTCGGCCCGATGCTGGCGCGGGCGGGCGAAGCGACCGTCTCGCTTCCCGGCGGATGCGCGATCGGCGACCGCCCCATCGATCTCCACCTGAAGGCGCTGGAATGCATGGGCGCGGAGATCGAACTCGCCGCAGGCTATGTGAAGGCGAGCGCGCCCAAGGGCCGGCTTCCGGGTGGCGACTTCAGCTTCCCCGTCGTGTCGGTCGGGGCGACCGAAAATGCGGTGATGGCTGCAGTGCTGGCCACCGGTCGGACGCAGTTGTTCAACGCGGCGCGCGAACCGGAAATCGTCGATCTGTGCAACCTGCTCGTGGCGATGGGCGCCCGGATCGGCGGAATCGGATCGTCGCACCTCGTCATCGACGGCGTCGAAGCGCTTCATGGAACGACCTATGAGGTCATGCCGGACCGGATCGAGGCCGGCAGCTATGCCTGCGCCGCCGGGATCACCGGCGGGTCGCTCGACCTGATCGGCGCGCGTCCTGAAGACATGAAGGCGACGCTCAATGCGCTGGCCCAAGCCGGGCTGGTCATCGAGTTTCACGACCGGGGAATCAAGGTCAGCGCGAACGGCGGGCTGAAGCCGCTGGCACTGTCGACCGCGCCCTTCCCCGGCTTCGCGACGGACATGCAGGCGCAGTTCATGGCCATGCTCGCGCTGGCCTCAGGCGACAGCTTCCTCGAGGAGACGATCTTCGAGAACCGCTACATGCACGTCCCCGAGCTGCGGCGCATGGGCGCGGACGTGGACATTCACGGGCGCTCGGCGATCGTCCGCGGCGTCGCCGGGTTGACCGGCGCGAACGTGATGGCAACCGACCTCCGGGCATCGATGAGCCTCGTGCTCGCGGGTCTGGCGGCCGAGGGGGAAACCGAGGTGCTGCGCGTCTACCACCTCGACCGGGGCTATGAGCGGCTCGAGGAGAAATTGAGCGCCGTCGGGGCGACGATCGAACGGCGCAGCGCCGGCTAGAGCTTTTTCATGAAGCGGATGCTGGTCCGCTCGTAGCCCATGTGGCGGTAGAAGGCGTGGGCGGCGGTCAGCCGGTCGTTGCTGGTTACCTCGACCATGCCGCAGCCCAGCGTCTTCAGCCGTTGCTCGGCGGCCTCGGTCAGCATTCGGCCGATACCGTTGCGCCGCGCGTCCTCGGTGACGACCAGGATGGTGATCCGGCCGACCGGCTCGTCGCGGTGGATGGCCACCATGCGGTGAAGCCCAACCAGCCCGACGATTTCTTTGCCGAGCGTTGCGACCAGGGGCGCGATCTTGTCCTTCGCCAGCGCGCCGATCCGCTTCCGGACATCCTTCTCGTCGACCTTGTGGTCGAGCAGCCGCATCAGTTCCACGAGGCATTTGGCATCACCCGGCTTCGCGTCGCGGACACTCGGCTTGGGTGGCGGCTTCGGTTTCGGCGGCGGCTTTGGTCTCGTCCTGGCCGTCCGCGCCGGTCGCGGCGCCGGCTCGGCATCGTTGGCCGGTACGCGCGCGACCCGCGTCGCCTTCCGCTTTCTCGGCAGCACGGCGACGTCGAGCGATGCGCCCCAGTCGCGCGCCCCGAGGTTGCGCAG
Source organism: Sphingomicrobium sp. (assembly GCA_035281125.1). Taxonomy (GTDB): domain Bacteria; phylum Pseudomonadota; class Alphaproteobacteria; order Sphingomonadales; family Sphingomonadaceae; genus Sphingomicrobium. The sequence continues at coordinate 21,012 of DATEEM010000053.1, read as the reverse complement.
ATAATCTTCGACCTCCTCGGGTTTTGCCGTCGGCCCCTTGTCGTCCATTCCGAACACTGCCGTACCGCGCGAGTCGGTCAGGCCGACCTTGCCGAAGCGGCGCTTGCCAGGAGTTCGCACCCGCGAACGCACGAGCTTCAGGCCGCGGTTGCGCGCGGATTGCGCAAGATCGTCGAGGCTCTCGTCGGTCACAGGCCGTCGATCACGTGCAACACCAGTCCGACCAGGCCGCCGACCAACGTGCCGTTGATCCGGATATACTGAAGATCACGGCCGACGGCCGCCTCGAGGCGCGCGGTCATGGTCCGCGCATCCCAGCCGCGGATCGTCTCCGAAACCAGCGTGACGATGGAGCTGCCGTAGCTCGCCGCCATGCCGACGGCGGCCCGCCGGGCGAAGCGATTGATCGCGACGCGGATCCGCGGATCGCTCTCAAGCGTCGCGCCCATCGACTTCAGAACCTCGCCGAGCTTGCCGGCGAGAACCGCATCGGGGTTGCGGGCGGCGCGGATGACCGCTTCGCGGCCCCTTTGCCACAAGGCGTCGAGCCACAGGCTGACCGACCGATTGTCGAGCAGCTCGGCCTTGATCGCCTCGACCCGCTCTCGCGTCTCCGGCCGCGTCTGGAGATCGTTGGCCAGCTGGGCGAGCGCTTCCTCGACCTTCACCCGCACCGGATGCGCGGGGTCGGTCGACATCTCGACCGTGAGCTTGCGGAGCCCGTCGATGATCGCATCGGCGAGCTTCGCGTCGAGCCCGGCGAGCTTCAGCACCCAGTTCGCTTTCTTGTGCACCAGGTCCCGAATCAAGGGCTCGTTCGCTTCGAGCGCGCGGGCCGTCCAGCGGATCGCCGCTTCGAGCATCGGCACGTGCCGGTCCTCGTTGATGGCGGACGCGAGGGCGTGGCCGAGGAGCGGCGAAACCTCGGTCTTGCGAAGACGGGCCGAAATCGCGCCCTTTACGATGCCGCCGAGGCGCTCGTCGTCGAGGCTTTCGAAAATGTCGGCGATGAGCCGCGACGCGCCGGCCCGGATGCGCGTGCCTTCGCCGGCCGGGGTCTGCAGGAACCGGCCCGCGGCCCCGGCGACGTCGAGCTTTTCCATGCGGCGGGCGACGACGCCCGGGACGAGGAAATTCTCCTGGAGGAAGCGGGCGAGGGCGTCCCCGATCCGGTCCTTGTTGCGGGGGATGATCGCCGTGTGCGGAATCGGCAGTCCCAGCGGATGGCGGAACAATGCCGTCACTGCGAACCAGTCGGCGAGGCCGCCGACCATCGCCGCCTCGGCGAACGCCTTGACGAAGGACAGGGCCGGATAGGCAGGCTCGAGCGCCCGGGCCGCGGCGAACAGCGCGGCCATCACGACCAGCAGGCCCGTGGCGACGAGCTTCATGCCCCGCGCCCCCGGCTGGGCCGGGTTGAAGCGGCTGAGGACCGGCTGCGATGGCGCTCGGTTCATGCCCGCTCAATAGCCGAGCAGGGCCGCGGGTTCACTCCGCGGGGACGGGACTGCTCGAGCGATGCGCGTCCGCGCCCACGAAGCGATGGAACAGCTTGCCGATCCGGCTTTCGACCGAAATGGCGATCGAGAAGTAGGACGGCACCAGAACCAAAGTGAGCAGGGTCGAGAAGATCAATCCGCCGATCACGGTGATGCCCATGGGCGCGCGCCAGCTGTTGTCGCCGCTGAGGGAAATCGCAGTCGGCAGCATGCCCGCGACCATCGCCACGGTGGTCATGACGATCGGCTGGGCGCGCTTGTGGCCGGCCTCCCAGATCGCTTCGTTCTTGGGCATGCCGTGGTTCATCATCTCGACCGCGAAGTCGACCAGCAGGATCGAGTTCTTGGCGACGATGCCGAACAGCATCAAGATCCCGATCAGGACGAACAGCGATACCGGCTGGCCGGCGATATGGAGCGCGATCGCCGCGCCGAGAGGCGCGAGCAGCAGCGAGCCCATGTTGACGAACGGGGCGAGGAAGCGGCGGTAAAGCAGCACGAGCACCGCGAACACCAGCAGGACGCCGGAAATCAGCGCGACGGCGAAGTTGAACAGCAGCTCGGCCTGCCACTTCTGATTGCCGAGGTTCATTTGCTGAACACCCTGCGGCAAATTCTTGTAGCTCGGCAGCTCGCGGACCTTGGCCCACACGTCGCCCTCGACGTAGCCGGGCGCAAGATCGGCTCCGATCGCAAGCCGCCGCAGCTGGTTCGACCGTTGGATGGTCGTGGGGCCGGAGCCGAAGCCGATGTCGGCGACCGCACGAAGCGGGACCGAGCCGCCGTTGGAGGTCGGCACGGGCAGGTTCTCGAGGGTCTGGATATCGCGCCGGGCAGTTTCCGAAAGCGAGACCTGGATAGGAACCTGGCGGTCCGAAAGCGAGAATTTCGCGCTGTTCTGCTCGATGTCGCCCAAGGTCGCGATGCGGATCGTCTGGCTGAGCGCCGCGGTCGTCACGCCGAGGTCCGCCGCGAGGTCGAAGCGCGGCGTGATCGTGATTTCGGGCTTCGCCAGCTGGCTGCCGACGCGGGGCGCGCGGAGGCCCGGGACGGTCTCCATCTCCTTGGCGATCTTGTTCGCCACGGCGATGAGCTGTTCCGGATCGTCGCCGCCGAGATAGAGCATGATGTCGCGCTGGTCGGCGTCGGGCCCGCCGCCGTTCTGACTCATGAAGCTGACCCGGGCATCGGGGAATGCGGCGAGCGCCGGCGAAAGGTTCCGCTCGAATTCCGTGCTCGTCACCTCGCGGTCCTTCTTGAGCACGATGTTCACGCGCCCCGTGCCGACGTTGATGCGTTCGAACACGCGTTCGACCGTCGGATCCTTCGAGACGATCGCCGCCACCCGGTCGGTGACGGCCTCGGTCTGCTTCAGGGTCGTTCCGGGCGGCAGCGTGATGTTGACCCGCGAATAGTCGGAATTCTGCGGCGGGAAGAAAGACTGCGGGAGCGTCGCGAACATGACCCCGCTGAGTATGAGCGTGACGATGCCCGCGCCGACCATCGCCATGCGATGGTCGAACATGCTCGCCCAGCCGAGCTTCGCGATCGATCGGCTCCACGCCGCGAACCGGATTCGATCGAACCCGAATATTGCGCCGACGATGAGGCCGACGAGGATCGTCAGGCCCATGAGAATCAGACCAAGGAAGATGAAGGTGAACAGTCCGCCGACGATCAGCCACGGCACGCTTGCCGGCGCGTCGGGGGTCGCCTGCATCAGCTTCGTCGCGGAATTGAACAGCACGAGGGCCGCGGCGAGCGCGAGTGGGACGGCATAATATAGCACGCGCATCGGCACCCGCGCGACCCTCGCGCGCCGCGCATGCGCCTTCGACGTGTCGAGGCTCCAACCGAGGACCTTGAGGTAGAAGTCCATCCATTTCCAGTTCGCGTGCGGCTGTTGGCCGTGGGAGCGGAGAAAATAAGCGGCGATGAGCGGGGTGATCATTCGCGCGACGAACAAGCTCATCAGCACCGACAGGACGACGGTGAACCCGAACGCCTTGAAATATTGCCCCGCGATCCCGGGCATCAGCGCCACGGGGAAGAACACCGCCACGATCGCCATGGTGGTGGCCATGACCGCGAGGCCGATTTCGTCGGCCGCGTCGAGCGCCGCCTGGTAGCCCGACTTGCCCATGCGCATGTGCCGAACGATGTTCTCGATCTCGACGATCGCGTCGTCGACGAGAACGCCCGCGACCAGGCCCATCGCCATGGTCGACATGAAGTTCATGGTGATGCCCATCATGCTCATGAACCAGAAGGCTGGGATCGCCGAGAGCGGGATGGCGAGCGCGGAAATGAGGGTCGCGCGAATGTCGCGGAGGAAGAGGAGCACGACGAGAACCGCGAGAATCGCCCCTTCGACGAGGCCTTCCATCGCGGAATGATATTGGGCCTTGGTGTAATCGACGGTGTTGAAAATCTCCGAGAACTGAACCTTCGGATTTTCCTTCTGGAGCTTCTTCAACTCCTTCCACGCCGAGTCGTAAGCGGTCACTTCCGACGAGCCCTTGGCGCGCTGGACCATGAAGGTGACCACCTGCCGCCCGTTCATCTTGGCGATCGAGCGCTGCTCCGAACTGCTGTCCTTGACCTCGCCGAGGTCGGCGAGCTTGACCATGCGCCCGCCGGGCAAGGCGATCTGCATCTGCGACAGCTCGTAGGCGTCCTGCGCGTTGCCGAGCACGCGCACCGACTGCTCGGAACCCGCGATCTCCGCGCGGCCCCCGGCGCCGTTCATATTGCTCTGCCTGAGCTGGGCGTTGACCTGCGCGGCGGTGATGCCCTGGGCCTGCAGCGCGGCGGGATCGAGGATGACCCGGATGACCCGGCTGACGCCGCCGATGCGGGTCACGGCCGCGACCCCCTCCTCGCCGAGCAGGCGCTTGGCGACGTTGTTGTCGATGTACCAGCTGAGCTGCTCGAGCGTCAGGTCGGTGGTCTGCGCGCCGACGTAGGTGAAGGGCTCGTCCTCGGCATCGACCCGCACGACCTGCGGCTCGAGGATCCCGTCGGGCAGGTTGTCGCGGATCTGCGAAATCGAATTGCGGACATCGTTGACCGCCCGGTCCGTCGGCGTGCCGAGCTTGAACTGCACGAAGGTCGTGCTGCTGCCTTCGTTGACCGTGCTGCTGATCTCCTCGACGCCGTTGATTCCCCGGACGGCCGATTCGACGCGCTGCGTGACCTGGGTCTCGAGCTCGTTGGGCGCCGCGCCCGGCTGGACCACCGTGACGATGGCGGCCGGGAAGTCGATGTCCGGCGCGTTGTTGACCTGCATCCGCGCGAACGAGATCAGCCCGGCCAGCATCAGCCCGACGAACAGCACGATCGGGAGCACCGGGTTGCGAATGCACCACGAGGAGATGTTCCGGAAATTCATAACGGCTACAACTTTCTACGGATCAACGTGGGGCTGCCTCGCGCCGCGGCTTCACTTTCTGCCCCGGGTTGAGGAACGGACCGGCCGAAAGCACGACCGCCTCGTTACCCGAAAGTCCCTCGATCACGGTGACGCCGGCGTCCTCGACGGTGCCGACCTTGATCGGCCGCCGCTCGACCTCGTTCTTGGCGTTGACGATGTAAACGTAATTGCCGCGGTCGTCGCTCAGCACCGCGCTTTGCGGGAGCAGCGGAGCGGTCGTCGTGCCGCCCGTGATGCGAGCCTCGGCGAAGCCGCCGGGCCGCATCGCAGGATCGTAGGGGACCGAGATCCGGACGTCGCCGAGGCGCGACTGCGGATCGATCGCCGGGGCGACCTGCCACACGGTGCCGGCGAAGCTGCGGTCGGACCCGACCGGGGTGACCTGCGCGACCATCCCGACGCGGACCCGCGCGAGGTCCTGCTGGGAAAGCTGCGCGCGCATCTCCATCTGGCCGCCTTCGGCGAGACGGAACAGCGCGCCCGACGCAGGGCTGACGATCTGGCCGACCTCGACGTTGCGGGCGAGGATCAGGCCCGACGTCGGCGCGGTGATGTTGAGACGCCCGATTTCCGCGCGCATGGCCCCGAGCTGCGCCTGGGCGACGCGGACCTGGGCGTTGGCGGCGTCGCGGGTCGCCCTCTTGGAATCGATCTCGGCCTGCGAGACGAAACCGCGGGACTTGAGCGCCACGGCACGCTCGTAATTGCTTTGTGCGAGCGCGGCGCTGGCGCGCGCCGATTCGACCTGGGCGGCCATCTGGGCTGCCTGCTGCGCCTGGACGGAGCGGTCGACCATCGCCAGCACCTGACCCGCGCGCACCCAGCTGCCGGCATCGACGAGGACGCGAACGACGCGGCCGCCGGAGCCGGCGATGCCGACCGGCTGGTCGCGCTTCGCGCCGAGCGGCCCGCTGGCGACGACCATGCCCGCGACCTGACTCTGGCCAGGAACGATGACGGTGACGGTCGGGACCTGCCCAGCGGCTTGCGCGCCTGCGCCCGCCTTTTCCTCGCTACCGCCGCCCGTGAACAGGATCAGCGCCGCGGCAATCACCGCGAGCGCGACGACGGCACCGACGATCAGCCACCGCCGCTGCCGCGAACGGTCGGTCACCACCAAGGTGTCCGAGGTGCGAAAAGTGGTTTCCCGGTTCATCATTCCCTGCTCAGTTTTGCGAGTCTGCCAACGGCGGTCCGGCAGCTGTATTAATCTAATAAGTCACCTTCCGCAACAGGACGCGTGTTCGGCGAGGCGATTGCCAGTCCTTTTCGACCAACGACGGCACTTGTGCCGCAAGCGCGCGTTGGCGCATCTGCGCGCGGGTGCGCCCCTAGTGCACAGCTTCGATCGAAAGGGAAGCCGGAAATGTTCGGAAATGCCAGCTGGCTGGTGGTCATAATCCTCGGGGGGCTGGCCGGCGCGCTGGCCAAACTGCTCATGCCTGGACGCGACCCCGGCGGGTGCATTGTCACCATCCTGCTCGGGATCGGCGGCGCGCTGTTGGGGACCTGGCTCGGGCGATTGCTCAACCTCTATGGGCCGAACGAGCAGGCGGGCTTCATCGGCGCCGTCGTCGGCGCGTTCGTGATCCTCCTGATTTACCGCCTGATCCTCGGCCGCCGACGCCGCCCCTGACGATCGCCGCCGTTCATCCCGCAGCCATTGCTGGCTGGCAAACTGGCGCGAATCCAGACGCATAGGAATAGTGGATGATGATGAAGAAAGCATGGATTGGCGCGCTGCTCCTCGGCGCCATGGGCCTCCCCGCTGCCGCCGCGGCCCAGACCCCGGCGACGATAACCCAGGCCATCGCCGGGACCCGGCTCGACATCAGCACGACCGGCGAAGCGACCCGGGTCCCGGACGTCGCGACAATTTCCGCGGGCGTGATCACGCGCGCGACCACGGCGCGGGCGGCGCTGTCGCAAAACGCGGCGCGGATGGAACGGGTGCGCGCCGCCTTGACTCGCGCCGGCATCGCCGACCGCGACATCCAGACGAGCAACATCAGCCTCAATCCGGAATATCGCTACGTCCAGGACCAGCCGCCGCGGCTGACCGGTTATACGGCGTCGAACCAGGTGAGTGTCCGCTTCCGAGACATCGCCAAGAGCGGCGACATTCTCGACGCGCTCGTCGCCGAGGGCGCCAATTCGATCAACGGGCCCAGCCTCACCATCGACAAGCCCGAGGAGGCGTTGAACGAGGCCCGGACCAAGGCCCTCGCGGCGGGGCGGGCGCGCGCCGATCTCTACGCAAGAGCGCTCGGGATGCGGGTCGTGCGGCTGCTGTCGGTCAGCGAAAGCGGCGGCAATTACCCGGTGCCTCCGCCGATGCCGGTGATGATGGAGGCCCGCGCCCAGGGCGGGGCTGCGACCCAGATCGACCCCGGCGAGCAGAAGGTCTCGGTCACGCTCGGCATGGTGTTCGAACTGCAGTAAAAAGGCCGCCCGAACTGTGCGGGCGGCCTTTCCAGGTTCCAGGCTGAAACGCGGTCCTTAGCGGACGCTTCCCCTGCGGATCAGGTTCCAGATCGCGAGAAGGATGATCGCGCCGAGCAGGGAAACGAGCAGGTTCGACATCGAGAAGTCGCCGCTCGTGATCGAGCCGCCGCCGAGCAGCGGGCCGAGCAGCGCGCCGCCCAGGATCGCTCCGATGATCCCCACGACAATGTTCAGAAGGATGCCCTGCTGGGCGTCCGTACGCATGATCAGGCTGGCCAGCCAACCCAGAATGCCGCCGACGATGATTATGATGATCCAGGTCATCTGATCTCCCTCCTCTTATGCGCCGCCAATCGGCACTCGGCGGCAGTTGTGGCAGCCTAGACGCGCAATGCATGCGCCTTGTTCCGAAATTTGGAGGGTTGGTCAATCGAGCAAGTCGCCGCAGCGCGCCTGCGAGTGGCCTTTTTGCGGGAGGAATTCGCCCGCGTAACGAGCGCTCAGTAGCGCTGCTGGCGCTCGTACTGGTCGCGGTACTGCTTAATCCGGGTCACGCGAAGCCCCGGCATCCCGCTGCGGTCGACAGCGCGCTGCCAGCTCGTGAATTCCTCGAGGCTGAGCGTGTAGCGCTCGCAGGCTTCGTCGACGGTCAAAAGCCCGCCGGCGACGGCGGCCACGACTTCGGCCTTGCGGCGAACGACCCAACGGGTCGTGTCGGCAGGGGGAAGGCTGTCGAGCGTCAACGGCTCACCAAGCGGGCCAATGACCTGCGCCGGACGGATCTTTTGGTTCTCGAGCATCCTTGGTTAAACCTGCTTAATCATTGCCGATGCGTTCGTTTTATTCGCGCGCCATTGAAAAGATTGTGAAACGCGCTGGTTAATGCCGTGGTCAGTCCGCCTTACGTTCCCTTAACTCTCTCGCGACCGTCGCGAAGGCGCCGTCGAGCCGCTGCACTGCCTCCGTCCAGCCCTCGCTCGCCGAGAGGTAGCAGGCAATTGCGTCCTGCCGCTCCCGATCCGCGTCTTCCTTGAGCTCCCCAAGGAGCGACAGCAGCTCGCTGAGACTGAGCTGCGACTCCCCGCCGGCCCGGAATTGCGGCTCGTGACGCGCCAACACTGATTCCCCTGGAAGCCTTTCCTGACCTTTCCCTAGCCCGCAGGAGTGAAATTCGGGTAAAGACCGGCGATGGCCTTCACTTTCGATCTTGACCGGCCGGCGGGCCAGGCGCGGATCGTCGTCGCCATGTCGGGCGGCGTCGACAGCTCGGTGACGGCCGCGCTCGCTGCGCGGACCGGCGCCGAGGTCATCGGCGTGACTTTGCAGCTGTACGACCATGGCGAAGCGGTAAAGCGATCGGGCGCCTGCTGCGCGGGCCAGGACATCTATGACGCGCGGCAGGTCGCGGACCGCCTCGGCATCGCGCATTACGTCCTCGATTACGAAAGTCGCTTCCGCGCCGGGGTCATCGACCGGTTCGTCGACGAATATGCGCGTGGGCGCACACCGGTGCCCTGCTCGCTGTGCAACCAGGGCGTGAAGTTCACCGACCTGATCGCCTTCGCCAGGGAGCTCGGGGCGGACTGCCTGGCGACCGGCCATTATGTGCGTCGGGTGGTCGGGGAGGGCCGAGCCGAGCTTCACAAGGGCGCGGACCCGCGGCGCGACCAGAGCTATTTCCTCTACGGGACCACGCGCGACCAGCTCGATTTCCTCCGCTTCCCGCTCGGCGGCATGCCGAAGGACGAGGTTCGCCGGATCGCCGAAGACCTCGGGCTCGAGGTCGCGGCCAAGCCTGACAGCCAGGACATTTGCTTCGTCCCCGACGGCGATTATGCTGGCCTGGTGAAGCGCGTCCGGCCCGACACCGAGGCGGAGGGCGAGATCGTCGACCTCGCCGGGCGCGTCCTGGGCCGTCATCCCGGCGTAATTCATTTCACCGTGGGCCAGCGCCGCGGGATCCAGATCGGCGGGCAGGACGAGCCTTTGTATGTCGTGCGCATCGAGCCGGAGGCACGCCGGCTGGTGGTCGGGCCGCGGCGCGCGCTCGCGGTCGACGCGATGCGCGTCGACGACTGGAACTGGATCGGCGAGGACCAGCGGGCGGTGAGCGTGAAGGTGCGCTCGCTCGCGCCCGTAGTACCGGCGACGATCGAGGGTGACTGGGTCCGCTTCGATCGCCCGGAATATGGCGTCGCCCCGGGCCAGGCGGCGGTGATTTACGACGGCGGCCGACTGCTCGGCGGCGGTTGGATCAGCGAGACGGTTGCCGCAAGCGAGCTGATCGCCGCCTAGTGCCGTCTCCATTCAGCGCAGGCATCCTGCTTTATCGCCAGCGTTCCGGCCGCACCGAGGTGTTGCTGATCAAGCCCGGCGGGCCGTTCTGGAAAAACAAGGACGCCGGTGCGTGGATGATCCCCAAGGGCATGGTCGAGCCCGGCGAATCGCCGGCCGAAGCGGCGGTGCGCGAATTCGAGGAAGAAACCGGCACGCGGCTGACGGCGATTCCCTGGCCGTTGACGCGGATCCGCCAGGCGGGCGGAAAATATGTCGAGGCCTTTGCGGTGGAAGGTGATTTGGACCCGTCGGCGGTGCGGAGCAATTCGTTCGAGGTCCAATGGCCGCCGCGAAGCGGGCGCTTGCAACGTTTTCCGGAAGTCGCCGCGGCGCGCTGGATGACTGTTGCCGAGGCGCGCCGGCTGATGCTTCCGAGCCAGTTGCCGCTGCTCGACGCGCTGGAGGCGAAGCTCAGACGGTTCTGATGCGGAAGGCGTTGGCGAAGGCGTAGAGAATCAGGCCGGCAACGGCGAGCACCCCCAGCGTCGTCCACGCCTTCCCGTCGGCCTGGGCCGCGGCCCAGACGCAAACCGCAATGCCGAACGCCCCGCTGATCCAATGGGACAAGGTTTGCCGTGGCCGCCCGGGAGCGCGGGGGAGCGCGGCGATGGTGACGGCATAGACGAACAGGCGCGAAAGCACGCTGACCGCGGCTAGCAAGACGAAGCTCCCGCTCAGTGCCAGAACCGCGGCGAGGACTGCCATGAACCCAATCGATCGGGCGGGGGTGTGGAAGCGGTCGCTGACGGCGCCGAACCAGCGCGGCAAGTCGCCCCGCTCCGCCATCGCGTAGGTGAGCCGCGGCGTGCAGGCCAGGTTGCTGTGGAGGTTTCCGGCAAGCGAGGCGATGACGGTCAGGGTGATGATCGTGACGCCGGCCAAGCCCGCGACATGCCCCCCGAGATCGATCAGCGGGGCCTTGTCGTCGGTTCCGCCGCCCGGCAGCGCCATGATGAAGGCGAGCTGGACGAGGAAGTAGAGAAGGGTCATCGCCGCGAGTGTCGTCAGGATGGCCCTCGGCAACGCGGTTTCCGGCCTGCGCGTTTCGCCGGCGGGGACGGTGGCATTCTCGAACCCGATGAATGCGTAGAAGACGACGAGCACTCCGGTCTCCAGAGCGCCCAGCGGCGGCGGCGGGCCTGGCGAGGGTGGCGGAAAGGCCAGCAGGATCGCCGCCACGGAGAAGAGGAGGAGGGGCAGGACCTTCAGCACGGTCAAGCCGCCGAGCAGGCGCAGCGACCTCCGGACTCCCGCGATGTTCACGGCCGCGAAAACCCCGGTCACGGCGACGATCAGCGCGGCGCGCGCCAAGCCCTGGTCGGCTCCGGTCCACCATCGCGCCACGTAAGCGGTCAGCACATTGGCGTTGGCCGCGAAAGCGGCGGCGCGCGAGATATAGTAGATCCAGCCAAGCTCGAATCCGGGCAGCCGGCCGAAGGCGCGGCCGTACGTGGCCGGTCCGCCGCTTTCCGGAAAAGCGGCGACGCTGCGCGCGAAGGGCCACACGATCAGCAAGGCCCCCGCCCCCACCAGCGGGAACAGCCAGGGTGAGAAGCTGCCGAAGTCGGCAAGGAGAGTTCCCGGCAGCGCGAAGATGCCGGCGCCGACGGCCCCGTTGAACGCAAGGAGGATCGACCCGACGAGGCCGATCCGTCGCCCGAGCCGCGGCTTGTTCAAAGCTGGAACTGCCCGACGATCACCGTCTGGCAGTGACCGCCGAGCAGCACCCGGTCCCCCTCGAGCCGGCAATGCAGGATGCCGGTTCTTGGGCTTGCCTGCAAAGCGGTGAATTCGGTCCGCCCCAGGCGGGCCGCCCAGAAGGGGACCAGCGCGGTGTGCGCGGAACCGGTCACGGGGTCCTCGGGAATTCCGTGGAACGCCGCAAACACCCGGCTGGCGATGTCCTGATCGTCGCCGCGAGCCGTAACCGACACGAGATAGGGAAGCTTGGCTAGCGCGGCGAAATCGGGGCGGACGGCGCGCACGGCCTGTTCGCTATCCACGACAACCACAGCATTGCCGTTGCCGGCGCGGCTGAGAAACGTCTCGCCGGCAATGCCAATCGCCTGGATGAGTTCGGGCAGCTCCGCCGGTTCGGGCACCGCCGAAGGCATGTCGAGCTCGAGCAGGTCGCCGCGCCGGCTGACCGTGAGAAGACCCGACCGCGTCGAGAAGCGGACCGGTTCGGAATGCGCGAGAATATGAGCCGCCGCGAGGGTCGCGTGGCCGCAGAGGTTGACCTCGACGGTCGGGGTGAACCAGCGGAGATCGAAATCCATGCCCTCGCTTTCGCTCGGCACCGTGAAGGCCGTCTCGGCGAGGTTGTTCTCCGCAGCGATCGCCTGCAACACCTCCTCGTCCAGCCAGCGTTCGAGCGGCATGATCGCCGCCGGGTTGCCGGTCAGCGGCCGTTCCGCGAAGGCATCGACCTGAAAGAAGGGCAGGCTCGTCATGTCGCCTTCTCCGTGATTTCCTGGGGAAGCATGGTCTCGCGGTCGGTCTGGCCTTCCGGGTCGACGTGGATCAGGATTTCGGTTCCGGGAAAGCGCTGCTGTAGCTGCTCCTCGACCCGGTCGAGCCGATCATGCGCCTCCTTTACGGTCCAGTGCGGAGGCACCCAGACGTGGAACTGCGCGAAATATTGCGTGCCGCTGCTGCGCGTGCGCAGGTCGTGGAGGCCGGCAAGCTCGGGATATTCCCTTGTCGCGGCAAGGAAACGCTGCCGCAGGTCTTCCGGCCATTCGCGATCCATCAGCTGGTCGAGCGCGTGGCTCGAATTCATCCATGCGCCCCACAGTAGCCACAGCGCGATCAGCAGGCCGAAGATGGCGTCGGCGCCGCGCACGCCAGCATATTGGTCGAGCACGAGCGCCGCGATCACCGAGCCGTTGAGCATAAGGTCCGACGCATAATGCAGCCGGTCGGCGCCGATCGCGACCGAGCCGGTGCGTCGAACCACGTGCCGCTGGTAGCTGATCAGGGCCACCGTCAGCGCCATCGCGACCAGGGACACGCCGATGCCGAGCTCGGCGGCGGCGGTTTCCGCGCCGCGCAGCAATCGTTCGACGGCGCGGGAGCCGATGAACAGCGCCGAGACGGTAATGAGGATCACCTGGACCAGCGCGGCAAGCGCCTCGGCCTTGCCATGGCCGAAGCGATGGTCGCGGTCCGCCGGCGCAGCCGCGATGCGCACGCCGAGCAGCACGACGAGGCTGGCGACGAGGTCGAGCGCGCTGTCGGCGAGCGAGCCGAGCATCGCCATCGACGAGGTTTGCAGCGCGGCGTAGGACTTCATCGCGATCAGGGCGATCGCCAGCACGCTGCTGGCAATGGCGGCGCGCGCCGTCAGTTTCGATCGCTCGGCGGCCATGATCGACGACGTCACGGGTACAGCAGCCCTTCAATCCAGTCTGCGCCGGCGCGCGTAAATAACCGGCGTTCGTGCAGACGGTGCGGCCGGTCGCTCCAGAATTCCATCCGCTCGGGCGTGACGCGAAATCCGCCCCAGTGAGGCGGTCGCGGGATCGGGCCGCCTTCGAATTCTCGCTTTTTCTCTTCGAAGCGAGCCTCGAAAAGTTCCCGACTGGCAAGCGGGCGCGACTGGTCCGACGCCCAGGCGCCAAGCTGGGAATCCCGGCTTCGGGTCGCGAAATAAGCGTCGGCCTGATCTGCCGAAACCCGTTGCACGGGCCCGCTGATGCGCACCTGCCGGCGCAGCGATTTCCAGTGGAAGAGCAGCGCGGCCGAGGCATTTTCCGCAAGGTCGCGCCCCTTGTCGCTCGCTTCGTTGGTGTAAAAGACGAAGCCGTCGGGTCCGTGCCCTTTTAGCAGGACCATGCGCACGGAAGGCATTCCGTCCGCCCCGGTGGTCGCCAGCGCCATTGCCTCGGGGTCGTTGGGTTCGGCCCCGCGCGCCTCGGCGAACCATTGGTCGAACAAGGCGAAGGGATCGGTCATGCCTCGCGCGCCTTAGGCTTGGCCTTGCGCGAACGGCAACCCATCTGGTCAGTCGAGACTCGTTACGGCATGGAAGTGGAATGGCACTCGACCTCTATCAACGCCTGGGTGTGAAGCGCGGCGCGAGCGAGGATGAGATCAAGAAGGCCTATCGCAGCCTTGCGAAACAGCTTCACCCGGACCGCAACAAGGACAAGCCCGACGCGGCCAAGCGCTTCGCCGAGGTCACGCACGCCTACGATTTGCTGTCCGATAAGGACAAGCGCGCCAGATATGACCGGGGGGAGATCGACGAGGACGGCAACCCGAAAATGCCGTTCGGATCCGGGTTCGGCGGCTACTCCCCGGGCGGAGGGCCGCAACCGGGCGCGGCGGGCGGCTTCGAAAATTTCAATTTCGCCGGCGACACGGCCGACCTCAGCGACCTTTTCGAAGGCCTGTTCGGCGCCGCGTCCCGCGGCCGCGGCCCCACCGGCTTTTCGGGCTTCCGCCAGCGGGCGCGAGCGCCGCAGAAAGGGGCCGACGTCGCCTACCGGCTCAAGGTGCCGTTCGTCGACGCGGTGCTGCTCAAGCCGCAGCGGATCAAGCTTGCCGACGGCAAGACGATCGATCTCAAGCTACCCAAGGGCGTTGAGGACGGGACGAAAATCCGGCTGTCGGGGAAGGGAGAGCAGGGGCCCGGCGGCCGTGGCGACGCGATCGTCACCATCGAGATTGCGCCGCACCGCCACTTCACGGCCGACGGCCGCAACATCCGGCTCGACTTGCCGGTCACGCTCAAGGAGGCGGTGCTTGGCGCCAAGGTCAAGGTGCCGACGCCCGAAGGACCGGTCATGCTCACCGTTCCCAAGGGCACCAGCTCGGGCAAGGTGCTTCGGCTCAAGGACCGCGGCTTCACCGGGAAGGACGGCAAGCGTGGCGACCAGCTCGTCACCGTCGTGATCGATGTCCCGCCGGACGACGCGGCCTTGCAGCAGTTCGCCGAACATTGGAGCGGCGGCGGCAACCCTCGCGCCGCGCTCGGGGTTTAGCCCACGGTTGAATGAGAGACCTGTCCCCCCAGTCGCCGGAAGCGCGCCGCAAGCGTCTCGCGAGCATGCGCGCGGCCTTCGGCACCGAGGTCGAGGAGAAGCTCAAGCCCAGGCTGACCCCTTGGGAAGTGATCAAGCGCGTCGCGATCGGGGTCTATAACGACGGCTTCATCCATGCCGGCAACCTCGCCTATCTGTCGGTCCTCGCTTTGTTTCCTTTTTTCATCTTCGCCGCGGCGGTCGCGCATTTGCTCGGCGAGGGCGAAGACGCGCTGCTGACCGTGTCCAACGTTCTGCACCGCCTGCCGCCGACGGTGGCGTCGACCTTGCGCGGGCCGATCCAGGAGGTGCTGACGGCGCGCACCGGTCCGCTGTTGTGGTTCGGCGGCCTGGTTGGACTGTGGACCGCGGCGAGCTTCGTCGAGACGATTCGGGACATTTTGCGCCGCGCCTACGGGGTGAAATATTGCGCGCCGTTCTGGGAGTATCGGATCGGCTCGATCCTCCTCATTCTCGGCGCCGTGCTCCTGCTGATGGTCGCCTTCGCCGCTTCGACCGCACTCACCTTCGCTCATCACTGGCTGGTCGATTGGTTCCCCTTCGCCGAGGGCCTGGGACGCACGCTCGGAATCTACCGGCTGCTGCCGGCGGTGACCATGTTCATCACCTTTTACGGCCTGTTCTACGCGCTGACCCCGTCGCGCTATCGCAAGCACGGCTGCCGCAAATGGCCGGGCGTCCTGTTCATCACCGCCTGGTGGCTCGCGACCGTCGAGCTCTTGCCCAACGTCCTCGGACTGCTCGGCGGCTACAGCCTGACCTACGGCAGCCTCGCCGGCGTGATGATCGCGCTGATCTTCTTCTTCGTCGTCGGCCTCGGCGTCGTCATCGGCGCCGAGCTCAACGCGGCGCTGGCGGAAAGCGGCGCCACCGCGCTAAAGGGCGAGGTCTATTCCGGGCCCTACACCGACGAGCTCGAGGTCGAGGAGCCGCAGCCCGGGGAAGATGTCGAAGTCGAACTGGAGGCAGGGGGACCGCAACTTTGACTGGATTGATGCAGGGCAAGCGCGGGCTGATCATGGGCCTCGCGAACGATCGCTCGCTCGCCTGGGGCATTGCCCGGGCGGTCGCCGCGCAGGGCGCCGAACTGGCCTTCTCCTACCAGGGCGAGGCGCTGGAGAAGCGCGTTCGGCCGCTGGCGATGGAATTGGGTTCCGACATCCTCGTCGACTGCGACGTTTCGGACATGAAGGCGCTCGACAAGACCTTCGCGGCGCTCAAGGAACGGTGGGACCGGCTCGACTTCGTCGTCCACGCGATCGGCTATTCCGACAAGAACGAGCTCCGGGGAAAGTTCGTCGACACGACGATGGACAATTTCCTGATGACCATGAACATCTCGGTCTACAGCTTCGTCGCGGTCGCGCAGCGCGCCCGCGCGCTGATGTCCGGCGGCGGGTCGCTGCTCACGCTCACTTACTACGGCGCCGAGAAGGTCATCCCGCACTATAACGTCATGGGTGTTGCGAAATCGGGTCTCGAGACCAGCGTCAAATATCTCGCGGCCGACCTCGGCCCGGAGAATATCCGCGTCAACGCCATCTCGGCCGGGCCGATCAAGACGCTCGCCGCGAGCGGCATCGGCGACTTCCGCTACATCATGAAGTGGAACGAATATAATTCGCCGCTGCGGCGCAACGTGACGATCGAGGACGTCGGCGGCGCTGGCCTCTATTTCCTGTCCGACCTTTCCGCCGGCGTGACCGGCGAGGTCCACCATGTCGATGCGGGCTACCACGTCGTCGGGATGAAGGCCGAGGACGCGCCCGACATCGCGACAGTGTAATGGCCAAGGTCGCCCGGCACGTCAGTGTGACCGGGCGGGTGCAGGGCGTCTTTTATCGCGCCTGGCTGCGCGAGCAGGCGGACGAGCTCGGCATAACCGGCTGGGTCCGCAATTGCCCCGACGGGCGGGTGGATTCGCACATTGAAGGCGAAGATGCGGCGGTCGAGCAACTGCTTGAACGCATGCGCCGCGGCCCGCCCGCGGCTAAGGTCGAAGACGTCCATGTGTGGGATGTCGAGGTTTTCGATTTCGACGATTTCGAAGTGCGGCACTAACCCGTGAACGGGTCGCGGACGAGAATCGTGTCGTCGCGCTCGGGGCTCGTCGAGACTAGCGCCACGGGGCAGCGGATGAGCTCCTCGATGCGGCGAACATATTTGATCGCGCGCGCCGGGAGGTCGGCCCAGCTGCGCGCGCCGCGGGTCGAGCCGGGCCAGCCCTCGACGTCCTCATAGATTGGCTCAACGCGCATCTGGTCGGCGGAATGCGCGGGCAGATAGTCGAGCGTCTCGCCGTCGATCCTGTAGCCGGTGCAGATTTTCACCGTATCGAAACCATCGAGCACGTCGAGCTTGGTCAGCGCGACGCCGGTGACTCCGCTGACCGCGACCGTCTGGCGCACCAGCACCGCGTCGAACCAGCCGCAGCGCCGCTGCCGGCCGGTGACCGTCCCGAACTCGTGGCCGCGTTCGCCGAGCTTCTGTCCGACGTCATTGTCCTGTTCGGTCGGGAACGGGCCCGAGCCGACGCGGGTCGTGTACGCCTTGACGATCCCCAGCACGAAGCCGGCGGCGCGCGGACCCATTCCGGTGCCCGAGCCGGTGGTTCCCGCGACCGTGTTCGACGACGTGACGAACGGGTAAGTGCCGTGGTCGACGTCGAGCAGCACGCCCTGCGCGCCTTCGAACAGGATGCGCCGGCCCCGCTGCAGCGCCGCCTCGAGGTCGCGCCACACCGGCCGGGCGAACGGCAGGACGAACTCTGCAATTTCGGCGAGGTCGCGGAGCAGCCGCCCGCGATCGACCGGTGGCTCGCCGAAGCCGGCGCGCAGGGCGTCGTGGTGGGCGCAGAGGCGATCGAGCAGGGGCTCGAGGTCGTCGAGCTTGGCGAGGTCGCACACGCGGATGGCGCGGCGGCCGACCTTGTCCTCGTAGGCCGGGCCGATGCCGCGCCGCGTGGTGCCGATCTTGCCCGCGCCCGACGCGTCCTCGCGCAGCGCATCGAGATCGCGGTGAATGGGCAGGATCAGCGGGCAATTGTCGGCGATCATCAGCACGCTGGGCGTGATCGCAATGCCCTGTCCGGCGAGCTTTTCGACCTCGGCCTTCAGATGCCAGGGATCGAGCACCACGCCGTTGCCGATCACCGAGGGCGTGCCGCGGACGATGCCGCTCGGCAGTAATGAAAGCTTGTAGGTCTGATCCCCGACGACCAGCGTGTGGCCCGCGTTGTGCCCGCCCTGGAAGCGCACGACCATGTCGGCGCGGCTCGCCAGCCAGTCGACAATCTTGCCCTTGCCTTCGTCGCCCCATTGGGCGCCGATGACGGTCACGTTTCCCACTGTCATGCTTCCTGCTGCGAGAGCCCGCGCGGCTCTAGGGGCTGGGGTCGCACGCGTCTAGGTCGGCGGCGGAGATTGACAGTCAGGCGGCCGCCGGAGAAGCTTGCCACCTGGGGACAACGGGGAGGGTTGGAAATGCGCCTGCATGCATTGGTTTCCGCCATGCTGCTGCT
The DNA here is from genome assembly GCA_035281125.1 of Sphingomicrobium sp. GTDB lineage: Bacteria > Pseudomonadota > Alphaproteobacteria > Sphingomonadales > Sphingomonadaceae > Sphingomicrobium. The sequence continues at coordinate 2,730 of DATEEM010000053.1, read as the reverse complement.
GAGCAGCGCGGCTTTGGCGCAGGACGAACCCGCGGCCGTGTCGGTCGGCTCGCAGGAAATCGTCGTGACCGGCTCGCGCGTCAATATCGACGGCTATAGCGCGCAGACTCCGGCCGTCGGCCTCAAGAAGGTCGCCGACTTTGCGATTCAGCCGGTGTTCGTCACCGGCGACACGCGCGATGCCAATCTTCGCTACGAGGAGATGTACCAGACGATCCGCCGCGCGATCGAGTTATCGGCGGCGCATGGCGTGCAGCTTGCGCACGGGGAGATCGTCGTCGAGCCGCTGACCCTGGCCAATTATCGCGACCTGACGTTCGGCGGCGACGGCCGGCCCGACACCAGCCGGGTCGAGCTGCTGGTCAAGGCCCCGCTTGCCAACACCGACGCGCGTGCCGCGACGGAGCGGATCGACCGCTTCATCAAGGCGATCAAGCCGGTCGGCCGCGCCTTGGTCTCGCCGAGCGACGATCTGTCCCTGTCCGTCGTAGCGCCCGACCAATATCGCCCGGAAATCGGGAGGATCATCGCGGCCGACGCCGCGGCCATGGCCGCGAGGTTCGGGCCCGAATATGCGGTGGAAGTGCGCGGCCTCAATCGCCCGGTCGACTGGTCGCGCGCAAGCCTGACCGAAGTCTTCCTCTACATTCCCTACGAGCTGGTCATCCGGCCGAAATCCTAGGTATGAGGGGCGCTCCGGGGCAGGGGGTGATCGGAGCGCCCTTTCTCGTGACGCCGGCTTCCGGCCGGCCCGAACTTCACATCGCCAGGACGATGAAGGCGAAAAGTCCCAGCACGGCTCCGAGCGGGATCAGGATGATTTGCGTCGCGGCCTCGCGCACCGTCAGCGGGCCGGTCCGGGTCGCGATGACCGCCGGCCAAGGGCGCCTCTCGCTTTTGGGCTGAATGCTGAGCATCGTCGGCAGGCCCAATGTCATCAGCGCGAAAAAGCAGGCGGTGATCACGGCGACCGTCGACTGGGTGTCGGTCGCGAAGACGAGAAGGAAGATCCCGAACAATAGCGCCCAGGCGGAGAGATAGGCGATCCAGATTCCCCGCGGGATGTCCGCGAACGGCGCCATTTCCGGGAGGAGCGGCGCGGCGGCGCGTTGGTCGTGGTCGTCAGCCAGCTCACGCATCGGGCGCATGACGGTTCTCCATGACCCTACAGTGCGCTTTCCGTTTCAATCAAGCAAACGAATAGTATTGCTCGTTTCTATCAGAATATTTGATGACTCACCGCGAACTCGCGACGGTGCGAAGTCCGAGCCGGGCTCGCTCAATCACCTGCTCGTCGGCCTTGGCCGAGTAGAGGGCGTAGATGGAGTAAGCGAATCTGGGCCGGTCGCGCAGGAGATGCAGCCGCCCCGCTTCAAGGTGCGGGCGGGCGGCTGCCATTCGGAAATAGCCGCTGCCGCCGACGGCGAGGATATATTCAAGCGCGAGCGGACCGTGATTGACTGCGACGACCGGGCTCAACGTGTCGGGGAAAGCGGCATGGTGATTGGCCCGGAATTCCGGGCCCCAGTCGACGAACACGTCGGTTTCGGCCGGGCTCGCGCCTTTCGCATGGGTAGTCACCGCGACGAGCGCTTCCTCGAGCAGGAGTTCGGCGACCACTCCTGTGCGGCGGGGCGGCGCATAGACGACGGCCAGGTCGAGGATCCCCTCCTGGACCTGGTCGATCAGCCGTTCGGGCACGTCGATCTGTGCGCGGACCGCAATGTCCGAGCATTCGTCGCGCATCCAGATCAGCCAATTGAGCAGCAGTGGGTTCCACAGGCTGTGCTCGCCCCCGACGGAGACAAGATTGTCGCGTCCGACCGGCATGGCGACCTCGTGGCGCGCACGCTCCCACAATTGGACCATCGTCGTCGCGTAGCGAAGGAATTGCTCTCCCGCGGGCGTCAGCCTCGCGCCGGCCTTGTTGCGGATGAACAGCTGGCGATCGAGCTGCTCTTCAAGCACCCGCACGCGCGCGCTGACGGCCGTCTGCGTGATGTTGAGGTTCGCCGCGGCCCCGACGAAGCTGCCGGTCTTCACGATCTCGAGAAAAGTACGGGCGGCGGCGATATCCATCAGTGCATTTTTCCAAATATGAAAATGCAATTATATTCATTTGCTTAATATAATGCAAGGACGATAAGCTGGGTCGCTCGCGGAGCGATCGAGATCCCGAAACCTTCGCGGCGGAAGGAGATCGATTATGAAATGGCATCGTGAAATCGACTATCACGGCTCGCGGACCTACGAGCCCGCCGGCCCGGGCAGCGGGTGGGCAGCCCGCCTCGTCGCCCGCCTCGCGGCGTTCTTCCGCGGAGGAACGGGCGAGTCCGCCGGCGCGTCGCCGCCGAGCTTGCTGACCGGCGACGGGGAGCGCACCTTCTCCGTCCTCGGCAAGTCGAATGGCGCCCAGCGCAGGCACACGGAATGTCCGTTCCCGACCGTCGCCGAGGTTGACGATCGCGGGCGCCGCCGCGCGTCCCGGCTTCGGCACGAGAATTAGAAGCTCAGCGGAATGACCTCCCGAACGCCCGGGAGGTGCCGCAGCCGAGCGGACACGTCGGCGCGGATGGGATCGTCGACGGCGACCAACGCAACCGCCTCTCCGCCTGCCGCGTGCCGGCCGAGGTTGAACGTCCCGATATTGATTCCCGCCTCGCCCAGCGCAGTCCCGAGCGCGCCGATGAAGCCCGGCGCGTCGGTGTTGACGATATAGATCATCTGGCC
>DATEEM010000052.1:0-14027 GCA_035281125.1 Sphingomicrobium sp. | reverse complement strand
CAGGCGGGCGAATTCCTCCCAGTTAGTGGCTCGAACGAAAGGATTGGTTTCACGTTCCTGGCCGACGGTCGTCGGCAGCGTGACCGCCCCGGATTCGCGCAGGGCCCGGACTTCCTCCAGGCGGCGCGCGATCGCCCCGTTCCCCGGCTCGGCGTGCGCGGCGAAGACGGCGTTGGCGAGCGTATATTCATGGCCGCAATAGATCCGGACCTCCGACGGCAAGGCGGCAATCCGCTGCAGGTTCGCATACATTTGCTCTGCCGTTCCTTCGAACAGCCGGCCGCAGCCCATGGCGAACATCGTATCGCCGACGAAGATCATGCCCTCGTCCGCGAAATAATAAGCGACATGGCCCGCGGTGTGCGCGGGGATGTCCCACACGATGGCGTCGGCGCCGCACACTTGCACGCGATCCCCTTCCGCGACGATCCGGTCGACCTGGCTGACGCGCTCGGCCTCGGCCGGCGCGGTGATCGGGGCGCCGGTCGCGCCCTGGAGGGCGGCATTGCCGCCGGTGTGATCCGGGTGCCAGTGCGTGTTCAGAATCTGCGTCAGGCGCCAGCCCTTGGCGGCAACTGCGTCCAGCACCGGCTCCCCCACCGAGGGATCCACGGCAGCGGTCTCCCCGCGGTCGGGATCGTGGATCAACCAGACGTAATTGTCGGCGAGGACCGGGACTGCGACGATGTCCATGGGTGGCGCCTACGCCGCGCGGGACAGGATCGCCAGTGCCTCGCCGGCGAGCTTGCGCGTGAGTTCGGCCGCTCCCAGTGGCAGTCCGAGGGGCGCGGCCTGGCCGGCGAGACTCGGCATGAAGTCATACTCGCCGCGCTCCACCGCGGCGCGGAACAAGGGCACGCTGACAGCGCCGGCGACCGGGTATGGCGGAGCCTCCGCCCGAATTGGGCCGAGTTGGTCGACAAAGCGCCCGCGGACCGCCCGGGCGAGACCCCCGCTGTAAAGGTTGGTCATGACCGTCGGCCGCACCTTCAGCATCATGCGGTGTCCATGCGGAAGGAGGCTCTCCGGACAATGCAGGTACGCGGTGCCCAGCTGGACCGCGCTGGCTCCGAGCGTGAACGCGGCGGCAATCCCGCGGCTGTCGCCGATTCCTCCGGCGGCGATCACCGGCACGCGGACCGCGTCGACCACCTGCGGCAACAGCGCGAGCAGAGTCAGCGCCTCGGCCGGATCGTCGCCGAGGAAGCGGCCATTATGCCCACCCGCTTCAAAGCCCTGGGCGATCACGGCGTCGACTCCGCGTCGTTCGAGCCACTGTGCCTCGGCCACCGTCGTGGCCGTCGAAATGACCTTAGCGCCGGCTGCCCGGACCCGGGCGAGAAGGCTTTCGTCGGGCAGGCCGAAGTGAAAGCTGACGACCTCCGGGCTGAGCGCCTCGACGAGCTCACAGGCGGCATCGTCGAACGGCGTCCGCGACGGAGCGGGCGGCGGATCGCCGAGGCCGAATTCGTCGAGATAGGGCTTGAGCAGCGCCCGCCAGGCCGAGTCATCCGCCGTTTCGGGCGCGGCTCGGCAGAGGAAATTCAGGTTGAGCGGAGCTTTCGCGCGCACGCGCACCTGTCCCGCCTGCTCCCTTGCCTGCTCCGGCGAAAGCATCCCGCACGGAAGCGAGCCGAGCGCGCCGCCGGCAATCGCCGCGACGCAAAGATCGACCCCGCCCGCATTGGCCATCGGCGCTTGAATGATCGGATGCTCGGTTCCGACGAGGTCGAGGAAGGCCCGGTTCGGCCAGGTCACCAATCACCCGTGTTGGGCATCGACGCCCACGGTTCGGCCGTCTCGCGCGCCGCGCCCTTCTGCAACAGCTCTATGGAGATGTTGTCGGGAGTCCGGACGAACGCCATGCGGCCGTCGCGCGGCGGCCGGTTGATCGTCACGCCATTGTCCATGAGGCGGCGGCAGGTCTCGTAGATGTCGTCGACCTGGTAGGCGAGATGTCCGAAATTGCGCCCGCCGGCGTAGCCGCTTTCGCCCCAATTGTAGGTCAGTTCGACCTCGCCGCCCTCGTCGCCGGGGACGCCGAGGAAGATCAAGGTGTAACGGCCGGCCTCGTTGCCCATGCGTCGGCGCTCCTCAAGCCCGAGCAGTTGAAAAAATGCAACAGTGGCGTCCGGATCGGACACGCGGAGCATTGAATGCAGGAATTTCATTTCATCTTACTCGACTCATCGCTATAAATGCACGGTTCGTCGCAGCCGAGACCGGCGATCGTGACCGGTGGCTGCTCGTTTATGCGGACGAACGCCTGGGTATCACATCCATGATCGAGAAGCTGCAGGACAGCCGCGCCGTCCTCCTGGGCGCGGTGGCGATTTTTGCTATCGGCCTCACTACGAGCGGTTACGCGCTCGGCGACGGCCTTCGCCGTTCCAAGATGGCGGAGCATCGCTCCGTGACGGTGCGCGGCGTGTCCGAGCGCGATGTCACTGCCGACCTTGCCACCTGGTCGATTAGTTTCTCCGACCGCGGGCCGGATCTCGCCTCGGTCCAGCAGTCGGTCGACGACCAGGCGCGCGCGGTCCGCGCCTTCTTCAAGCGCGCCGGCTTTCGGCCCGACGACGTTACCGACACCGATGTTTCGCTCGGCTACGAACAGCCCACCGACAACGACGGCAAGCCGGTGGGGCCGCGCCTTTTGGTGGTGAGCCGCTCGATTCAACTGCGCACGACCGACGTGATGCGGGCGCGCGCGGCTTACACGAAGCAGGCGGAGCTTCTGCGCGACGGCGTCGAAATGTCGTCGAGCGGGATCAATTACACATTCACCGGGCTGAACGCGCTCAAGCCGGGGATGATCGCCGAGGCGACGCGCAACGCGCGCCGCAGCGCCGACCAGTTCGCGCGCGACAGCGGGGTTGCGGTCGGCCGTCTGAAGACGGCGAGTCAGGGGTATTTCTCGGTCGGCGCGCGCGACGGCGAAGATTGCGAAGATTGTGGCTCGTCGGGCGGAAGCACGCCCTTCCAGAAGGTGCGCGTGGTGACGACGATCGACTACGACCTCAACTAATTGGTCTTCACGGTGAGCGGCGCGGGCAGCATTCTCAACGCTTCCTGCGCCGCTTTTCCGATCGGGCCCTTGGGATCGCGTTCGATGGCCCGCTGCCAATAGTCACGCGCTCCGACATAGTCGCCCGTGAACTGTGCGACGTGGCCGGCTTCGAACAGGATTGTCGGGTCCGCCGGAGCGAGGGTCAGTGCTTTGCCGATCGCGGCCTGGGCGGTCGTCCGATCCTGTTCGCGGATCGCGAGCGCGGCGGAGAAATACCAGTAGAATGGATCGGCGGAGATGCTCGCCGCGGCTTCGGTGACCTTGGCACGGGCGGTCTTGAAGTCGTTCTGGGCCTCGGCCGCGCGAGCGCGGTCGAGCAGGGCTTCGCCGCGCTGCTCGGCCTGGAGTCCGGGCAAGGCGAGCGCACGATCGAGCGCAAGCGCGGCCTTGCCGTACTGCCCGGCCGCGATCCACATGTTGCCGGCCGCCGCCCACATGCGCGCCGTCGCCGGCTCCTTCTCCGGGGAGGCTTGGGCGGCTTGCTCGAACGCCAAAGCGGCGCCGCGCGGATCGTCGGACCTCTGCGCTTCGAGCGCCCGGCACACGAAGGCGGCCGGAGTGACGACGTCCGGACAGGCGGCCGCCTGCGCCGCGGCTGTGGAAAGGGTTGCGGCAAGGATCAGGATCAAGCAACGGTCTCCAGCATTTCGCCGACGGTGCGCAGGATCGCCTTGATCTCGTGCGGCTCCGACAGGCGGTGGCCGCCGCCCTTTATGACCCTGATCTGCACGTCGGCTGAACGCAGCGCGCGCATGGTCCGGAAAGCGATGTCGAGCGGGACGTCCGGATCGACCTCGCCGTGGATCAGGCGAACGGGGCAATCGATGGCCATCTCGTTGTCCAGCAGCCGCAACTCCTGGCCGGACGACCAGAAGGCGGCGGTGGTGACGCGGGCGCCATAATCACCATGGCCGCGGAGCGTTTCGCCGGCGGCGAGGCGCGTCTTGCTCGATTCGGATATCCCCCACTCGGTGAAGTCGGGAGCGGCGGCAATGCCGACAATCGCCGCGATCCGGGCGGCGCGGGCGAGGGCGACGTGGAGCGCGATCCAGCCGCCCATCGACGAACCGACGAGGACAAGCGGCCCTTGGGTGAGCGCGTCCACGGCCGCGAGACTCTCCTCGAGCCAGAGCGCCAGCGTCCCGCTTTCGAAGTCGCCGCCGCTGAGGCCGGTGCCCGAATAATCAAGCCGCAGCAGGGCGAAGCCGCGCTCCCCGGCGAAGGCGTCGAGGGCAAGCGCCTTGGTGCCGTCCATGTCCGAAGCGTAGCCGGGGAAGAAGACGAGCGTCGGCGAGCTGCCGGAGCGCAGCCGATAGGCGATCGACCGGCCGCCGACCTCGAAAAACGCGGGATCGCTCTGGGTCACGATCCCGCGGTCCTAGCGGACTGGCTGCAGCGAGTGGAAGGGCTCAGATCGCCTTCGAGCTCCGATGGGAGGGCGAGGCGAAGACGTCCTCGATCTGGCGTTCGAACAGCTCTGCGATGCGGAAGGCAAGCGGCAACGAGGGATCGTATTTGCCGGTCTCGATCGCATTGACGCTCTGGCGCGACACCTCGAGCCGTTCGGCGAGATCCTGCTGGCTCCAGCGGCGTTGGGCCCGCAGCAGGCGTAGACGATTTTCCATATCCGTAAAGCTCGCTTTACATACAGCGGCCGATTTGTCAATGAAACTTGACTTGACGGGAGCAAAACGCGCGGTTGAGGCCCCGCATGGCGCTCGCTACATGCGCTAAGCAATGACCAAGATGTTCCGGATCGCGCTTCCCGACGGGTCGGTGAAGGAGATGCCCGAGGGCTCGACCCCGGCGGACGTCGCCGCGACGATCGGCCCCGGCCTCGCCAGGGCCGCGCTCGCCGCCAAGGTGGACGGTGAGATCCGCGATATCACCCGGCCGTTCGAGAAGGATTCGAGCCTTGCCCTGATCACTTCGCGCGACGAGGCCGAGGCCCTCGAGCTGGTCCGTCACGACTTCGCCCACCTCCTCGCCGAAGCGGTGCAGAATTTGTTTCCCGGAACGCAGATCACCTTCGGCCCGGCGACGGACGACGGCTTTTACTACGATTTCGCCCCGGCGCGGGACCGCGGCCCGTTTACGGAAGAGGATCTGCCGGCGATCGAAGCGGAGATGCGGCGCATCATCGCCGCCGACAAGCCGCTGGTCCGCGAAGTCTGGACGCGCGACCAGGTCCGCGACTTCTTCGAGCGGACGGGCGAGGCGTTCAAGGCCGAATGGGTGATGGAGCTTCCGGAAGGCGAGGCCATCACCATGTACCGCACCGGCGAGGGCGACGACGCCTGGGTCGACCTGTGCCGCGGTCCGCACCTCGCCTCGACCGGCAAGCTCGATCCCAATGCGTTCAAGCTGACTCGCGTCTCCGGCGCCTACTGGCGCGGCGACCCCAGGAACACGATGCTGTCGCGCATCTACGGCACCGCGTGGCTCAACAAGAAACAGCTCGAAGAACATCTCGTCCGGCTCGAGGAGGCGGCGAAGCGCGACCACCGCAAGATCGGGCAGGAGATGGACCTGTTCCATCTCCAGGCGGAGGCGCACGGCAGCGTCTTCTGGCATCCCAACGGCTACGTCATCTGGCGCGAGCTCGAGGCCTATATCCGGCGCAAGCTCGACGTGGCCGGTTATCGCGAGATCAAGACCCCGCAGCTAATGGACGCCCGGCTGTGGGAGCAGTCGGGCCACTGGGGCAAATATCGCGAGAACATGTTCGTCGTCCCGGACGAAGTTCCCAATACCGAAGAGGACGGCCCGATCGTCGAGGGCGGCGGCCAGTGGATGGCGCTGAAGCCGATGAACTGCCCCGCCCATGTCCAGGTGTTCAAGCAGGGCATCACCTCCTATCGCGACCTGCCGCTGCGGCTCGCCGAGTTCGGCTGCTGCCACCGCAACGAGCCCCACGGCGCGCTTCACGGCATCCTGCGGGTCCGCCAGTTTACCCAGGACGACGCGCACATTTTCTGTCGCGAGGACCAGCTCGTCGAGGAAGTCCGGCGGTTCTGCGACCTGCTCGACGAGGTCTATCGCGAGCTTGGCTTCGACCGCTACGCGATCAAGCTCGCGCTGCGCCCGGACAAGCGCTTCGGCTCCGACGAAATGTGGGACTGGTCGGAGCAAAGCCTGCGCGACGCGGTCGCGGCGACGGGACGCAACACGCCCGAATATGGCTGGGAGGAGTTGCCGGGCGAAGGCGCCTTCTACGCGCCCAAGCTCGAATTCCACCTGACCGACGCGATCGGCCGCACCTGGCAGGTCGGAACGATGCAGACCGACACCGTCCTCCCCGAGCGGCTCGACGCGAGCTACGTCGGCGAAGACGGCCAAAAACACCGCCCGATCATGCTCCACCGGGCGATCATCGGCACGTTCGAACGGTTCATCGGCATCCTGATCGAACATTATGCCGGCAAGTTCCCGCTGTGGCTGTCGCCGGTGCAGGCGGTGGTCGCGACGATCGTGTCCGATGCGGACGAATATGCGGCGGGGGTCTCGGGGCGGCTGGCCGCGGCCGGAATCCGAGTCGCGACCGACCTTCGCAATGAGAAGATCAACTACAAGGTTCGCGAGCATTCGCTTGCCAAGGTCCCTCTGCTTCTAGTCGTCGGCAAGCGCGAGGCGGAGGAGGGCACGGTGGCCCTGCGGCGGCTCGGCAGCGACGAGCGCCAGCTGATGCTCCGCCTGGACGACGCCGTCCGGATGATCGCCGACGAAGCGGTCGCGCCCGATCTCGGGCCGAAGTGAACCATTCCCGACGGGGAACGACGCCGACTCGTCGCTAGCGTTGCGCCGTCGACGAGCGAATCGTTCGCTCGCGGCGGGAGCGGTCGATGGCGATGAACACCCCGGCAAAGACGATCAATCGCCATCGATCGGCTGCCTGCTCCAGCCAGGGCGCGGCGACGAAGACGGTTTACCTGCGCGAGCGGCGCAGGCAAATCCTCGCCAATACCGCCGCGCGTCTGATTCGCGGCGAGGATCCCGACACGGCGGTGATGCCGGCGCTGTTCCGCGAGCTCGCCGCGGAACGGATCATCGACGCGACTCTCGGATTCATCGTCACCGACCTCGGCGAAGCCATGACCCTCGGCTTCATGGAAGGCTTCGACCGTGCGATGATCCAGCGGTGCCTGACGCTGGATTTCGGCCAGGCGATTTGCGGCACGGTCGCCGCGACGGGCCGGCCGATGCACGTCACGAACATCCAGCGCAATCTCGATCCGCTGGCGGACCTGGTCCGCTCGGCCGGGATCAACGCTTATGCCTGCGAGCCGCTGATCGTCGGCGACCGCCTGCTTGGCACCGTGTCCTTCGCGTCGCGCTCGCGGAGCTGCTTCGCCGCCGAAGACCTCTTGTTCTTCCGCGAAATTGCGAAGCATGTCGCGATCGCGCGGGATCGCGCGCGCCGGAGTGCGAATGCCGACGCTGGCCGTCGGCGCGACGAGGCGCTCGAAGTCCTCGCCTGATCGCGCATCGCTTCAGCTGCTGACGCCGGCTCGCCACAGGGTGCGGCAAAAAAGATTCGGTTTTGCTCGCCCGGACTTTTCATCCGTCGTACAAGTGCCTAACTCGCACGCTGCTCAACAATTTTCGGAGACGCTCTATACCACCGCCCTATCCGCGCCGCGCGATGGCGCCGCCGCAACCGATGTCCGGCCCCCGCTACAATGAGTTCATCCAGGCGCAGAAGGTTCGCGTCATCGATGAGAACGGCGAAAATCTGGGCGTAATGTATACGCGCGAAGCTTTTGAACAGGCGCAGTCGGTCGGTCTCGACCTCGTCGAGATCTCTCCGAACTCCGATCCGCCCGTCGCCAAGTTCCTCGACATCGGCCGCTACAAGTACGAGGCGCAAAAGAAGGCCAACGAGGCGCGCAAGAAGCAGAAGACGCAGGAGATCAAGGAGATCAAAATGCGTCCGAACATCGACGATCACGATTATGACGTGAAGATGCGCAAGGTGTTCGAGTTCCTCGAGGAGGGCGACAAGGTCAAGGTCACCATGCGCTTCCGCGGCCGCGAGATGGCGCACGGCGAGCTCGGCATGGCGGTGCTTCGGCGGGTCCAGGAGCAGACCGCGGACCTGGCCAAGATCGAGGCCCATCCGCGAATGGAAGGCCGCCAGATGCTGATGGTCCTCGCGCCGAAATAGCCGATGGCGAGCCGGCCTTCCGACTGCCCGCGCTGCGGCGGCTCGATGGAACCGGGCTATATCGTCGACGAAGGCTATGGGACCCGGACGGTCGCCAAGTGGATCGAAGGCGAACCGGAGCGCAGCATCTGGACCGGTCTCAAGACGCGCGGAAAGGACAAGCTCGACGTCACCACGTTCCGCTGTCGCCGCTGCGGCTACCTCGAAAGCTACGCCTAGCCGGATCGCCCTTACTTACACTGCTGTTGCCAAATTGCTGCAGCGCGCCGCTTTGTCGCGGCGGGCGCTTCCTTTGCGGCATTTTCGGGATTAGCCTCGCCCGCTGGAGCGTGCTCCAACAGGGGAGAGAAACATGCGCAAGTCGGTGTGGCTGCTGTCGGCAGCGCTCGTCACATTTGCATCTCCGGCCATCGGCCAAGACACCTCGCAATCGACGACGGACACAGATCAGGGGACTGCCCAGCCAACTCCGAGCGCGACCGAGGGCGCGGCCGTCGACGACCAAGCGGTCGAGCAGCGGCCGGTCGACACCGGCGACATCGTCATTACCGCGACCCGACGCAACGAAGCGCTGTCGGACGTGCCGATGGCGGTCAGCGCCGTCACCGCCCAACAGCTCGAATATACCGGCGCCAGCGACATCCGGCAGCTCAATCAGGTCGCCCCGTCGCTGCTCGTCTCCTCGACTTCGTCCGAAGCGGGCGCGGGCGTGGCCCGTATCCGCGGCATCGGCACCGTCGGCGACAATCCCGGGCTCGAAAGCTCGGTCGGCGTGTTCATCGACGGAGTCTACCGCTCGCGCGCCGGCGTCGCCCTCACCGAACTCGGGCCGCTGGACCGGATCGAGGTGCTGCGCGGGCCGCAGGGAACCCTGTTCGGCCGCAACACGTCGGCCGGCCTGATTTCGATCATCACCGCCAAGCCGCGGTTCAACGTCGAGGTCGCGGGCCAGATCGACATCGGCAACTACGACATGCGCCGGGCCGAACTGAGCCTCACCGGTCCCATCACGGACACCGTGGCCGCGCGGCTCGACGGCGTGTTCCTGCGGCGCGATGGCTTCCTCAAGGACGTCGTGTCCGGGCGGCGGATCAACGACCGCGACCGCTGGATGCTTCGTGGCCAGCTCCTCTACCAGCCGAGCGACAATTTCTCTTTCCGGCTGATCGGCGATTACACCAAGCGCGACGAGGAATGCTGCGGCGCGCCCTATCTCCGTACTCACGACACGGTCGGCACGGGCAGCAGCGCGGTGGAAGCGCCGTCGACGATCGCGGCAATCGAGAACGCCTTGCCGCCGGGCGCGCTCATCCAGGACGACACGTTCAAGCGGCGGGTCTCGATCACCCCGAACCGGAGCTATCGAAGCGACGTGACCGACGGCGGCGTTTCCGGCGAGGGCGTTCTCGACATGGGCTTCGCCGAGCTGACCTCGATCACGGCGTGGCGCTACAACAAGTACATCCGCGGGCAGGATGCCGACTTCAACCAGCTCGACATCCTCTACCGCGATGACGACGGTAGCGCGTACAACCGGTTCAGGACCTTCACCCAGGAGCTTCGGCTGCAGGGGACGGCATTCAACAACAAGCTCGACTGGTTGATCGGCGGCTATTACGCGAACGAAAAGCTGCGGCTGAAAGACAATCTGGCCTACGGCAACGATTATTCCCGCTATGCCAACTGTCTCGTCGCCAACAGTTTCGCCCAGGGCCTGATCGCATCGGGCGTGCCGGCGGTCCAGGCGCTCGGCGCATCGCTGGTCCAGCCCGGCGCAGCGGGCGGCGGGACCTGCTTCAACCAGGCCACATCGGGCGCGATCGTCGGCCTTCTCCCGGCCGCGCAGCAGCCGGTGTTCCGGGCATTTGCGCGGCTGGCTCCGTTCAACGGCCCGACCTTCACTAACAGCGGCTTCTCCAACCTCAGCAGCCCGCTGCTGACGCTGAACGGGACGATGCTCGACGATGTCTATGACCAGTCGAGCAACAACTGGGCAATCTTCACTCACAATATCTTCTCGATCACCGACCGGCTGAAGCTGACGGTCGGCGCGCGCTACACGCACGAAAAGAAGGAGCTCGATGCCGAGCTGGCGGACAACAACACCTTGTGCGTCGCGTTCTCCGGCACGTCGCTGCAGACGCTTCCGTGCGTAAGCCCGGGCATTCCCGGCGGGTTCCTGGAGATCGACGACACGAAGAGCGAGTCCAAGCTGTCGGGCACGGTCGTGCTCAGCTACAAGCCGACCGACCGCCTGCTGACCTATGTCAGCTATGCCCGGGGGTACAAGGCCGGCGGGTTCAACCTCGACCGCTCGGCGCTGTGGCGGGCCCAGCCGATCACGCCGCCGACGTTGCCGACCGCCGTGCTCAGCAACCCGCCGTTGTCGGGCAACGGCGCGATTTGCGTCAGCGCGGCCCAGACCGGTTGCCAGGGAATCATTGCCTCGGGCGCCAACCTTCAGTTCAAGCCGGAGACCAATGACGCGTTCGAGGTCGGCGCGAAATACAATGGCCCCGGCGTCGACATCAACGTTGCGGCCTTCCACCAGCTGTTCAAGAACTTCCAGCTGAATACCTTCAACGGCCTCAATTTCGTGGTCGAGAATATCAACAGCTGCAGCGAGGACCTCGGCGGCGCCGACGAAGACAATAGCGCGCTGACGGGCGCGTGCACCGGGAAGAGCCGCGCCGGCGTCAAGAGCTACGGCGTCGAGCTTGAGGTCTTCACCCGGCCGTTGCCCGACCTGGCGATCAACGGCGGCCTCGTCTGGGCCAATACGAAGTATCGCAAGAACCTGGTCGGCGCGGACGGGCGGGCGCTTACCAACGCCTTGTTCCAGCTCCCGGGTCGCCGCATCTCCAACTCGGCGCAGTGGACGGGCACGGCCTCGGTAGCATGGACCCCGCCGATCGGTGGGAGTGGCATGCGCGCGCTCTTCTACGTCGATGGCCGGTTCGTGAGCAGTTACAATACCGGCTCCGACCTCGACCTGGAGAAGATCCAGGACGGTTACCAAGTGTTCAATGCCCGCGTCGGAATCCGCGGTCGCAACGACATGTGGGCGGTCGAGTTGTGGGGCCAGAACATCCTCAACGAGGATTATCTGCAGGTTGCGTTCGACGCCCCGATCCAGGGCGGCTGCACGACGCGCGGCGCGATCCGTGGATTCTGTGGCGCTTCGACCTCGGTTCCGTTCCGCGCGACCCAGCTGTTCGGCGCGTTCCTCGGCGAGCCGCGGACCTTCGGCGTCACGCTGAGAGCGAAATGGGCCGCGCCGCCGCCCGCTCCGGTCTACGCGCCGCCGCCCGCTCCACCGCCGCCGCCCGCGGTTGAGCCGCCGCCGCCGCCGCCTCCCCCGCCGCCGCCTCCGCCGCCGCCTCCGGCCGAGCGGGGAGAGCGCGGCAACTAGAGCGCTCCACCGAGCGCATCGCGGGGGCCCCACTGCTCGCGGTGGGGCTTTCCGCCTGAGCTAGGCGGCGAGCGCCCGGTTTGAGCCCGCTGCTTCCAGCAGCGACGCGCGCAGACGCTCGATGTCGGCGTCGTCAAGCCTCTTCCCATCGGCGCGGGTCAGGTAGAAGACGTCGACGGCGCGCTCGCCGTAGGTGGCGATGTGCGCAGAGTGAATCCGGTGGCCCTGCGCATGGATCGCCGCGGCTAGGCTGGCGAGCAGCGCCGGACGATCGAGCGCATTGACCTCGACGACGCTGGTTCGGCTGGATGCCCGGTCGGCGACGAAAACCGTCGGAGCAAACCGAAAGGCGGGGCTTCGCGGCCGGCCGCGCTCCGCCGCGGGGATCGCCGGCGGCTGGCCGGACAGCGCCGCTTCGACCGACTTCACGAGGCGGCCGCGCAGACGCCGGTCCGCATAGGATCGCCCGCGCGAGTCAAGGACGAGCAGATTATCGAGCGCCATTCCGTCACGGGTCGTGTGCACTCGGGCGTCGACGATGTTCGCGCCGGCCGAGGCGAGACCGGCGCAGATCCGGTAGAACAGGCCTTCGCGATCGGGCGTGAACACGCTGACCCGGGTCGCGCCGCTTGCCGCATCCTCTTCGGCGACGACGCTCGGAACCGGATCGCCGATATGCGCCTCGGCCGCCGCGACCTGCCTGGCGTTGGCGACCTGCCAGGCGAGCGGCTCGGCCAGCCAGTAGCTGTCGGGAAGCCGTCTCGCGTGGGCACGCGCCGCGCTCGCTTTCCAGCCGAGCTCGGCCGCCAGCTCGTTCTGCCGGACCTCGACCAGCTCGGCGCGGCCATGCTGCTTGTGGCCGAGCCGGAGGCGCTCCTCGGCCGATTCGAACAAGGTTCGAAGCAGCATGCGCTTCCATTCGTTCCAGATGCCCGGTCCGACCGCCCGGATGTCGACCACGGTCAGGATCAGCAACAGTCGCAGCCGCTCCGGGCTTTGCACCTGGCGCACGAAATCCTCGATCGTCTTGGGGTCGGCGAGGTCGCGCTTGAACGCCGTCGACGACATCAGCAAATGATGCCGCACGAGCCACGACACGGCTTCGGTTTCCGCCCGGTCGAGCCCGAAGCGCGGGGCGAGCTTCAGCGCGATCTCGGCGCCGATCACGCTATGGTCGCCGCCGCGGCCCTTGGCGATGTCGTGGAGAAGGACGGCGACATAGAGGACGCGGCGGGAAGCGATCTGCTTGATGATCGCGGTCGACAGCGGATGGTCGGTCTTGAGCTCGCCGCGCTCGATCTGGGCGAGCAGGCCGATCGCGCGGATCGAATGCTCGTCGACCGTATAATGATGGTACATGTCGAACTGCATCTGCGCGACGACCCGGCCGAAGTCGGGAACGAACCGGCCGAAGACGCCCGCCTCATTCATCCACCGGAGCACCAACTCGGGCGAGTTGACGCAGGTCAGCACCTCCAGGAACAAGGCGTTGGCGCGCGGGTCCTGACGGACGGCGCGGTCGATGAGCGCCGAATCGCGCGCTGCCGCGCGCATGGCGCTCGGGTGGACCTCGAGTCGCTCACGCGCTGCGATCGCGAAGACCTCGATCAACCGGATAGGGTCGGCCTGAAAGAAGTCGTCGGACGGAATCGCGATCCGTCCGCGATCGAGCACGAAGCCGGCGAGCCGCTTCGGCCGCCGACGGATCGCCGGAAGCGCGAAGCGGAAACCCTTGGCCGCTAACTGCTCATCGAGCTGGGCGAGGAACAGGCCGGTGAGGTCGCCGACCGCCTTGGCGTTGAGGAAATAGAATTGCATGAACCGCTCGACGGACGACTTCCCCGGCCGGTCGGCGTAACGCATGACGGACGCGATGCGCGGCTGATATTCGAAGCTGAGCCGCTCTTCGGCGCGGCCGGCGAGCTGGTGCAAATGGCAGCGCACCGACCAGAAGAAGCGCTCGGCACGGTCAAACCTGCGGAACTCCGCGGCGCTTAGCAGGCCCGCGCCGACCAGGTCGGCGGGCCGCTCAACGCCGTGCACATATTTGCCGATCCAGTAGAGGGCATGGAGGTCGCGAAGCCCGCCTTTGCCGTCCTTCACGTTCGGTTCGACGACGTAGCGGCTGTCGCCCATGCGAACGTGCCTGGCGTCCCGCTCGGCAAGCTTGGCGGCGACGAACTCGGCGGCCGTCCCGGCGACGATCTCCTTGCGGAAGCGCGCCGCCGCCGCGTCGAACAGCCTCGCATCGGCCCACAACCACCGCGCTTCGAGGAAGGCGGTGCGCACGGTCATGTCCTTCCTGGCGAGCGTCATTAGCTGAGGGACCGAGCGGATCGAGTGGCCGACCTTGAGCTTCAGGTCCCACAGCAGATGAAGCA
>DATEEM010000051.1:0-3735 GCA_035281125.1 Sphingomicrobium sp. | reverse complement strand
GGCCCGGCTCGACTCCCGGGCGCGGGTCCGGCGCGCTGCCCTCGAACCTCTCTCGGCTGCGGGCGTCGAGCAGGGGCAGAGTGATCGCGCCGGTCAGGATCTGATCCTTGCTGACCACTTCGTCGGAGCGCGCCTGGGCCTCGAAGCGGGCGGCGCGAGGCTCGGGTTCGCCGCTTTCGGTCGCTCGCCCCTCGGCGACCCATTTCTGGAAGCCGCCGTCGAGGATCGCGACCTGCTCGGCGCCGTAATGGTGCAGCATGAACCAGCCGCGCGCCGCGGTCCGCGTCGGCGAATTGTCGTAGACGACGATGCGCTCGTCGCGCCCGATGCCGAGACTTTCCATCGCCGCACCGAAGTCCGCGGCGCTGGGCAGCATGTGCGACGCCGGGTGGGAGCGGTCGCTGACCGCATCGATGTCGAGGAACCGCGCGCCCGGGATGTGGGCGGCGAGATATTCGTCGCGGCCGCGGCGCCCGCTCGCCGGCATGTGCCACGAGCAATCGACGAGGACGAGGCCGGGTTCGCCGAGGTGCGTCGCCAGCCATTCGGTCGAAACGAGGGAGTCCATGGGCGAAGGATAGGCTTGGTCGACGCGTCCTGCTAGGTCGCACCGCACGATGGAGACGACGCATCTCGGCAAGCCGAGCGCTTTGCCCGCTTCGCCCGGCGAGGCGGTGCTCGATTATGTGCCCAACCCGCGGCCCGGCGCGCTCTATCTGGTGCGGTTCGCCGCGCCGGAATTCACCTCTTTGTGCCCGGTCACCGGCCAACCCGACTTCGCGCATTTGGTGATCGACTATGCGCCGGGCGAGACGATCGTCGAGAGCAAGAGCCTGAAACTGTTCCTCAGCAGCTACCGCAACTATTGCGGGTTCCACGAAGACGTCACGGTCGGGATCGGCCAGCGGCTGACCGAGGAGATGAAGCCGCAATGGCTGCGCATCGGCGGCTATTGGTATCCGCGCGGCGGGATCCCGATCGACGTCTTCTGGCAGTCGGGCGCGCCGCCCGCAGGCCTGTGGCTGCCCGACCAGGGCGTGTCCCCTTATCGTGGCCGCGGATAGGATCGCGGTCCTCGGCGCCGGCTCGGTCGGCTGTTTCATCGGCGGCGCCTGGGCCGCGGCGGGCGTCCCGGTCAGCTTCGTCGGGCGGCCGCGCATCGCGCACGACATCCGCGATCACGGGCTCAAGCTGACCGACCATTCGGGTTGGGAAGTCCAGCTTCGCGACGTCGACTACGCCTGCGTACCCGCGGCGCTGGCCGACGCGGACGTCATCCTGCTGTGCGTAAAAGGCGGCGCCACGACCAACGCCGCGCGCGAGATCGCGCAGCACGGTCGCGAAGGCGCGCTGGTGATCAGCTTCCAGAACGGCGTCAGCAGTTTCGACGCGCTGATCCGCGAGCTGGACGGCCAGTTCCGGGTCGTGCGCGGGATGGTGCCGTTCAACGTCGCCTATCTCGGCGACGGGCATTTCCACAAGGGCGTCGCCGGCGAGATGTGGGTAGAGCGCCGCGCGGAGACCAAGGCGCTGGCCGAGCGCGTCGGCGACGGGCCGGCCTCGCTGCGGCTGGCGGACGACATGCTCGCCGTCGCCTGGGGCAAGCTGCTCATCAACCTCAACAACGCGGTCAATGCGCTGTCCGGCCGGACGCTGGTCGAGCAGCTGCGGAATCGGGACTACAGGCGGGTCGTCGCGGCCTCGATGCGGGAGGGCCTGCGCCTGCTCGCAAAGGCCGGAATCCGGCCGGCGAAGATCGGCCCGGTCCCGCCGCGGCTGCTGCCGACGGTGATCGGCTCGCCCGACTGGCTGTTCAACAATCTCTTCCTGCGAATCCAGAAAATCGACGCCAAGGCGCGCTCGTCCATGGCCGACGACCTCGCCGCCGGCCGCAAGACCGAGATCGACTTTCTCAACGGCGAACTGGTGCGCCTGGCAACGGAATGCGGAGCGGACGCCTCCGTCAACCGCCGGATCGTCGAGCTGGTGCACGCCGCCGAGGGCGGCGCGGCGCCGATCGAGCCGGCCGCGCTGCGGCGAACGGTTCTAGGCGGCTAGCGGCTGCGCCGCCTGGCGGCGTGTGCGCGAATAAAGCCACAGCAGTGCCCCGACGAACAGCAAGGCCCCGACCGGCGTTTGCCACGCGCCCTCCGGCATCACCGCCAGCGCGTCTGGATCGTCCGCGGCGGCGACGACGCCGGCGAACACGACGTTGAACAGGCTGTCGCCGACGATCAGGCCGGTTGCCGTCAACACGCCCATCCGCTGCGCGAAACCGGGGTCGGCCTGGCGTTCTGCCCACCGGTCATAGAAATGCCCGATCACCGCGCCGACGACGATCAGCGCGGTGACGCCGACCGGCAGATAGATGCCCATGCCGACGGCGAGCGGCGGCAGCGCGCCGCGCTTCGAGCGGCGCAGCCCCTCGTCCGCGAGAACGGCGACGACCCCGATCAGGGCGCCGAGGCCGATCAGCCCCCAGTCGAGCGTATGGCCGAGCACGCCTTGCGCGATGGCGGAGATCAACGCCGCCTGCGGCGCGGCCAGCGCATCGGGGCCGGCTCCCGGCGCGCCGACGAACCCGAACGTGGTGTTGAGCAGGCTGAGCACCGGCGGGATCACGACCGCGCCGAAGATCACGCCGAACACGAGCGACACCTGCTGGCGCCATGGCGTCGCGCCGACCAGCTGCCCGGTCTTGAGGTCTTGAAGATTGTCGTTGGAGATGGTGGCGACGCCGAACACGATCGACGTGACGAACAGAGCGAATGCGACAAGCGACTTGGTCATATCCGCGTCCACGCCCGGAAAGAGGAGCGCGAGGATCAGGGCAATGCCGAGCACCGAAAGGATTCCGACGCCGGAGATCGGGCTGTTCGAAGCGCCGATCAGCCCGGCCATGTAGCCGCACACGGCAGCGATGATGACGCCCATGACGAGTACGTAGATGATGCTGAACGCGAGGGTCGCGCCGGGGTTGGAAGCGATCGGGTCGGTGTTCGCGAACGCGTAAAGCAGCAGCCCGATCGGGATCATCGAGAGCAGGATCACCGCCCCGATGATGGTGATCGGCATGTCGCGCTCGGTGATGTCGAGGCTCTCGTTCCCGCCCGAGCGGCGCGTGCGATTGGCGGCGAGCGCGGCGACGATGCCCCGCGCAATCGGCCCGATGACCTTCAACAAGGTCCAGATGGCGGCCACGCCGATCGCGCCCGCGCCGACGAAGCGGACCTTGTCGCGGAACACCGCGCCGACGAAATCCGCGAGCTCAGTGCCCGCAGGCGGCCCGCCGGCCGTGTAGATGGGCAACAGAACCAGGAAGCCAATGATGATCCCGGCCAGCATGCCGAGGCCGACGGTAAGTCCGACGAGGTGGCCGACGCCGACATAGGCCATGGACAGGCCGGCGGTGAGGGTCGTCGCGCCCGATCCGATTTTGAACGTCCCGGTCGCAGTGTCGGAGACGAATCGCATGCGCGCGAGCAGCGGGTAGAGAGCGGAAAGGAGCGAGCCGCCGATCATCGCGGCGAGGCCCCTGCGGTTTTCCTCGGCCCCGCCGACCCCGGCGCCGACCTTCAGCACCTCGGCCGCCGCGACGCCTTCAGGATAAGGAAGGGACGAACCGGTGACGAGCGCGCGCCGCAAGGGCACGGAATACATGACGCCGAGAATGCCGCCGATGGCGATGACGGCAACCGAAAGCCAGTAGGGAAAGCCGGTCCACCAGCCGACCAT
>DATEEM010000050.1:0-28923 GCA_035281125.1 Sphingomicrobium sp. | reverse complement strand
CGCAAGGATGACGGCGAGGATCTCCATCAGCGCCTCGGCCCTTCGATGAGCTTCATGCCGCCGTAGAGGATCAGACCCGCGATCGCGAGGCCGACCAGCAGGCCGATGATGCCCTTGAGCAGCTTCCAGGCGATGACGATCACCAGGATGGCGACGATGACCTTGACGATGTCTTTCATTGCGCCACCTCCGTCATCCCGGCGAAGGCCGGGATCTCAGGACGAAGATGCGCTGCCATGGACAAAACACGCCCTCCACGGCCGCTTCTGCGCACTCTCTCTGGGGTCCCGGCCTTCGCCGGGATGACGGCTTGGACGCGCTTCACCACTGCCCCCGATAATCATAATTGCGCTCGGCCATTTTCTTGAGCGTGGTCGGGCCGCCCTCGGGACAGCTGGTCGTGCGGTCGACCTGCGGGCCGGGCCTGGGCTCCTGGCCGGCGGCGAGCGCGTCGAGGATCGCGCCCATGCTCTCTTCGGTCAGGTCCTCGTAATTGTCGTCGTTGATCTGGACCATCGGCGCGTTGGCGCAGGCCCCGAGGCACTCGACCTCGGTCAAGGTGAACAAGCCGTCGTCGGTCGTCGCGCCCTTCCTCAGGCCCCTTTTGTAGCAGGCCTCGAGCACGTCGTCGGAGCCGCGCAGCATGCACGGCGTCGTCCCGCACACCTGGACATGGAAGCGGCCCACCGGCGCGAGGTTGAACATGGTGTAAAAGGTCGCGACCTCGAGCACGCGGACGTAGGGCATGCCGAGCTCGTTCGCGACGAACTCCATCACCGGGATCGGCAGCCAGCCCTGGGTCTGCGTCTCCGCGCCGACCTGCCGCTGGGCAAGGTCGAGCAAGGGGATCACCGCCGACATCTGCCGCCCCTCGGGATAGCGGGCGACGATCTCCTTCGCCTTCGCCGCATGGGCGTCGGTCCAGGCGAAGCCTTCCCAGGCCGCGCGCTGCCGCGCGTCGTCGAGAATGGAGGCTTGGCCGGCCATCAGTGCGCCTTCATCAGGTCGGCATTGTGGGTTTCGATCGTCGCGATCTTGCCGTCCTTCAAGTAGAGGGAAATGGCCGCCGGACTGTCTGACGGCACGCCCTTGCAATTGAATCCGACCAGCACCTCGTCGCGATTCGTGAAGTAGGTGTTCGGCTCGTTGGGATCGGCGGTCAGCATGTAGGTGATCCTGCTGACCTTGCACCGCGCGAACTGGTGAAGAGCCGCCTTGTCGGCCGGCTCGAGCGGCCGCGCGAAATCGCCGGCCTGGTACTCGGCTTCTCCCTTGATCGCGGCGGTCAGGCGTTTCGCCATCGCAATGCCGTCGGTGTGCACCGCCGCCGGTGGCGCCGCGGCAGCCAGAAGAATCATGAGGATCATCGGTCGACCTCCCCGAATACGACGTCGATCGCGGACAGCACCGCGGTGACGTCGGCCAGCATGTGGCCCTTCATCATGAAGTCCATCGCCTGCAGGTGGGAGAAACCCGTCGGGCGGATCTTGCACCGATAGGGCCGGTTGGTCCCGTCCGCGACCAGATAGACGCCGAACTCGCCCTTGGGGCTCTCGGTCGCGACGTACACCTCGCCCGCGGGCACGTGATAGCCCTCGGTGTAGAGCTTGAAGTGATGGATCAGGGCTTCCATCGAGGTCTTCATCTCCGCCCGCGACGGCGGGAACACCTTGCGGTCGTCGGTCGCGACCGGCCCCTTGGGCATCTGCTCCAGGCATTGCCGCATGATCCGCGCCGACTGCCGCACTTCCTCGACCCGAACGAGGAAGCGGTCGTAGCAGTCGCCGTTCGTTCCGACCGGCACGTCGAACTCCATCCGGTCATAGACTTCGTAGGGCTGCGAACGGCGGATGTCCCACGGCACGCCCGAGGCGCGGATCATCGGGCCGGAGAAGCCCCAGGCGATCGCATCCTCCTTGCTGACCGTGCCGATGTCGACGTTCCGCTGCTTGAAGATGCGGTTGTCGGCGACCAGCGCGATCGCGTCCTCGAACAGCTGCAGCCGGTTGTCTAGCCAGTCGCCGAGGTCCGCGAGCATCGCCTCGGTGAGGTCGTAGCGCACGCCGCCGACGCGGAAGTAATTGGCGTGCATCCGCGCGCCCGACGCGCGCTCGTAGAATTGCAGCGTGTCCTCGCGCACTTCGAACAGCCACAGGTTCGGGGTCATCGCCCCGACGTCCATGATGTGGCTGCCGAGGTTCAGCATGTGGTTGGAGATGCGCGTCAGCTCCGCCATCAGGGTGCGGACGTACTGGGCGCGGGGCGGGATCTCGAGGCCCATCAGCTTCTCGATCGCCAGCACGAAGCTGTGCTCCATGCACATCGGCGAGCAATAATCGAGCCGGTCGAAATAGGGCAGCGCCTGGGCGTAGGTCTTGTACTCGATCAGCTTCTCGGTGCCGCGGTGGAGCAGGCCGATGTGCGGGTCGACGCGCTCGACGATTTCGCCGTCGAGCTCCATGATCAGCCGCAGGACGCCGTGCGCGGCCGGGTGCTGGGGCCCGAAGTTGATCGTGTAATTGGAGATTTTGTCGTCGCCGGGCCGCCTCTCGTCGAGCGACGCGCCCTCGCCGGCGCCGCCGACGCTGAGCTCGACCTGGCGCTTGCGCGCCCGCTCCTCGGTGTGGACGTCGGTCACTTCCTCCCCCGCGGCTTCTTGCTGACCTCGCTCGCGGCCTTGGCCTTGCGCGGCTTGCGCGCTTCCCTGGTCGCCTGCGCGTTGGCCGGCTTGCCCGCGCCGGTATCCGAAGGCCCATCGGTGGTCTTCGCTGTCTTCGCCGGGGACTTCGCATTCTCGCTCGACGGCGCATTGGGCGGCGCCGCGGGCGACGGCGCACCGGCGGCCTGCGCGGTCGCCTTCTCGTCGCCCGGCAGCATATATTCCGGGCCTTCCCACGGCATCAGGAAGTCGAAGGTGCGGAAGTCCTGCGGCAACTGCACCGGCTCATAGACGACGCGCTTCTCCGCCTCGGAATAGCGCAGCTCGACGTGGCCAGTCAGCGGGAAGTCCTTGCGCTGCGGGTAACCCTCGAAGCCATAGTCGGTGAGGATCCGCCTCAGGTCCGCGTTCCCGGCGAACGCGACCCCGTACATGTCGAACACCTCGCGCTCGAGCCAGCCGGCGACGGGCCACAGGCCGGTGACGCTGGGCACCGGCGTCGCCTCGTCGGTCGAGACCTTCACGCTGATGCGCCGGTTCTTGGTCAGCGACAGCAGATGATAAACGACCTCGAAGCGCTCGGCGCGGTCGGGATAATCGACCCCCGCGATTTCCATCAGCTGCTGATATTCGAGCCCAGGAGTATCGCGCAGCGCCTTAAGCACGCTCACGATTTCGTCCCGCTTCACGGTCAGGGTGATTTCCCCGACAAGCTCCGCGACGCCGAGGACGGAGTCGCCGAGCGCCTTCGCCGCGGCAGCGACCACGCCGTCGTTCGGAGCGGTGCGGGGAACGTGCAGCGCAATGCTCACCGCTCGATCGTCCCTTCGCGGCGGATCTTCCGCTGCAGCTGGAGGATCCCGTAGAGCAGGGCCTCGGCGGTCGGCGGACAGCCCGGCACGTAAATGTCCACCGGCACGATGCGGTCGCAGCCGCGCACCACCGAATAGCTGTAATGGTAATAGCCGCCGCCGTTGGCGCAGCTGCCCATCGAGATCACGTAGCGCGGCTCGCTCATCTGGTCGTAGACCCGGCGCAGCGGCGCGGCCATCTTGTTGCAGAGCGTCCCGGCGACGATCATTACGTCCGACTGGCGCGGGCTGGCGCGCGGCGCGGCGCCAAATCTTTCAAGATCATAGCGGGGCATGTTCACATGGATCATCTCGACCGCGCAGCAGGCGAGGCCGAAGGTCATCCACCACAGCGAACCCGTCCGCGCCCAGGTGAACAGGTCCTCGGTCGTGGTGACCATGAACCCCTTCTCGTCGAGGTTGCGGCGAAGCTCCTCGAGGTGCTTGCGGTCGACGTCGCCGGGGACCAGGCCGGCGAGCCGCGCCAGCTCCTCCTCGGTCGGCATCGGGTCTTCGCCGGGACGGAGCATCACTCCCATTCGAGCGCACCCTTCTTCCACGCATATGCAAGGCCAAGCGCGAGCTCGGCGAGGAAGATCATCATCGCGGCCCAGCCTGTCCATTGGGTGAAGTCGAGGCTGACCGCCCACGGGAACAGGAAGGCGGCCTCCAGGTCGAACACGATGAACAGGATCGCGACCAGGTAGAAGCGGACGTCGAACTCGGCCCGGGCGTCCTCGAACGCCGGGAAGCCGCATTCATATTCGCTGAGCTTCTGCGGGTCCGGCTTGTGCACGCCGGTCAGCCGCGAGACGAGCATGGGCAGCACGACGAAGCCGGCGGAAAGGCCGACGGCGATGAAGAGGAACAGCAGGATCGGCAGGTAGCCTGCGGCGACGCTTGCCAAGGGGATACTCCGGGGGCTCGAAAACTTGGCGGGGCTTTAGGCCAGCGGGTTGCAGGCCGCAACTATCTCAACGCGCCCGCGACCAGCTTTTGCAGCTTGCTGTGGATCGCCGCCGAACCGGCGACATATTCGCGCCGCTCGAACGACCGGTCGGCGCCGCGGAAATCGGTCACGAAGCCGCCCGCTTCCTTGACCAGGAGCACGCCGGCGGCGGTGTCCCACGGGTCGAGATCGTCCTCCCAGAAGCCGTCCATCCGGCCCGCCGCGACCCACGCCAGGTCGAGCGCGGCCGAGCCGAAGCGGCGGACGCCCGAGACATGCGGCGCGACCGCTCCGTAGATCCTCGCCCAGCTCGCCGGATCGCCCCGGCCCCAGTGCGGGATTCCGGTGCCGATCAGGCTCTCGCTGAGGTCCCGCCGCGCCGACACCCGCAGGCGCGCGTCCTGAAGCCACGCCCCGCGGCCCTTCTCGGCCCAGAAGCTTTCGTCGGTCAGCGGCTGGTAGACCAGAGCGTGGCTGATTTCCGAGCCGCCGCCCGGCTTTTTCTCCTCGACCGCGATCGAGATGGCGAAGTGGGGCACCGAGTGAAGGAAGTTGGTGGTTCCGTCCAAGGGATCGACGATCCACCGCGGCTTGTCGGGATTGCCCGCAACCTCGCCGCCTTCCTCGAGCAGCAGGCCCCAGTCGGGCCGGGCATTGCGCAATTCCTCGACGATCGTCGCTTCGGCGCGCTTGTCGGCCATCGAGACGAAGTCGGCCGGGCCCTTGCGGCTGACCTGCAGCTGCTCGACCTCGCCGAAGTCGCGCCTGAGGCGCGGCGCCGCCTTGCGCGCGGCGCGGGTCATGACGGTGATCAGGCCGGAGTGGGCTACCATTCCCCCTCTCCCGCTCGCGGGAGAGAGGGCATTATTCCGCCCGCCTCACATATTCCCGATTGTACACGTCGACCACGATCCGCGTGCCCGAGGTGATGTGCGGCGGGACCATCACCCGGACGCCATTGTCGAGCACCGCCGGCTTGTAGGACGAGCTTGCCGTCTGGCCCTTCACCACGGCGTCGGCTTCGACGATCGTCGCCTCGATCTGGTCGGGCAGTTGAACGCTGATCGGGCGCTCGTTGTAGAGCTCCATGACCACGTCCATCCCGTCCTGAAGGAAATCGCCGGCCTCCCCGAGCAGGTCCTGGGGCAACGACACCTGCTCGTAGCTGTCCTTGTCCATGAACACGAGCATGTCGCCGTCGTGGTAGAGATATTGATAGTCCTTGGTGTCGAGGCGAACGCGCTCGACCGTCTCGGCCGAGCGGAAGCGGACGTTGGTCTTGCGACCGTCGATGAGGTTCTTCATCTCGACCTGCATGTAAGCGCCGCCCTTGCCCGGCTGGGTGTGCTGGATCTTCACGGCGCGCCAGATGCCGCCCTCATATTCGATGATGTTGCCGGGACGGATGTCCACGCCGGAGATTTTCATGGTGCAAAGAGCCTCATACCGCCCGTTCGCCCTGAGCTCGAACGGCTTTGTTCGTTGAAGGCGGCGCTCCTAGCCTCTGGCCTGTTTCCCGGCAAGCAGCGGGTAGGGATTGATCGGCGCGCCCTGGTACCATTTCTCGCCCGGCTGCATCCGGTTGATCGCGAAATGGAGATGCGGCCCCGCGGCCGCGGCATTGCCGGTATGTCCGACCCGGCCGATCAACTGGCCGCGCTTCACCTGCTGGCCCTCGGCGAGGCTGGGCGCATAGCCCTGCAGATGCGCGTAATAGAAGCTCCAGCGCTGGTCGGGCGAGCGGACATAGGCGGTGATCCCGCCGCCGCCTTCGGAGTAGAACAGCTTCTCGACCGTGCCGTCGGTCGCGGCGACGACCGGCGTCCCTTCGGGGGCCATGATGTCGATCGCGTCATGCGTTCGCGCCCCGCCCGCCCGGGCCTGCGTGAAGGTGTCGCTGAGGTCGCCGGGCTTGACGCCCTGGACGGGGATGGCGAGGCCGGCGGGCCCGACCCAGATTCCTTCGGCGAGGGTGACCGGTGGCTGCGCCTTGGGATCGACTGTGATCTTCTGGCCCGCGGCGGTGACCGCGCCGTCGGCCGCCACGGCCGCGCCGGGGACCACGTTGTAGAACCAGATCCAGAAAGCGCTGACCACGACCGCGGTAAAGACGGCCGTGAACAATGCGGTGGCAAGATATTTCACCGCAACCCTCCTCATTCCCTGTTGTTGAGGTGGAACGATGAAGCCGGAGTTGGTTTCCCTTGCTCGTCATTGCGAGGAGCCGAAGGCGACGCGGCAATCCAGGCACCCCTGGATTGCTTCGCTGCGCTCGCAATGACGGGAAAGATCCGCGTCGGCTGCTCGGGCTGGATGTACAGACACTGGCGCGGGCTGCTCTATCCCGAGGGCCTCGCGCAGAAGCGCTGG
The DNA here is from genome assembly GCA_035281125.1 of Sphingomicrobium sp. Classification (GTDB taxonomy): domain Bacteria; phylum Pseudomonadota; class Alphaproteobacteria; order Sphingomonadales; family Sphingomonadaceae; genus Sphingomicrobium. The sequence goes on along the minus strand of DATEEM010000050.1, from coordinate 22,094 downwards.
TTCGCTCGCTACGCGGAAGAATTCGACACGGTCGAGATCAATGCCAGCTTCTACCGCATGCCGAAGCCGGAGACGTTCGACGGCTGGCGTCAGAAGGCGCCGCCGGGCTTCCGCTACGCGATCAAGGTCAACCGCTTCATCACCCACCTCAAGAAGCTGACGGCGTGCGCGGAGGAGGTGGAACGGTTCATCGCCCTTGCCCGCTGCCTGGGTCCGAGCCTCGGGCCTTTGCTCTACCAGCTGCCGCCGAGCCTCCACAAAGACCTCGGCCGGCTCGCGGCGTTCGTCGCGCGTCTCCCCCGTGACCTCGAGCAGGTCGTCGAGTTCCGCCACGAGAGCTGGTACGACGAAGATGTCCTCGCGCTGCTCGACCGGCACGGCCTGGGCTTTGTCGCGCACGACATGAAAGGTCTCGAATCCCCGCCTTGGGCGAGCGGGCGCACCGCCTATGTCCGCTTTCACGGCACGGCCGGCAAATATCACGGCCGCTACGCCGAAGCCGCGCTGCTAGGCTGGAGCGACTGGTGCATCGAGCAGGCGCGATCCGGCCGCAGCGTCTGGTGCTATTTCAACAACGATATCCACGGCCATGCGATCGAGGATGCGCGGACCCTGCGGTCGATGATCGGGCAGATTGCGCGCTGAGGCGAGGAACCGCGGGCCAAGCTCCGTTGTTCTTTCGCTAAGCAACGAAAAGATATGGGAGAGTCACATGTATATCGGTCTTGGCGGACTGCTTCTGCTGATCATCCTGCTGATCGTCCTGTTCTAAGAAACGATCGCTAGTTCTGGTCGAATAACGGTCTGAACGCAGCAGCGGCGGCGGCCGGGTCGGCCTTGCCCCACACGGCCTGGCACACCGCCAGGAAGTCGGCGCCGGCGTCGACCAGCGGCTTGCCGTTTTCCGGCGTGATCCCGCCGATCGCGACGCACGGGATTTCGAACAAGGTCGCCCACCAGCTGAGGATCGAGGGCTGCGGGCGATAGTTCGAAGGCTTGGTCGTGGTCGGGTAGAACGCGCCGAACGCGACATAGTCGGCGCCCGCCTCTCCCGCCTCCATCGCCAGGTGCCGGCTGTCGTGGCACGTGCGGCCGATCTGCGCCGCCGGGCCGAGCAGCGCCCGCGCCTCGCGCGGGTCGCCGTCCGATTGACCGAGGTGAACGCCGTCGGCACCAAGACGCTTGGCGAGTTGCATGCTGTCGTTGACGATGAACGCCACGCCGGCGTCTGCGCAAATGCGCTGCAGCGGCTCGGCCAACCGGGCCAGCTCGTCCTCCGGCGTGTCTTTCACCCGCAGCTGGAAGGCAGTCGCGACGCCGGGCTCGAGCGCGCCCCTCAGGCGGTCGGGGAACGCGCCGCCGACCTCCTGCGGGCTGATCAAATACAGGCTCGCCGGTTGCGTGCGCGGCGGGGGCGCGAAGTCGATCGGGTCGAAGTCGTCCACCTCATGCCCCGCTTTTGCACGGGCTGACGATCACGCCGGCACCCGCGCCACCGACGCTTCGTAAATCTCGTCGATCGCGGTTCCCAACGTGCGGTCGAACTCCGCATCGTCATGGTGGTGGCGAAGATCGGACAGCAAGGCGCGGCTGAAGCTCGCGATCATCCCCGGGTTGCGAGCCAGCTCGCGGCACGCTTCCTCGCGGCTGAAGCCGCCCGACAGAGCGACGACGCGCAGCACCTTCGGATGCTCGACCAGCGGCCGGAACAGGCCCGCCTCGACCGGAATCGACAGCTTCAGCATCACCCGCTCGCCGACCTCCTCGAGATTGCCCATGATCTCCTCGAGCAAGATGCGGTCGGCGGCATCGCGCTCAGGGCTCTTGATGTTCACCTCGGGTTCGATGATCGGCACCATTCCGGCGGCGAGCACCTGTCGCGCGACGTCGAACTGCTGGCGCACCGCGGCGGCGATGCCCGCGCGATTGGCGAGGTTGATCACCGAGCGCTCCTTCGTGCCGAACATGTCGAGCTGCTTGGCCCGCTCGAGCAGCCCGGTCAGCTCGGGCATCGGCTTCATCAGCTGGACACCGTCAGCCTCGGCTTCGAGCCCCTTGTCGATCTTGATGAAGGGTACGATGCCGCGCTCGATCAGGGCGTGCGGGGTCGGCTTGCCGCCGACCGTTCCGTCCATCGTGCGCTCGAACAGGATCGCGCCGATGACCTTGCCGCACCCGAAGCAGGGCGCGGTGATGATCCGCTCGCGCATCCGGTGGATCAGGTCGAACATCTCCTCGTCGCTGGACCAGGCATTGTCCTCGATGCCGTAACCCTTCAGCGCCTTGGGCGTGGATCCGCCCGACTGGTCGAGCGCGGCGATGAATCCGTCGCCTCGCTCCATCTTCGCCATCATTTCAGACCGGTTCATGCTTCTGCCTCTGCTTGCTGCCGGAGCGCCGCCACGCCGGGAAGCGTGCGGCCCTCCATCCATTCGAGAAACGCCCCACCGGCGGTGGAGACAAACGAAAAATCCGGGGTAACGCCGGCATGGTTGAGGGCGGCGACGGTGTCGCCGCCACCGGCAACCGAGACCAGGGAGCCCTCCTTGGTCAGCGCCGCGGCGGTCCGCGCCAGCGCCACCGTGGCCGCATCGAACGGCGGGGTCTCGAACGCGCCGAGCGGCCCGTTCCACACCAGGGTCCGGCACGTCTTGAGCACGTCGGCGAGCGCCTCGACCGCGGCCGGGCCGACGTCGAGGATCATCTCGTCGGCGGCGACCTCGTGAACGTTGGCGGTGCGCAGCCCGGGCGGGTTGGGCGCGAATTCCATCGCCACCACCACGTCATAGGGCAGATGGATGGTGCACCCCGCCGCCTCCGCACGGTCGAAAATCGCCTCGGCTTCGCCCGTCAGCTCGCGCTCGGCGAGGCTCTTGCCGACCTCGATTCCGCGAGCGGCCAGGAAGGTGTTGGCCATGCCGCCGCCGATGATCAGGTGATCGACCTTGCCGACGAGGTGCCCGAGCACGGCGAGCTTGGTCGAGACCTTGGCGCCGCCGACCACCGCGGCGACCGGACGTTCGGGCTCGCCGAGCGCGCGTTCGAGCGCCTTCAGCTCGGCTTCCATCGCCCGGCCGGCATAGCTCGGCAGCAAATGCGCGATGCCCTCGGTCGAGGCATGCGCGCGGTGGGCGGCGGAAAAGGCGTCGTTGACATAATAGTCGCCGAGCGCCGCCATCGCCTTCGCCAGCGCGGGATCGTTCTTCTCCTCGCCGGCGTGGAACCGCGTGTTTTCGAGAACGCCGATGTTGCCCGGAAGCATGGTCGCGATCGCGCGCTCGGCCTCCGGCCCGGCGCAATCCTCGATGAACCGGACCGAGCGGCCGGCCAGCCGGTGGATTGGAAGCACCAGCTGCGCGGTCGACATGTCGGGGCGCGTCTCGCCCTTGGGCCGGCCGAAGTGGGAAAGCAGCAGGACGATCGCTCCGCGGTCGCTGAGCTCGAGCACGGTGGGCAGCATCGCGCGGAGCCGCGTGTCGTCGGTGACCTTGGCGCCGTCCATCGGCACGTTGAGGTCGACCCGGACCAGCACCCTTCTGCCGGTCAGCTCTTCCGGCAGGTCGTCCAGCGTCTTGAATCGATGCGTCACGTCACCCCAGCTTCGCCATCGCCGCCGCGGTGTCGACCATCCGGTTCGAAAAGCCCCATTCATTGTCGTACCAGCTGAGCACGCGGACCAGCTTGCCCTCGATCACCGCGGTCTCGAGGCTGTCGACGGTCGAGCTCGCGCTGGTGTGCATCAGGTCGATCGAGACCAAAGGCTCGTCGGTGTAATCGAGGATGCCCTTGAGGCGCGGCGTTTCCGATGCCGCCTTGAGGATCTGGTTGACTTCGTCGCGGCTGGTCTCGCGGCCCGGCGTGAAGGTCAGGTCGACCAGGCTGACGTCGGGGACCGGCACGCGGATCGCCGAGCCGTCGAGCTTGCCCTTGAGCTCGGGAAGCACTTCGCCGACCGCCCGCGCCGCCCCGGTCGTGGTCGGGATCATGCTCATCGCCGCGGCGCGCGCGCGCCGCAGGTCGGAATGGATCTGGTCGAGGATCTTCTGGTCGTTGGTGTAGGCGTGGACGGTGGTCATCAGCCCGCGCTCGATGCCCAGCGCGTCGTTCAGCACCTTGGCGACCGGCGCCAGGCAGTTGGTCGTGCACGAGGCGTTCGACACTATCGTGTGCTCCGCGCTGAGCTTGTCCTCGTTGACGCCGTAGACGACGGTGAGATCGACGCCCTTGGCCGGGGCCGAGATGAGCACCCGCTTCGCGCCCGCCTCGAGATGCTTTTCGCCGCCGGCGCGGTCGGTGAAGAAGCCGGTGCATTCGAGCGCGAGCTCGACGCCATTGTCGCGGTGCGGGAGCTTGGCGGGGTCGCGCTCGGCGGTGACGTGGATGCGCTTGCCGTCGACGACGATGTCGCTGCCGTCGGTCGCGACCTCGCCCGGGAACTTGCCGTGCACGCTGTCGCGCTTGAACAGCCAGGCGTTGGCCTTGGCGTCGGCAAGGTCGTTGACGCTGACCAGCTCGAGCCCGCAGTCGGGACGCTCGAGGATCGCCCGCGCCACCAGCCGGCCGATGCGGCCGAACCCGTTGATTGCAACTCTCGTCATTATTCCATTTCCTCCTCAGCCGTTCGTGTCGGGACGAACGGAATCAGCTTTTCAATTTCGCGCGGACCTTGTCCGCCACCGCGTCGGGCGTCAGCCCGAAATGCGCATAAGCGTCGCTCGCCGGCGCCGACACGCCGAAGCGGTCGATGCCGATCCTGAGGCCGTGAAGTCCCGTATAGCGCTCCCAGCCGAAGGTCGTCCCGGCCTCGACCGACACGCGCAGGATCTCCCGGTTGCTGACATCGGGCAGGATGTCCTCGCGATATTCCCGCGGCTGGGCGTCGAACCTTTCGCTGCACGGCATGGAGACCACGTCGGCACCCACCCCCGATTGTTCAAGGAGGCTCGCCGCACCGAGCGCGATCGAGACCTCCGAGCCGGTGGCGACGAAGATCACCTTGCGCGGGTTCTCGGCGGCCTTCAGCCGATAGGCGCCGCGCGCGCAAAGGTTCTCCGCCGACGCCGCCTTGCGCACCGGCTCGAGGTTCTGGCGGGTCAGCGCCAGCACCGACGGCTCGTCGCTCTGCAGCGCGAGCGCCCAGCATTCCGCGGTCTCGACCGCGTCCGCCGGTCGATAGACCGCGATCTGGGGCATGGCCCGTAGGGATTGCAGATGCTCGATCGGCTGGTGGGTCGGCCCGTCCTCGCCGAGGCCGATCGAATCGTGGGTCATCACGTAGATGACCCTCGCCCGCTGCAGCGCGCTCAGGCGGATCGCCGGCCGCGCATAATCCGTGAACACCAGGAAGGTGCCGCCGTACGGGATCACGCCGCCGTGCAGCGCCATCCCGTTCATCGCCGCGGCCATGCCGAACTCGCGGATGCCGTAATAGATGTAGCGGCCGCCGTAATTGTCGGCGGTCAGCGGCTCGAGCGCCTTGGTCTTGGTGTTGTTCGATCCGGTGAGGTCGGCCGAGCCGCCGATCGTCGCGGGGATCGCCGCGTTGATCGCCTCGAGCGCCATTTCCGACGCCTTGCGGGTCGCGACCGGCTTCAGCTCGCCGAGCAGCTTGTCGAGGTAGGGCTTGAGCCAGGCGTCGCTCACTTGACCGCCGTACCGGGCGAGAAATTCATCCTTGCGGCCGCTGCTCTCCAGCCGGTCGAGCCACAGCGCCCGATCGACCGATCCCCGCTTGCCGGCCGTGCGCCAGGCGGTCAGCACATCGTCCGGGATCTCGAACGCCGGCTCGGTCCAGCCGAGCTCGGCACGCGCCGCCGCGACTTCGTCAGCCCCAAGCGCCGCGCCGTGGGTCGCCGCGGTGCCCTGCTTGTTGGGCGCGCCATAGCCGATGATCGTCTTGCACCGGATGAGGCTCGGCCGCTCGTCGGCGATCGCCTGCTCGATCGCCTTGCTGACCTTGCCCGCGTCGAGCCCGTCGCACTCGAGCGTCTGCCAGCCCGCCGCCTGGTGCCGCGCGACCACGTCCTCGCTCCGCGACAAATCGGTCGAGCCGTCGATCGTGATCCGGTTGTCGTCCCACAGCACGATCAGCCGGCCGAGCTTCAAATGGCCGGCGAGCCCAACCGCCTCGTGGTTGACTCCTTCCATCAGGTCGCCGTCGCCGGCGATGACGAAGGTGCGGTGGTCGACCAGCTCGTCGCCGTAGACCGCATTCAGGTGGCGCTCGGCGATCGCCATGCCGACCGCCATGGCGACGCCCTGGCCGAGCGGCCCGGTCGTGACCTCGACGCCGGCGAGCTCGAAATTCTCGGGGTGCCCGGCACACGGACTCCCGAGCTGACGGAAGCGCTCGATGTCGTCGATCGTCGGGCGGGCGTAGCCGGCCAGGTAGAGCAAGGCGTAGATCAGCATCGAGCCGTGCCCCGCCGACAGGACGAACCGGTCGCGGTCCGGCCAGTGCGGATCGGCGGCGTCGAACTTCAGATGCTTGGTGAACAAGGCCGTCGCCGCGTCGGCCATGCCCATCGGCATTCCCGGATGGCCGCTGTTGGCTGCCTCGACGGCGTCCATCGCAAGGGCCCGGATCGCGTTGGCGAGGCGGCGTTGGGTCGGCTGCATGTCGCTCCGTGGGTCGGGATCGTTTCGGCCCGGACTCAGGCCGCGGATGCCATGCCCCTTAGCCGCCTAATCCGCGCCGTCAAAGCTTGCCCGGAATCGGGAAGTTGCGTAGCTGCAAATCCATGGACGATGCGTCGCTCTCCGCAGCCCTTGACCGCGCCGAACGCGCCCTCCAGCGGGTCGAGCATGCGCTCGCCACGCGCGAGCCGGCGCCGGGCCGCGACGAGGAGCTGCGGGCGAAGGTGCGCGAAGTGGTCGAGGAGCTCGACGAGTTGATTCGCCAGGCCGCCGCCTGATGGCCGCGATGGTCGACCTCAGCATCGCCGGACGCACCTACCAGGTCGCGTGCCGCGAGGGCGAGGAGGAGAATCTCCGCACCGCCGCCCGGCTTGTCGACGCCAAGAGCCGCGAGGCGCTGGCCGGCCTCGGCACGCTCAGCGAGGCGCGTCAGTTCCTGTTCGCCTCGCTGCTCCTGGCCGACCAGATGATCGAGAATCGGCCCGACGCGGCTCCCCCGGCGCCATCCGCCGGGCCCGATCCCGAGCTCGCGCGGCGCGCGGAAACGCTTGCCGACCGCCTCGAATCGCTGGCCGAGGCTCTTGAGCGAGACGGGTCCAACCCCTAGATCGGGTTCGACGGGAACTGCCCGGTGCGAGCCTTCGGAAAATCCCTGAGGCTTAGAATCCAAATGGGAGCTGTCCCTGCCCGGACCCTGGTCCGGATCACACGGCGCCCACCTGACGTTTGTGGCGTCAGAGGATTTTAGGGCAAACGGCCACGGCGGTCCCGTCACCCGCTATGTCAGCCCCGGACCCAAGCCGTATTCGGCCTCTGGTGTTGTTTGCATTGGATCGCAAAGACTTAGGGACGGCCCTTAGCCATTCGTTAACCATATCCGCGTAGCTCGGACCCGCGAGCCGAAGCGACTTCCTGTACTTCCCCGATGTCGCTGCTCGCGAGGAGACGAACGATGTTGGAGCTCGACCGCCCCCGCCTGCCCGTCGCGCTGACCGCGCTGGTCATTTCCGTCGGAACGCTGATTGCCTTCCTCTGAGTTCTGAACTGGCCGCGCAATCGCCGAAAACCAGGTCGCTTCGTTTGGGATTGGCGTCCGCGGCGGAATAGCCGAAGATAGACGGATCTTGCGGTCAACGCCCTTACCTCCCGGCTCACCCGGCCAGCGGCCTGAGATGGAGCCATTGTCCAAGGAGGCGCTGCGCCGCGCCGCGCTCGACGCCCGCAAGGCCTTCGTCGCGACCTTGTCGGACGCCGATCGCGCCGTGCTCGAACGCCGCCTTGCCGAGCGGCTGACCTCGCAGTTCGCCGGCGTCGCGGTGGTCGGCGGATATTGCCCGCTCGGAAGCGAAATCAGCCCGCTGCCGGCGATGGAGGAAGCCCGCGCGGTCGGCGCCATCGTCGGCTACCCCTGCTTTTTCAACCCCGCCAAGCCGTTCCGCTTCCTCGCCGGCGACCCGCTCGAGCCGGGCCCGTTCGGGATGATGCAGCCGGCGCGACGCCATCCCGTCGTCCAGCCCGATCTCGTGCTCGTACCGCTCATCGCCATCGACGGCCGCGGCACCCGGCTCGGCCGCGGCAAGGGTCATTACGACCGCGCGCTGGTCGGCCTCAAGAAGACCGGCGCGCGGCTGATCGGCGTCGGCTGGTCGCAGCAGCGGCTGGACCACGCCATTCCCGCCGACGAGTGGGACGTTCCGCTCGACGCGTTCGCCAGCCCGGACGGACTCGAATGGTTCAGGTAGCGGACACTAACATCATGCTTTTGCGGAATTTATTGCTTGAACCTTGGCGTCGTGGTGCCAAGTTGGGCTAATCCGCGTTTAGCGCGCGAGCGAATTTCCAAGGACAGGAGCGAATGTTGACCATGGTGCGGACCTCTTTGACCGTCGCGGCAGTCGTTGCCTTGGCATCGGCGGGGCTGGGCCTCGCGCCGCGTCCGGCTGCGTCGGTCGCGGCGCCCCGATCCTCAGCGTCCGACCATGGTGCGACGATCACCGCTTTCTATCGCGCCCGCGGCGGCGCGCCGCTGTGGTTTTCGCCGCGCTCGGGGGCGGCCGCGCAGCAGCTCGTCCAGCTTCTGACCACCTCGGCCGCCGACAATCTCGACCCGCGCCGCTACCGGACGCGGGATCTCGCCCGCGCCGTCCAGGCCGCCCAACGCGGCGACCCGCGCGCGATCCAGCAGGCCGAGGTCATGCTGAGCCAGGCGTTCGTCACCTACGTCCGCGACCTCAAGCACGACCCGGGCGTCGGCATCATCTACGTCGACCCGGAGCTGAAGCCGGCACCGCCGCCGGCGGCGACCATCCTGGCCCAGGCCGCGGCGGCCCCGTCGCTGAGCGAATATGTCCAGAAAATGAGCTGGATGAACCCGATCTACGCCAATCTCCGCCTGGCCCTCGTCAGCCGGCTGTATCTGAACGAGCGGCAGCGCCAGCTGCTTTCGCTCAACCTCGAGCGGGCGCGGGCGCTGCCGTCGGGGAACGGCCGCTACGTGGTCGTCAACTCGCCGGCCGCGCGGCTCTACATGTATGAGAACGGCCGGGTGGTCGATTCCATGCGGGTCGTCGCCGGGCGGCCCGCGCCGGGCGCGCAGACGCCGATGATGAACGCATTCATCCGCTTCGCCGTGCTCAACCCCTATTGGAACGCACCGTCGGACATCGCCGCGCACAACCTCGCGCCGAACGTGCTCAAGCGCGGCGCCGCTTATCTCAAGGAGAAGGGTTACGAGGTCATGTCGGACTGGTCCGACAATGCGCGCGTGGTCAGCCCGTCGACGGTCAACTGGCACGCGGTCGTCGCCGGCCGTGAGCAGGTCCGTCTTCGCCAGAAGCCCGGTCCGGCCAATTCGATGGGCGTCATGAAGTTCATGTTCCCCAACGCGCAGGGCATTTGGCTGCACGACACGCCGGTCCGCGAGAAGATCGAGGATGCGAGCCGCCTGCAGAGCGCCGGCTGCGTCCGGCTGGAGGATGCGCCGCGCCTCGCCCGCTGGCTGTTCGGCCGGTCGCTTCAGGCCAAGGGCGCGCGTCCCGAGCAGCAGGTCGCGCTGCCGTCGCCGGTGCCGATCTACCTGACCTATTTGACCGCGGTCCCGAGCGGCACGTCGATCGTCTATTTCGACGATTTCTACGGCAAGGACCGGGTCCAGCCGGGGCGCGCGCGTCGCGGGTTGCTGGGGATCGGCTGACGGTTGGCGCAACCCCGACCCTCGCCGCGCAAGCTCGCCGCCGCCGCGCTGATTCTGTCGCTCATCGTCCTGTGGGCAGGGTTCGTCGCAACTTTCGCCGGCTGGATCGGCCGCTGGCCTGTACTTGTTCAGGCGCTTTTCTATCTGGCCAGCGGTGTCGTGTGGATCCTTCCGTTGAAGCCGCTGGTGCGATGGAGCCAATCCGGGCGGTGGAAGTTGCCGCAGGATCATGGCGAGCATTCCCGCCATGCCGCCGGCGCAGATTGATCTAGGCGTATTAGTCGACTATAACACTAACTTATGGCCAAAGCCTTGACTCTTCCGCGGCCGCTCAAGGGCCTGACCGTGCATGCGGAGCGGCTGCCGCGGCTCGCCGCGCGGCTGTGGCGCGCTTACCCGCGCGAGACAGTGGGTCTCGGCGTGCTTTCGGTGATCGTCGCCGCGGCGCTCGGCGGCGCCGCGCATTCGATGCCGGAGGCCGCGGCGCGCGATGCCGCCTCCGGCCCGCCCGCGCCGCCGCCCCTCGTCCTCCGCCAGGTCGCGCCCGACCAGGCGGTGGCAATCAACTACGGGATCCCACTTGCCGGCGGGCCGAACCCTGCAGCCAAGCCGTTCAAGTTCGTCGGCGGCGCCACGGCGCGCAGCCGCGCGCTCGAATGCCTGGCAAGCGCGATCTATTACGAGGCCGGCAGCCAGGACGAGAATGGCGAGCGCGCGGTCGCGCAGGTCGTGCTGAACCGGGTCCGTCACCCGGCCTTTCCGGGGACCGTGTGCGACGTCGTCTATCAGGGCTCAACGCGCCCGACAGGCTGCCAGTTCACCTTCACCTGCGACGGGTCGCTGTACCGCCAGCCGGACCTCGCCGGATGGCGCCGTGCCTATCGCGTCGCCCAGCAGGCGCTTGCCGGCCTTGTCTTCGCGCCGGTCGGCAACGCGACCCATTACCACGCCAATTACGTGGTCCCTTATTGGGCGCCGACCCTCGCCAAGAACGCGGTCGTCGGCGACCATATCTTCTACCGTTGGGCCGGCGGCTGGGGCCGGCCCGCGGCCTTCACGAAGCGTTATGCAGGCGGCGAGCCCAACGCGACTGCGTTGCGCCATGCCGCACTCGCCGCCGAAGCCCTCGCGGCGGCCGAGCCCGACGAACAAGCGGTCGAGGTCGTCCGCCAGCTCCCCGGCGCCGAGCTGCAGGACGCGGCCCCGGGGCGCGTCGCCATCCGCTTCAACATCGAAGCGGCGCGCAAGGCGTCCGACGAGGCGGTTCACGAGGAATATGTGAAAAAGTTCGCCGCGTCCGACAATCTCAAATGGTCGCTGTCGAACGACGTGGCCGCGAGCGACGAGAAACCGCTCGGGCGGGCCGATCCGGCCGCCGCGGCGCCGGCGGGGAGCGCGACCGGCCAGCGCTAGGCCGGCGCCGAAGAGTTTGGCTGCGCGCTTGACGTGTTCTTCGCGGACAAGGCGGCTCGCATCTTTGAGGTTCACCTGAGATCCTCCTCCAAAATCATTGGATCAACGCTGTTCTCTGTCGGCATTCGTTGCGGACATGCCACCTACGCTCTAGCCTTGATGCCAACGGACGAGACTTCGTGAGGAAACCGCGTGAAGGCGCTACTTGAGAAAATCGCCGGTCGATTGGAAAGCGGCTCTTATATCAATGAAGCTGCGGTACGCATCGGCATCATTGAGCCGATCCTTGCGAGCTTGGGATGGGATATTACTGACCCCGTTTCGGTCCAGCCTGAATACAGTTCCGAGGGACGTAGGGTTGATTATGCGCTCTGCGCATACCCGGCCCGTCCTACGGCTTTCATCGAAGCTAAGGCGATTGGGAAGGTCGAAGCGGCGGACCGACAGCTTTTCGAATATGCATTCCATGAAGGCGTTCCGTTCGCGGTTCTGACCGACGGTCGAACCTGGAGTTTTTACCTGCCATCTGCTCAGGGCAGCTACGAAGACAGACGGCTTTACAAGCTCGATCTGCAAGAGCGCGCTGCCGATGAATGCGAACGAATCTTCACGCGGTATCTTTCGTATGACCGTCTACGGAGCGGCGAAGCACAATCCGAGGCTCAGAAAGACTACGCCAGCCGCGCAAATGAGCGGATGGCCACTGACACTCTGAGCAGAGCCTGGTCGGAACTTATGGGCGAACCCGACCCCTTGCTGATTGAACTTCTCGTGGAAAGAACAGAGGCATTGTGTGGAATTAGGCCTGCCCTGGAAACCGCGGAAGAATTCCTACTGGGTAGGACCCGTGCCCACCCCACCCCGACTGTCCCGCCCAAGGCTGCTTCTACCGTGCCGGAGCTGCCTCAGGCGCCCGTCTCAACACAGGCGAAAGCTCCGGGTTCAAGGAGAGTTTTCGCAGCTTTCAGGGGACGCGAGCTGAAAGTGAGGGATGCCACCTCGGGCTTCCTTGAGCTCATTCGAGCTTTGGCGAAGGAATATCCGGACAGGATGGAACAGATTGCCACAGCGGCGAAGGGACGCTCTCGCAATCACATAGCTCGGGTACCTTCCGAAGTTTACCCGGACCGGCCCGATCTTATCCATACCGTCGTAGAGCTGATACCGGGTTGGTTTGTCGGCACGAACATTGCCAACCGTGAGAAGCACCGGATTGTTAAAGCTGCATGCGAAGCCTGCGGCGTTCGCTTCGGGTCTGACGTGCAATTCGATTTGCCGAACACCTAAGCCTAGATGGTCGCACCGCTCTTTGAGAGGATCGCGGCGGGCGTCATTGACCCCTTGATGTACCTGGCAGCGCGATCGAGCTCGGGGAACATGGACTTCTCATTGATTGCGAGCTGAGTGAGCTGCTCCCGAATCTCTGCCTTATGCCTGCCGGGTATAGTTATCCGTTCGATTGAAATGCCATACATGCCGCCTTCCGGTACCTTTTCAGTGAGGCCTATGATGAAAAAGGCTCCGGATTGTGCTGTAATCCGGCGGTTGTTCTGTTTCGGCTTGACGAGGAATACACCTTCAAGTTCCGACAATACGATCTCTTCCAAAAACGCTGGTTTCTCTGACCTTATGAAATGCATCAGTCGCTTCATCGAGGTCTCTTCATAGATCTCCGGAGACGTATGGATCGCTCTTTTAAGCTCCTCCTTATATTGGGATTTCAGTCTCGATAAGTTTGACAGACAGGAGACGGTGTCGCTGTCGTAGTATTTGACCAGACCTTCATCGACCCGGAAAACGACGACTTGCCCGTCCTTTTCGAAGGTCTCCGTCTTGGTTCGCGACCCGGCAGGAGCTGGCCGACGCCCCTTCCGGGGGGCGGTCGCGAAGTAGAGGGCGACCAGAGGATTCCAGCTGACGTCTAGGAGCCGGGTCGGAAGATCATAATGCTGAACGCGCACTAACCGCTCAAGTGCGGTGGTATCGTCCCGGAACTCTGTGGGGTGAGCCGAAATCAGTTCGCTGAGAAGAAGGTGCTCCTTCTCCTCGAAGCCGTCTCTGAAGACCGCAGGGACGAGATAGAATTCTCTGTCCTCATGGCCCCGATAGACAATGACTTGCCCGCTGCGTGGCGCCAACGCTGCAACGCGATCTAGGAACTGCTGGACGTTTGTCGGATCCACTGCTCCCCCCTCGTGGGCAGGGGTACATGAGGTTGTGCAAGCCGTCGACCTGCGGAAGCTAACAGGATAGGACGAGGCGATCGAAGCTCGCGACACTCACCGATCTGCTCGGAGAAGCTAAATGACGTGGCGTCCGATCAAAGAAGCGCCCACCGATGGCACGAGAATCTTGCTGAGCAATGGTCGCGACTGGCCGAGTTCGGTCTACGTTGGTTATTATGGCTCATCGCCCTTCAATCGCGAAAGAAAGATGCGCTCTGAGCGGGGCTGGCTCACCGAGCCCGGCGGCTACCTTCGCCGTCCGGCCTATTGGATGCCTCTGCCGACTGGCCCAAAACGCCAGTAGCTCCATCCTTTACAGAGCCCCCGAAAGTTGGAACTCGCACCCTGCAAAAGTTGGAATTGGGTCGCCCGCGACACCATAAACCATTGAAAAGTGGCGCGAGTGACGGGGCTCGAACCCGCGACCTCCGGCGTGACAGGCCGGCGCTCTAACCGACTGAGCTACACCCGCGTTTTTGGCGTGCCGGGCACCTAGGTGCGGGGCTTTTTCCTGTCAACCATGGCCGGCTGCATTTCCTGGCGCTCCTCCTGCTCCTCCGCGTCGGGGTCGCCGACGTGGGTCAGGGTGCCGTGCTCGAACAGGAAGCCCGCGATGTCGGGCGTGCCGGCGGCCGAGAAGACGGTCTTCATGATGATAAGCAAGGGCACGGCAAGCAGCGCGCCGGTCGTCCCCCACACCCACGACCAGAAGGACAGCGAGACGAGGATCGCGAGCGGGCTGATGGTCAGCCTTTTGCCGACGATCATCGGGGTCAGGAGATTGGCCTCGATCATGTGGAGTCCGACGAACGCGGCCGGAGGCAGAAGCGCCGTCCAGACGTCGGGATAGGTCATTAGCCCGCCGAGGAACAGCAGCAGCGCCGACGCGATCGGCCCCAAATAAGGGATGTAGTTGGCGACGGCGACGATCCCGCCCCACATCACCGGCGAGGGCATCTCCAGCCACCACAGCACCGCGGCCGTCAGCGCGCCGAGGCCGATGTTGATGAGGGTGATGGTCCCGAGATAGGTCGAGGTCGCGTCGACGACTTGCTGGATCACCCGGGCGGTGGTCAGCGCCCCCTCGAAGCTGCCGCGGCTGACGATCGTCTTCTTGCGCATCGAGGTCCAGCCGGCGAGGAAGAAAAAGATCACGAGCAGCGAGAAGAACAGCTGGATCAGCAGGTGCGGCGCCGAGCTGGTCAGCAGGCCGAGCACCGAATTGGGCGTCTCGATGCGGACCGCGCTCGTCTGCTGCGGAGTGAGGGCGATCTGCGACAGGGTCCGGTCGATGAACCGCTCGAGGTTCTTGTAGAGGTCGAACACCGGCTCGAGCGTCGCCCGGACCTTGTTGATCCGATACGGCACGTCTGCGACCCAGTCGGCGGCTGGGATGACGATCGAGCCGATCGCGAAAATGGTGATCGTCAGGAAGACCACGAGGCACAGCGCCGCGGCCAGGCGCGACGGGACCCCGCGCCGCTCGAGCCATTCGAGCAGCGGGACGAGCGCGATCGCGACGACCAAAGCGGCGGTGACCGGAAGGAAGAATTCAGCACCCTGGCGTAGCGCGAACGGCAGCGCGACGATGAGGCCGAGGCCGGCGATCAAGGTCAGCGAGGCAAGCAGCCGGTCGCGCTTGGCGGTGAACGCCTCCGCAATCAGCCGCACCTCGTCTTCGCGCTCGGCCACCCGTTGCTTCCTCGTCCGCGCGTCCATCACGAGGCAGCATATCGCTGCCGCCGCTCGCTCGCCAGTGTCGGCGCCGGCGCGATCAGTCGGAATATTTTTGCCGGAACAGATCCACGTCCTGCGGCTGCAGCAGCCAGTTGCCGTAGGGCAGCCACGCACCGCTGTTGTTGGCAAACGACAGCCAGCCGACGAGCATCACGACCGACAGTGTAACGAGCGTGAACCGGTAGAGAGCGCGCGCGACGCCGCTTCGAATAATCGCCGGAACACCGCCCCAGACATACATGCCCATCGGCCAGAAATAGAGCGCGAAGCGGTAGGCCGCGACCGATGAGATGGCAACGAAGAGAAGCGCTGCGATCGAGGCCATGGCGAGGTCGCGGTACAGCGGATTGTCCCCGTTCACTACGATCCAGGTCTTGCGGTAGCCGAAATAGACGAGAGCAGCGGCGGCGAGGATTCCGACCTGGACGATCGCGCCGGGCGCGGTCAGCTTCCGCGCCCCGGCATAGGTCTCCGTGTAGATCTCCATGGATGCCGGAGCGAAATAGATGATCAGCAGAATGATGACGCCGACGATCAGCGCCCCCGCGGACCGGACGACGATCGACGTCTGGGTGGACAGCGCGACGAAGATTAATGCGAAGACCGCGCTGAAGTGGAACAGGCTGGCGAGCAAGACCAGTGCCATCCGGCTCAGGATGCGCCGGTTCTCCCAGGTCGCGAAAAGATAGTAGATGATCCCGAGCGCGATCCCCTGGCGCGTTCCGCTCATCGCGAAACCGACGACCAGCAGGGGGGTCGCGACGACGACCGCGAGAAACGGCTCGCGGCAGCGTTTCGCGACGTGGAAGAAGCCCCAGCAAAAGACGAGCGCGGCGACGGCGTTCACGAAGACCGGTCCGCCGCCCACCTCGCCCGCGAGCCAGTTCAACACGGCGAAGCCCGGCTCCCGTCCGAAGAAGATGTCCTCGGTCCCGAGGAGCTGCGTTTGGTCGTAGATCCGCAAGTAATTGTTCCAGTCCATTCCGACCTGGAAACGGAACCCGACCATCAGCCAGTAGAAGAGGGCCACGAGGAACAGGGCGCTCGCCGCGCGCTGCACTCCCCGGAGAGCGAGAAATCCCGGAACGGCAATGAGCAGGACATATGGATACATGGGGGAGCGCCAGGCTGGATGAACTTCGGGGCCCTAACAGAGACGCGGACCGAGACAAAGCTCGCGTGGAGCGCCGGACCAGCCGGCGCGTTGACCGCCCTGCAGTGGACCCCTAGGACTCCGGATCAAGGTATCGGAATGACCGATCGACGCGCTTTCGTCCTGTTCGAACTCAACGAAGTTCCGCTTCGCGTTGTCCGCCATTTTGCCGACCGCAATCCCGGTTCCGCGTTCGCCAGGATTCTCCGCGCCGGCCAGCGCTGGGACACGCGAACGCCCGATCAGGGCCACCTCTCACCCTGGATCACCTGGCCTACTCTGCATCGCGGCGTTTCGTCGGCGCAGCATCACATTGTCGCGCTTGGCCAGGACGTCGCTGAGACCGACCGGCACTTCCCGCCGGTCTGGAGCCTTCTCGCAGCGAGCGGCCGGCGCGTCGGGGTCTTCGGCTCGCTCCATTCCTATCCGCTGCCGGCCAATCTCGAGCCGTACGATTTCTACGTGCCCGATACCTTCGCTGCGGGGCCGGAAGCGAAGCCTGCCGAGCTGTCGGCTTTCCAACGCTTCAACCTGAAAATGGTGGATCGTTCGGGCGTGAATGTGTCGCCCGGTGTTCCGGTTCGTGACGCACTCGGCTTCCTGATGCGCACGCTTCCGGCCGGGATTCGTCCGGCGACGCTGGCCAAGGTCGCGCGCCAGCTCGCAACCGAACGGATCTGGCGCGAGCGCACCGGCCGCCGCCGCACCATCCAGTCGCTTCTGTCGTTCGACCTGTTTTTCGCGCAGCTCCAGTCGAAGAAGCCGGATGCCGCCTTTTACTTCACCAACCACGTCGCCTCGTCGATGCACCGCTTCTGGCCGGCGACCTTCACCTCCGATTATGAAGCGACGCGATGGAGCCCCGAGTGGGTCCAGCGTTTCTCCGGCGAGCTCAACTATGCAATGAGCGAGGCGGATCAGATGCTCGCTACGCTCATGGCCTTCGCCGACCGCAATCCCGACTACCTCGTCCTTGTTTCCGGAAGCATGGGCCAGGCCGCCATCGACGAGCCGGATCGGCAGGTTCGAACCCAAGTCCTGCTGCGCGACGTCGACAAGTTCCTCGGTCAGCTCGGGATCGAGGGGCGCTGGGAACGCCGGCGGACCATGGAGCCGACCTATACCCTGGCGTTTGGCGACAAAGGTTCCGCCGACGCGTTCATGGAATCGATTGCGCGCACCGCCATCGGCGGACGTCCGATCTTCAATCGCCGCCTCGACTCGACCTCGGTCGAATTCATGGTTGGCCACGCCGATTTGAACGAGGAAGAATTGGTCGTAACGATCGGCAATCGATCGCTCGGCCTGGCCGAGGCCGGACTGGCCAATGTCACCATCGACGACGAGGTCGGCGCAGCCGCCTACCACGTGCCGGAAGGCATGCTTCTCGCCTATGATCCGCGCAGCGACCAAGGTGGCGCAGCGGCGCCGGACATCGTTTCGACCACCCGGATCGCGCCGACCCTGCTCGCGCTC
This sequence comes from Sphingomicrobium sp., assembly GCA_035281125.1. GTDB lineage: Bacteria > Pseudomonadota > Alphaproteobacteria > Sphingomonadales > Sphingomonadaceae > Sphingomicrobium. The sequence goes on along the minus strand of DATEEM010000050.1, from coordinate 4,261 downwards.
CAGGGAGTCGAGCGCCCGGCCTATATGGAACGTCCGCTCGAAGAACTGGCCGTGGCTGAGCTCGAACCTGCCTGAGTGAGCCGCTTCAGCGGAGCCGCGCGGAGGCCAGCTGGCGATCGAGCGCGCTGTGTTCCGGCAGCACGACGCGCATCTTGCGGGTCGTGAAGTCGATCGACACTTTCTTGAACGCCCGCATCGCGTTCATCCCGAGCAGCAGCGCCGGCTTCTTGTCGAGCTTCATCTGCCGGAAGGTATGGGCGTCGGCGAACACCACGGCGAGGTTCTTGAGACCGACTCCGCCGATGTCGAGCTGCCTCACGAACATATAGTCGCCGGCGATCTTCTCCCCGGTGACGGATTCGAGCGTGATCGGCTGCAGCCCGGTCAGGGCCTTCGCTCCAAGCAGGGCCTTTCGCAGGGGCGCGTTGCCGATCGTGACCTCCGACCCGGTATCGATGACCACGGTGAGCGGGCGCCCGTTGGCCATGGCCTCGGTAACCACGAGGCGACCGTTGCGGCGCGTGCCCTCGATGACGATCGTCCCTGGCTCCGACTTGAAGTCGGGGGCGGCGGACGGGACGATCGACAAGGTGTTGGCCGCAAAATCGAACAGCACGCGCTGAGCGCGCAGTGAATCGGTCCCGAGAATCCCGTCCGCGCCCATGTTCTCGCTTTTCAGCAGCGGCGCGTGGATGTTGCGGATCTCCTTGCGGGTCAGCTGCAGCGCGGGGACGGTCGCCGTCGAGACGGTCGAAACGCCCGACACGCTGTGGAGCGACGCGTCCGCGCCCGCGGCAAGGTTCAGGCGGCTCGCGAGCTCGCGCGAAATGGCCGTGCGGTCGGCGCCGGTATCGACAAGGAAGCGATATGGGCCGCGCCCGGACAGCAGCACCGGGACCGTCATCCGCTCGTTGGCGTCGGTCTTGAAGCGCACCTCCTCGGTCTGCGTGGTCTTGTCGATGTCAGCCGGTCCGGAGACGGTCTCGACCCGGGTCGTCTGGGTCTGTGCGCCGAGCGAGCCCGCACCGAGCGCGGTCAAGGCGGCAATGAGGAACGTTCGCTGCATCGCACCGGGCCTCCTGGAGCCCAGCCTACGCCGATGCCGCAGCCGGGCAAAGGGGCGAACCGGCCCTTCGACAGCGACCGCACGAGGATTCGACGAATGGAGCTAAGAGCGGCCGGTGGCGGCGGAGCTACTCCCCGACCGCTCCGAGCGGCGAGGCGACCATCCACTTCTCGACCATCTTGCGTTCCTGGTCGGTCAATGGCCGGCATGCCAGGCCCGGACGGCGAAAATCGGGATTTACCCGCTGCCGGGGCTGCGGGACGTTGCGGAGCACTTCCTCGGGACGCAGCGGACGGGCGAAGGCGATGCCGGCAAAGCTGCCGCACACCCAGACGACCCGGCCCTTGAGACGCAGCTCGTTGCGTTCGAAGAAGGTCGTCGTCCCCTCGAGCGGCAGTCGGTCGCCCTCGATCAGCGCGCCTTCCTCCGACAGGTTGCGCAGCTTGACCGGCTGCGGAACGCCGGCGACCTCGACGGTCGCGGCGAGGAACACGGGCGACCGGCGCGAACGCCGATTTTGCGTGATACTGCTCTGGTCCATGAGGCGAGACTAACCGCCGGGGGTAAAGCTTCGTTTAACGCGCCGCTCAGACCCGCCGCAAAAGCAGCATCAGATTGTTGGCCGGCATGTGCCGCGTTTCGACCAGGGCGAACCTGCCCCGCGCCGCCTCCGCGAAATCCTCGACCCGACGAAGCCCCCATTGCGAATCGCGCGCCTTCAGGTCGGCGTCGAAGGCGAGGTTGCTGGCCGCGGTCGAAATGCCGTCCTTGAGCCACGGGCCGTAGAGGATCAGCGGGGCTCCGGCGGGCAGGATTTTGGACGCCCCCGCGATCAGGCCGAGCGCCGAAGCCCACGGACTGATGTGGACCATGTTGATGCTGAGCACCGCATCGGCCGCCGCGATGGGCCATGAGTCCGGCCCCGCCGCGTCGATCGCGAGCGGCTCGCGCAGGTTGGACAGCTGCGCTTCGGCGCCCCACGCCCGGATCGATGTCAGCGCATCGTCGTGCAAGTCGCTCGGCTGCCATTGGAGTTGCGGGAAGCGCTCGGCGAAGTAGACGACATGCTCGCCCGTCCCGCTCGCGATTTCGAGCACCAGGCCGGTCTGGGGAAGCCACTGCGCCAGCACGCCGGCGATGGGCTCGCGGTTGCGCAGCGCGGCCGGAGCGGACCTGCGCGCGCCCGCCGCCGGCGCTTCATAGAAGCGGCGCTCGTCCGTCATTCGGCCGTGGCTGGCTGATGATCGCCGGTCCAGTCGTGGAAATAGGTGAAGAGGCCGATCGTCACCGGCAAAGTCGCGTAGAGCATCGCCGCCCATTGCCCGTAGCGGGTCAGCGAAACCAGGATGGAGGCGAGCCCCGTCGCTGCCAGGATCAGCCAAATGCTCCGTTCGCCACGCGCGTTGCTCCGCTCTTCGCGGGTGAGCCACGAGTGGCGCAGCGCTTCGACGTAGAGCGCAGCCATGGTCAGCGACATGGCGACGAAGCCCGTACCGTAAACCGCGAACAAATCGGCGACGCTGCCTCTGAACCCGGTTCCTTGCCCGGTGAACCACAGGCCGGTCGCCGCAGCCATCGCCCGCAACGGCTGGACGTAAATCAACGTCAGGAAAATCAGCACCAATGTCAGCAGGGTCGCTAGCCAATCGCCCTCCAGGCCTCGCAGCCGCCGCCAGCGTACGTGGCCCAGCCAGAACATTGCCATGACGGCGAATCCGAACGCGAAGGCGGGGATATCGCCCAAAGCGCTGATCAGCGTGTCGATGTCATCCGGGGCCCGAGCCCCGCCAATGACCAGCAGCGAGACGGCGAAGGCAAATGCCGCATCGGTGAAAGCGTCGAGCCGCGAGCTGCTATCCCCCATGAAGCGTGGCTACTCGCGCAGGGAAGGGCAGGCAACCGCCGCGCTATTCCGCCGCTGCCGCCGGGTCCGGCTCGCGATAGGTCAGCACCGGCTTTCGCGCCGCCAGCGTCTCGTCGAGGCGCCGCCGCGGCGCGTGGACCGGCGCGGCCCTCAGCGCTTCGTCCCCGGCCCGCGCCCGCTCGGCGATCGCGCGCAGCGCGGCGATGAACTGGTCGAGGCTGGCCTTGGATTCGGTTTCCGTCGGCTCGACCAGCATCGCGCCGTGGACGACCAGCGGGAAGTACATGGTCATCGGGTGGAAGCCCTCGTCGATCAGCGCCTTGGCGACGTCGATGGTGCTGAGGCCGCCGGCGAAGCCTTTGTCGGAGAAGATCGCCTCGTGCATGCACGGCCCGCTCTTCGCGAATGGCGCGTCGAGCACGTCCTCGAGGCTGCGCAGGATGTAATTGGCATTGAGCACGCTGTCCTCGGCGACCTGCTTGAGGCCGTCGGCGCCGTGGCTGAGGATATAGGCCAGCGCCCGCGTGAACATGCCCATCTGGCCGTGGAAGGCGACCATCCGCCCGAAGGCTTTCGGATGCTCTTCGCCGGCACTCTCCTCTTCGACGATCCGGAAGCTGCCGTCGGGATATTTGGCGGCGTAGGGCAGCGGCCCGTATGGCGCGAGCGCCTCGGACAGCACCACCGGCCCGGATCCCGGCCCTCCCCCGCCGTGCGGGGTCGAGAAGGTCTTGTGCAGATTGATGTGCATGGCGTCGATGCCGAGGTCGCCCGGGCGCACCTTGCCGACGATCGCGTTGAAGTTGGCGCCATCGCAATAGACGAACGCGCCGGCCGCATGGACCGCATCGGAAATCGCGATCATGTCGGGCTCGAACAACCCGCAGGTATTGGGGTTGGTGATCATTACCGCGGCGACGTCCGGCCCGAGCCGTGACGTCAAGGCGTCGAGGTCGACGCGCCCCGCGGCATTGGCGGGAATGCTCTCGACCCGGTAGCCGGCGAAGGCCGCCGTCGCCGGGTTGGTGCCGTGTGCGCTTTCGGGCACCAGCACCACTTCGCGCTTGTCGCCTCGCGCCTCGAGCGCGGCGCGGATGCACAGCAGGCCGCACAGCTCGCCGTGCGCCCCCGCCTTGGGGCTCATCGCGACGCCGTGCATCCCGGTCAGGTCGAGCAGCCAGAAGGCGAGTTCGTTGATCACTTGCAGCGCGCCCTGGACGGTTTCCTGGGGCTGGAGCGGGTGGACGTCAGCGAAGCCGGGCAGCCGCGCGACCTTCTCGTTGAGCCGGGGGTTGTGCTTCATCGTGCAGCTTCCGAGCGGAAACAGCCCG
>DATEEM010000049.1:0-34686 GCA_035281125.1 Sphingomicrobium sp. | reverse complement strand
CGGCTGCGGCAAGGTCGCCGACCTCAGACCCGCGCCGGGCCAGCCGCTACCGGTCAAGCCGGCCTTAGCCGGGACCACGCCCACTGCGGAGGATCTTCTGACCCCGCCGGCCTATGCCAGGCCCGACCGGGTCGACGAATTGCTCAAGAAGTCCGAGCCGCGGCGGGCCGACCCGTTCGACCTGCCCCCGCCGAGCGGCGGCGCGGCGCCGGCGCTTCCGGCCGGTTCGGACCCGCAACCGGTCGACAAGGATACGGGGCCGGCGACGCCGCAATGGTGAGCAGGGTTCGCAAAGCGGTCTTCCCGGTCGCCGGGCTCGGCACGCGGCTGCTTCCCGCGACCAAGACCATCCCCAAGGAGATGATCACGATCGTCGACCGGCCGCTGATCCAATATGCGGTCGACGAGGCGCGCGAGGCCGGGATCGAGGAGATGATCTTCGTCACCGGTCGCGGCAAGTCGCCGCTGGTCGACTATTTCGACCATGCGTTCGAGCTCGAGGCGACCATGAGCCGGGCCGGGAAGAGCCTCGACCCGCTCGCTCCGTCCAACGCCCGGTTCGGCGAGATCGTCACGGTGCGCCAGCAGAAGCCGCTCGGACTCGGCCATGCGGTGTGGTGCGCGCGCGACATCGTCGGCGACGAGCCGTTCGCCGTGCTCTTGCCCGACGAGCTGATGGTCGGCGAGCCCAATTGCCTGGCGCAGATGGTCGAGGCTTTCTCCGAAGTCGGCGGCAATGTCGTCGCCGCGCTCGAAGTGCCGGACAGCGAGACCCACAAATATGGCGTGATCGACCCGGGGCCGACGAACGGACGTCTGACCGAAATCCGCGGCCTGGTCGAGAAGCCGGCCGCCGGCACGGCACCGTCGAACCTGATGCTTCCCGGGCGCTACATCCTCCAGCCCGAGGTGATGCGCGAACTCGATCGCCAGGAGACGGGCGCGGGCGGCGAGATCCAGCTGACCGATGCCATGGCGCGGCTGATCGGCACGCAGCCGTTCCATGCCTATCGCTTCGAGGGCGAGCGCTTTGATTGCGGCAGCGCGGCCGGGTTCGTGATCGCCAATGCCGCGATGGCGCTGCGGCGAAGCGACCTCGGCCCGGCAGTGCGCGACTTCCTGAGCCGGGCCTAGGGCTCCAGCTCGACGTCCCAGTAGAGATAGTCGCGCCAACTCTCGTGCAGGTAGTTGGGCGGGAAGGCCCGGCCATGCTCCTGCAGCTGCCAGCTTGTCGGGCGGATCGGCTCGCGCTGGAAATGCATGTGCGCTTCCATCGGCGTGCGCCCGCCCTTCTTCAAATTGCACGGCGCGCAGGCCGTGGTGACATTCTCCCACGTCGTCCGTCCGCCCTGCGCGCGGGGGATCACATGGTCGAAGGTTAGCTCCCTGGCCGAGCCGCAATAGACGCAGCGGAATTTGTCGCGGAGAAACAGGTTGAAGCGGGTGAAGGCCGGATATTCGTTGGGCCGGACATATTCACGCAGCGCGATGACCGACGGCAGCTTCAGCGCGACGCTCGGGCTGTGCACCTCACGCTCGTAATGGGCGACGACGTCGACCCGCTCGAGGAACATCGCCTTGACCGCGGTCTGCCACGGCCACAGCGACAACGGGTAATAGGAAAGCGGCGTGTAATCGGCGTTGAGCACCAGCGCCGGGCAGCTGTCGGGATGGCGGATCAGCTCAGGATGGTACATGCGAGCGACACTAGCCTTTCGTTCGGTCGGTCCGAACTCCAGCTCCCCGGCCTCGTCGCACGCAAGGAGGAGAGGGCCTCGGCCCGTCTTCCCTTGTTGCCCGCCGGATGCCAACCCGGCGTGACATGCTCGTGAATCGAAGATTGCGGACTCTGCGTCAAGGGGCGGGGCGGTGATCGCGAGTCGTTTCGCGCCTTCGCCGACCGGACGGTTGCATTTGGGCCACGCCTGCAGCGCGCTGCTGGGCCATGCCCGGGCCCGGCACGGCGGCGGCCAGTTCCGGCTGCGGATCGAGGATCTCGACCAGACCCGCAGCCGGCCCGAATTCACCAGCGCGATCTACGAGGACCTTGCTTGGCTGGGGATCGATTGGGATCCGCCGGTGCTGGTGCAGTCTGAACGGACTGAGGCCTATCGCACAGCGCTCGACCAGCTCCGGCAGCGGGGGCTCGCCTTCGCCTGCTTCTGCACCCGCGCCGACATCGCCCAGTCGCTGACCGCGCCCCACGGCGACGCCGCGACCTCCTATCCCGGCACCTGCCGCCATCTGCCCGACGATCCCGACCGCCGGACGACGACGCCACATTGCTGGCGGCTCGATTCGGCGAAAGCGCTGGAGCTTTGCGGCGTGCCCTCATGGACTGAAGTCGACGGACGCACCTTTTCCGCCGACGCCCGAGACATCGGCGATGCGATCCTCGCCCGCAAGGACGCACCTGCCTCCTACCACCTCGCGTGCGTCGTCGACGACGCCGAGAGCGGCGTGACCCTGGTCACTCGCGGCGCGGACCTTCGCCCGTCGACCCCGATCCAGCGTGTCCTGCAATCGTTGCTCGGCCTTCCGGTGCCCATCTATCTCCATCACCCGCTGGTCACGCATGCCGGCGGGCGCCGACTGGCCAAGCGCGACTTTGCGCCGACGCTTGCCGCGATGCGCGAAGGCGGAGTGGACGGCCGCGCGCTCGCCGCCGACCTTCTCGCCGGCAAGCTTCCGCTTGGTTTCGCATTCGCCGAGGCCTAAGGGCTCGGGCCATGCGCTGGCCGCTCCTCATTCTCCTCCTCCTGCTCATGGCGGGAGTTCTCTACGTGCTCATTCGCGGCGTGATCGGGATGGCGTCGGGCAAGGACCTGACCGGCGAGCAATCGCAGAAATGGATGCAGCGGCGGGTGCTCCTGCAGGCCGCCGCGATCGTGGTGGTCATGCTCATCCTGCTCGTGGCCGGAACGTCGAGCAGCTAAGTCATTGGTCAAGCTCAACAAAATTTACACGCGGACGGGTGACCAGGGGGAAACCGGACTGGCCGACGGCGCGCGCATCGCGAAGGATGATCCGCTCGCCCAGGCGATCGGCGATGTCGACGAGGCGAACAGCGCCATCGGCATCGCCCTACAGGCCATCGCCGACCCGGACGTGCGGCGGTTCATGGCCTCGATCCAGAACGAGCTGTTCGACCTCGGCGCCGACTTCGCGACGCCGGGCGACGACTTCACGCCGACCGACATGAGCCTCCGCATCGTCACCGGCCAGGTCGAGCGCCTTGAGCGCGAGATCGACCGAATGAACGAAAGCCTCGACCCGTTGCGGAGCTTCATCCTGCCCGGCGGCACACACGGGTCGGCCGAGATTCATCTCGCCCGGTCGATCGTCCGCCGGGCCGAGCGCAGCGCCGTCGCAGCCAACCGCGAGAGGGCGCTCAATCCGCTTGCGCTGACCTATCTCAATCGCCTGTCGGATTATTTGTTCGTCGCCGCGCGCTACGTCGCGGCCGGCAATGGCGGCGATGTGTTGTGGCAGCCGGGCGGAACGCGGGCGCCATAGCTTCCCCTTCCTCGACCCGACCGCCGTTTCGTGGCAGGGAGCGCCGCGATGGCCAGAGAGGATTCGGACTCGGCCGCTGGGTCGCTCGCTGAGCGGCTCACCGCAACCCGCAAGCTGACGCTGGACCTTGCAGCGGGCTTGAGCGACGCGGACGCAACGATCCAGCCGTTCCCCGAGGCCTCGCCGACCAAATGGCACCTCGCCCACACGACATGGTTCTTCGAAGCGTTCGTCCTGCGCGACCAGGTCCCGGATTATCGGATCTACGACGAACGCTGGCACTTCCTGTTCAACAGCTATTATGAGCTCGAAGGCGCGCGTCATGCGCGACCCAAACGCGGGATGCTGAGCCGGCCGTCGCTCGATGAAATCCGCGCCTATCGCGCGCACGTCGACGTGGCGATGGCTCGCGCCTTGCCGTCGCTTCCAGCCGAAGCGCTGGGCCTCGTCGAGCTGGGGATCAATCACGAGCAGCAGCACCAGGAACTGCTCCTGACCGACATCCTCGCGGCCTTCGCCGAGAACCCGCTCGAGCCGGCCTATGCCGCGCTGCCGCCGCCGGCATGCTTCGCAGCCGAGCCGCTGAGCTGGCACCGCGGCCGCGAGGGAATCGTCGAGATCGGTGCGCCGAACGCCGGCTTTGCGTTCGACTGCGAACGACCGCGTCATCGGGCGATCCTCGCCCCGCATGAAATCGCCAACCGGCGCGTGACCAACAAGGAGTGGCGCGAGTTCGTCGCGGCCGGAGGCTACCGGACCGCAAGCCTGTGGCTGTCGGACGGCTGGGCATGGGTCGCGCAGGCCGGCATATCCGCGCCGCGTTACTGGGGCCGGGACGGGACAGCGTTCACCCTCGCCGGACGGCGCGAGATCGATTGGGCTGCGCCCGTTTCGCAGGTCAGTTTTTACGAAGCGGACGCGTTCGCCCGCTGGGCTGGAGCGAGACTGCCAACCGAAGCCGAGTGGGAGGATTTCGCGGCGTCGGCCGACCCCTCTCTCGGCAATCAGCTCGACCAGCCGGTGGCGGTCGTTCCGCGACCCGGAGGCGGAATGTTCGGCGACGTCTGGGAATGGACTCGAAGCGCGTTCGCTTCCTACCCGGGCTTCGTGCCCGCCGAGGGCGCGATCGGCGAATATAACGGCAAGTTCATGAGCGGTCAGATGGTGCTCAAAGGCGCAAGCTGCGCGACTCCACGCGGCCACAGCCGGGCCTCGTACCGCAACTTCTTCCCGCCGGCCGCCCGCTGGCAGTTCACGGGGCTGCGCCTTGCTCGCGACGCTTGACGAACAGACCCGGGTTTTCCGTGACGACGTGCTCGCCGGGCTTTCGGCGGCGATCCCGGCGGTGCCCGCCCGCTGGCTCTACGACCGTCGCGGTTCGGAACTGTTCGACGCGATCACGCGGTTGCCTTCCTACTATCCAACGCGGACCGAGATCGGGATCTTCCGGTCGAAAATGGTCGACATCGCGACCCATGTCCCCAAAGGGGCCGCGGTCGTGGAATTCGGCGCCGGCTCGGCGACCAAAACGCCGCTGCTGCTCGAAGCGATTTCCCCGGCGGCCTACGTTCCGGTCGACATTTCCGGAGAGTATCTGAACGCCGGCGCGGAAGCGCTTCAGCGTCGCTTCCCCTCGCTCGACGTAATCCCGGTGGTCGCGGATTTTGCGCGGCCGTTCGGCCTTCCCGGCGGGATCGAACATCTGCCGCGGCTCGGCTTCTTCCCGGGATCGACCATCGGCAATTTCGTTCCGTGGAGCGCGACCGACCTGCTTCGCCAATTCCGCGCTCTGCTTGGCGTAGGCGCGCAGCTTCTGATCGGCATGGATCGGGTAAAGCCCGTCGACCGGTTGCTCGCGGCCTATGACGACCCGGAGGGCGTGACCGCCGAGTTCAACCTGAACCTTTTGACGCGGATCAACCGCGAACTGGAAGGCAACGTGCCGCGCGACGCCTTCCGTCACGAAGCGCGGTGGAACGACATGTTGTCGCGGGTCGAGATGCACCTCGTTGCGACGCGCGACGTGCAATTCTCGGTTGCCGGACGAACCTTCGCCTTTTCGGCCGGATCGTCGATCCATACCGAGAATAGCCACAAGTATGATGAGCGCGGGGGGCGGTTGCTGCTCGTTGCCGGGGGCTGGACGCCGGTGGCCGAATGGACCGATCCCGCGGGCGACTTCGCTGTGCTGCTTGCCGTCGCCGAGCCGGAGAGGTTTGCGCCCTGAGCATCGCCCGGCTAAGCCGCGCCCATGGCCACGGCACTCTTCGACATCGCGCATTTGCTGCTGACGATCCTCACCTGGATCATCATCATCCAGGTGGTACTCAGCCTGCTCGTGGCGTTCAACGTGCTCAACACCCATTCGGCCGGAGTCCGGGGCGTGATGAACGCGCTCGAGCGCATCACCGACCCGCTCTATCGGCCGATTCGCCGGGTGCTTCCCGACTTCGGGCCGATCGATTTTTCACCGATGGTCGTGATCATCGTCATCGTGATTTTGCACAAGTTGCTCGATGGGGCCGAGAGCAGCCTGATCTACGGCAGCCTGTGACAGCGAGGCGGATCGACGGCAAAGCCGCCGCCGCCTCAATTCGCGATGAGGTCGCAGCGCGCGTGCGCGACTTCGCCCAGCGAACGGGCCGTCCCCCCGGGCTTGCGACCGTGCTCGTCGGCGAGGATCCCGCCAGCTCCGTTTATGTCCGCGCGAAGAACCGCGCGACCGGCGAAGCGGGGATGGCGAGCTTTGCCCACAACCTGCCGGCAAGCGTCGGCGAAGCCGAGCTGCTGCAATTGGTCGGCGAGCTCAACGCCGATGAGCGTGTCGACGGAATCCTCGTCCAGCTTCCGCTGCCCCAACATATCGACGCGGCCCGGGCCATCGAGACGATCGAACCGGCGAAGGACGTCGACGGATTCCATCCGATCAACGCCGGCCGGCTGGCCATCGGCCTGCCGTCGCTCGTCCCGTGCACGCCGTTCGGCTGCCTTCACCTGCTCAAGGCGGAGATCGATAGCCTCGTCGGGCTCGAAGCGGTCGTGATCGGCCGCTCGAACATCGTCGGCAAGCCGATGTCGCAGTTGCTAATCGCCGAAAGCGCCACGGTGACCGTGGCCCATTCGCGCACGCGCGACCTGCCCGCCGTCGTTCGTCGGGCGGACGTCGTGATCGCTGCGGTTGGGCGACCGGAAATGGTGCGTGGCGACTGGATCAAGCCCGGCGCGATCGTGATCGACGTCGGGATCAACCGGCTGCCGGCCGACGACGGCAAGGGCCGGCTGGTCGGCGACGTTGCCTATGACGAGGCGGCGCAAGTTGCGGCGGCGATCACCCCAGTGCCCGGCGGCGTCGGGCCGATGACTATCGCCATGCTGATGCGAAATACCTTGGTCGCCGCGCACCGCCGCGCCGGCCTTAAGGATCCGGAGGGATTATGATCAGCGCCGCCTTACTCCTTGCCGCGGCCGTTCCCACCGCCGTGGACGCTGAGCGCGCCTTCGCCGCTGACGCCCAGCGCATCGGCCAATGGACCGCATTCCGGAAATACGCCGACCCGGACGCGGTCATGTTCAACCCGCAGGCGGTGTGGGCGCGCGACTTCCTGAAAGACCGCGAAGACCCGCCCGAGGCGGTACGCTGGGGACCAGGCGCGAGCTTCGTCTCGTGCGACCGGCGCACCGCCGTGAATACCGGTCCGTGGACCCGAAACCACGGCACGCTCCACGGCTATTTCACGACCGTCTGGCAACGCGATAAGAACAGGTGGCTGTGGGTCTATGACGCCGGCGACGTGCTCAAGACGCCGCGCCCGATTCCGGCCCGGCCGTTCGTGCGGCGGGCGTCGTGCCGAGGCAAGGCGCCGGGAGCACCGATCATCCCGCCCACGCCGCTGACCGACAAGCAGGCGCGCAGCACGCCCGAGGACAGCGGTCGCGGCGAATCCGCCGACCGCACGCTCGGCTGGGATTGGAAGGTCGACAAGAAGGGCGGCCGCTATTTCCGCGTCTATCTGTGGAACGGGACCCATTATGAGCAGGTCCTCTACGACGACGTAAAGGGCGAATGATCGAACTGTTCGGATCGGCGCTGGTCACCTTTTTGGTGATCATCGATCCGCCGGGCTGCGCGCCGATTTTCGCCAGCCTGACGCGCGGGACGTCGAGCGCGCATCGCCGGGCGATGGCGATCCGCTCGTCGCTCATCGCCTGGGCAATCCTGATGTTCTTCGCGTTGCTCGGTCGACCCATGCTCTCGGCCCTGGGGATCAGCCTCGCCAGCTTCCGCATCGCCGGCGGAATTCTCCTCTTCTTCATCGCCTTCGATATGATCTTCGAACGCCGCACCGCGCGGCGCGAGATGCGGGCCCAGTCAATCGAAGGTACGCCGGAAGCGGAAGACATCAGCGTCTTCCCCATGGCCATCCCGATGATTACGGGTCCCGGATCGATCGCCAGCGCGATGCTGTGGGTGTCGCGCGCCGAGGATTCGCTCGAGGTCGCGACGGTGCTCGCGGCGATCACGGTCGTCATCTTGATCACGATGGCCACGCTGCTTGCCGCCGGGCCGCTGATGCGGATGATCGGCGAGAAGGTCGAGGCGATGATCACCCGCATCCTCGGCGTCATCCTCGCCGCCCTCGCCGCGCAATTCGTGATCGACGGGCTGAAGCAGAGCTTCCCCAGCCTGCTCGCCTAGCGCGCGACCTTCCAGATCCGGAACGGCGAATCCTTCGGAAGCGGGATGGGCGTCAGCCAGTCGGGCACCTGGCCCTTCTGGAGCTGCGCATAAAAGCCGTTCGGCGCTTCGGCCATGAAGATGGTGGTGGTCGAGCTGTTGGGGCAGGTCAGCAGATAGTCGGAACGATATTTCCCGATCAGCACCCGGGCCTGGTCGGCCGGGCCGCGGAAGGCATTCATCACGTCGGCGATCTGCTGGCCGTTGCGATGATAGGGGCCGGCGATCGAATTGTGGTGTGTGACGGTGATCAGCCGCGGGCCCATGTCGACGAAGGTGAACACCGTGCCCTTGGGCAAATGCGCGATCGGGCGATAGGCCCACAGCGTGTTGCACAGGCGGTTGGCCCGCCCGATCGCGATCTCGCGCCCGGTCCGCGCCTTCTCCGGGATCTGGTCGAGGACCATGGGCACGGCGGCGCCGACGCCGATGACGACGATGACGACGACGCCGAGCACCTTGACCAGCGAATGCTTCGATCGCCACGCGAACGGCACGAGCAGCCAGACGAGCGCGGCCGCGCCGGTCGCGGCGAGCATCTGCGCCGCCGGCCCCGTCCGGGTCTGCCAGAACAGGAGCACGGTCGCGGCGAAGCCGGGCACCGCCGCGCCGACCACGCGCCGAAGCTTCTCGGCGTCGCCGCGGCGCGACCAGATGAGAAGCAGCCATCCCACCGCGCCGATGATCGGCAGGGTCAGCGTCAGCGTCGCGATGCGCCAGCCATGGAGGTAGATCGGCCGGGCCTCGCGGACGTGGCTGAGCCACAGACTTTCGACCTCGGGCGACACGCCCTCGAGACGATTGAGGCAATGTGGCCACATGATCGCGTGGAACGAGGCGACGATCGCGCCGGCCGCGAGGGCTAGCGCCAGCCGGCGCTTCCAGTTGCCCGGCGACAGCCAGGCCAGAGCGAACAACAGCGCGCCGCTGAGCAATGCATTGGACAGCCACACCGGCGACAGCGCATCGCAGACCGCCGCGCGGTTGGCGAAGGAGGCGAAGGCGAGGAAGCCGATGGTCGTTCCCGCTGACAGGCTGACCGCATAGGCCTCGAGCCGCGGCCGCTCCTCCGGGTCGAGGATCCAGAACAGCACCATCGCCGTCCCCGCGATGGCGAGGTAGATCAGCATCTCGAGCCCGACGGTCAGCGACAGCGCGGTCGCGACGCCGAGCGTCAGGCCGCCGCGGACGCGCCGGGGATCCGCGATCCCGGCGATGGCCAGCGCAAGGAAGGCCAGCTGCCAGCCATGATGATCGATGCGGGCCGGCATGAACATGCCGTTGGTCGAGCCGGCGAAGAACAAGGCGGCGAGCGCGACGACATAGGCGCGCTGGTCGAGCAGGCGGCGGACGGTCAGCGACACCGAAAAGAGAAGCAGCAGATAAGGAATCAGCGGCGCGATCCCGATCGCCCATCGCTCGGCGGCCGCGCCGCCGATCAGCGGACGGAGTAGCAGGATCAGGCCGGCGATCGGCAGATCGACCAATCTCGACCAGTGGATGTTCGCCCCGAACGGCGCGTTGAGCCGATACTGCCGAAGGTCGAACCAATCCTGTCCCCGAAGCAGGCCGCGAACCTGCATCATGCGCATGTTGTCGTCGGTATCCCCGAGGCCGAAGAACTGGATCGACCCCCAGCGCGTGAAGATGAACCAGGCGCAAAGCGCGAGCCACGCCGCGAGGACCAGCCCCTTCCAATGGCGGGTGACGATGTCGACGACGCGCGCGTCGAACGGTTTCGCGGTACTAGCCGGCATCCGCCGCCGTCTAGCCGTTCGCCTTCAAAGGGCAACAGCCCGTGACCAGCTTAACCGAACCGCAAGTCGCGCCGGTCTAGCGCTCTTTCGCCGAAGCCCAGCACCAGCTAGGCTGCGGGGAGGCCAATGAACACGCACGTCTATTCCGCTGATTTCTACGACTACATCGACGCAGGCTCGCGCGCCTCGGCGCGCGTCGTGGCCGGGCTCATTCTCGGCGAGATGAAGGTTGCCAGCCTGCTCGACGTCGGCTCGGGTCACGGGGCTTGGGCCGCGGAATGGTTGAAGACGGGGGTCGCCGACGTCGTCGCGGTCGATGGCGACTATGTCGCGCGCGACCAGCTTGCGATCCCGCCCGAGCGCTTCGTCGCCCACGACCTCGCGACGCCCCTCGACCTCAAGCGCAAGTTCGATCTCGTGCAGAGCCTCGAGGTCGCCGAGCACCTGCCGGCAGACAAGGCCGCGGGCTTCATCGACAACCTCGTCCGCCACGGCGACGTGATCCTGTTCTCGGCGGCGGTGCCGCACCAGGGCGGCGAGCATCACGTCAACGAGCAGCCCCCCGAATATTGGCGGCGGCTGTTCGCCGGCCGCGGCTACGAGGTGTTCGACTGGGTTCGGCCGCGGCTCGTGGACAAGCGCGAGGTCAAGGCCTGGTACCGCTTCAACAGCTTCCTCTACGCCAATCCGGCGGGCCAGAAGCGCCTCTCGCAATCGATCCGCGAGTCGCGGGTGCCCGACGACCGGCGGCTCGCAATCGGGGGCGACCTGTCGTGGGCGCTGCGCCGTGCCGCCGTCCGCCTGATCCCGACGTCCCTGGTCAAGCCGATCGCCATGGCCAAGGCCTCGCTGGAGGCGCGGCTCCGCAAGTGAAACGCCACGTCGAGCGCGTTCTTTCCGATGAGGAAGCGCGCGAAGCCTTCGCCCAGCTCATCCGCTACGGGATCATCGGCGCGCTGATCACGGTCGGTGGGCAGGCGATCTATTACGGGCTTGCGGAGAGCCGCCTTACCTCGCCGCTGATGGCCATCGCCATCGCCTGGATCATCGGCGTGGTTGTCGGCTATTTCGCCCATGGCTGGGTCAGCTTCCGCGGGCACGGCGAGCGCGACGACCATGCGCGGATCGGGTCGCGCTTCGTCGCGGTCAACGTCTTCGGCTATCTGGTCAACAGCTTCTGGGTGTGGCTGCTAGTCGAGCATCTTGGCGGACCGACGTGGTGGCCGGTCGTCCCCAACATCCTGCTGACGCCGCTTCTGACCTTTGCGCTTCACCGCCGCTGGACCTACGCCTGAGGCGATGACCCCGAGCCGGGCGGCCGGATCGCCCGCGCGCCCCGCGATCTCCTGAACGATGTAAAGCGGCCGGTTCTTCGACTGGTTGTAAAGCCGCCCGAGATATTCCCCCATTAGCGCGAGGACGAACATCTGGATCGCCCCGAGCACGACCACGACGAGCATCAGCGAGGTCCAGCCGGGGACGGTCCGGCCCGACAGCCAACCGAAGAAGATGTACGCCACGATGACGACCGAGCCGAGCGACAGCCACAGGCCGGCGTGGCTGGCGAGCTTGAGCGGCGCCGACGAGAAACCGGTCAGCGCGTCGAACGCGAAGCGCAGCATCTTGCGGAACGGATATTTGGTCTCGCCGGCGAACCTTTCCTCGCGGTCGTAGGGGAGCGCGACTTGCTTGAATCCGATCCACGCGACCATTCCGCGGATGAAGCGCGCCTGCTCCGGCATCGCCATCAACGCGTCGAGCGCCCGCCTGCTGATCAGGCGGAAATCGCCGGTGTCGACCGGGATATCGACCTCGGTCGCGCGCGACAGCAGCCGATAGAAGCCGTGCGCGGTCGCCCGCTTGAACGCCGTCTCTCCGGCCCGGCTCTTTCGCACGCCATAGACGACGTCGGCGCCTTCGCGCGCCATCACTGCCATCATCTCGCCGAGGAGCTCGGGCGGATCCTGAAGGTCGGCATCGATGATCAGGACGACGTTGCCCCGGCACAGATCCAGCCCGGCGGTCAGCGCGAGCTGGTGGCCGTGGTTGCGCGACAGGTTGATGGCGACGACATGCGGGTCCCGCGCAGCCAGCGCCTGCATGATCGCCCAGCTGCCGTCGCGTGACCCATCGTTGACCAGCACGATCTCATAATCGTCGCCTGCCGCAGATCGCGCGGCCGTCGTCAGGCGCTCATGAAGCTTTGGAAGGCAGGCTTCCTCATCAAAGCAGGGAACGACGATCGACAGCTCGGTCATGGGTGCAATCGATAGAGGATGGAGCCGGGTCCGCGCCAGACCGGCTGATAGGCGGCGACCGATTTCTGGTCGTAGGGGCCGGTCTCGATCATCCACAGATAATCGAACCGTTCCCGGCGGTTGCCAAGGGCGGCGAGCGCCTCGTCGACGGTCCAGCCATTGTCCGACCGGCATCGATTGGGACGAACCATTTGCGATGGATCCGCGGAAAAGATGCCGGCTTTCGAATAACGCAGGCTCATCAGGTTGGCGCCTTCGATCGTCCACTGGTCGTTGGAAAAGCCGTGCCGGCGAACGATCACCATTCCGCCGAGGTGGGTGTCGCGCGGCAATGGCCAGGTGTTGGTGCAGGGATAGCCGACGAGGCTGATCACCCGCGCACCCATCCGTACGCTCTCAAGCGCGGCAAGCTTGCCCTGTTGGTCGTCGGACGCGATCGCGAGGCTGACGGCCGTCGCCGACAGGCGGACGACGCAGAACAAAAGACCCGCGGCCGCAAGCGCCGTCCCCAGTCGGTAATCGACCGCGGCGCGAAAACGGATTGCGAGCAAGAGGATCGCGAGAATGTAGGGGACGAGCCGCATGTCGGCATATGCCGAGCCAAACACCGTCCACGGCAGCAGCAGGAACGCCGTGATCAGCACGATCCCGGAAAAAGCGAGGTTGCGCGAGAAGGTCAGCTTCGGGTGCGCAAGCGCGAGAACGAGGACCGCCGGGACGACGGCGACCGACGCGATGTCGACCAGCCGCCAACGATCCCGCAGGGCGGTCAGCAGCCAGGTGAACTTGGCCGTCCAGTTGAACCAGCCGAAGGTCGACCCGCCGTGCGTTTCGCTGCGCCAGGCGAGCATGATGACGATCGGCACGGCCATCGCCGCAGCATGCACCGCGGCTTTCATCCCGGCCCGGAGCCAGCTACCGCCGCGGTCGTGCTGGCGAACGGCCTCGGCGGAGAAGCACAGCAGTCCGAGCGCGCCCCAGCCGTACGTGTGGCAGAAGAAGATGAGAATCGAGATCGGCACGAACAGCGCCGCGCGCAGCCGCGTCCGGCCCAGCCGGCCGAGCCGGAGCCACAGGCCGAACGCCAGCAAAGCCAGTGCCATCGCCAGCGCATAATTGACGAAACCGAACAGGAACGGATGGCCGTAGGCGAACGGCATCGCGAAGAAGGCTGCCGGCGGGATCCGCCCATGCACCTCGTGCGCGACCCATAGGAAGCCGGCGACGGTGAGCGGCGGGATGAGCAGCACGATCAGCTTCACCGCCGGCTCGAGCCCGATCAACGGGCCGAGCAGCTTGACCAGCGCGTCGACCCCAAGGTTGCCGATGGCAGCCCAGCGGAAGCCGTAATATTGCTGGAGCCAGGGCGACTGGCCGAGGTCGAGCTCCACCCGATAGCGCCCCATGTGACCGAGCAGGTCGACCAATGGCGGCACCGGCGGATAAAGTAAGGGCAAAGCGGATCCGACGACGAGGGCGGCGAGCAGCCAACGTGATTCCCACCACGCCGGCGATCCCCGCTCCCCCACTTCGCCCTCGACCATCGCTCTTGAGTACCCCTCCCGAACCGCGACCTGACGTTAGTCAGGCATTCAAGCAACATACAGCTTTGTTTCCTTAACCCCGCGCCGCCAAAGGGAGGGCTCGACTATGCAAAAAATCCTGTTCGGCGGCGCATTCGCCGTCCTGGCGATCGCGCCGGCACTCGCGCAACCGGCGCCGCCGGTCGCACCGGTCCCGCCGACCGCCGCACCGGCGCCGCAGGTCCGCACGTTCGTTCATCGCATCCCGATGAAGGCCGCGACGCGCGACGAGGTTGTCAAGCATGTCCGCGAGATGTTCGTGAAGCTCGACACCAACAAGGACGGCTTCGTCACCCGCGAGGAAGCCGCCGCGACGCACAAGGCGATGGCCGGCAAGTTCCGCCATCGCTTCGTCGAGCGCGTCGGCAGGGCGGAGGGTCCGACACGCGACCGCGGCGCGACCTTCAACCGGCTCGACACCAACAAGGACGGCGTCATCACGCGCGACGAATTCGTCTCGGCGCAGCCGCAGGTCCGCGAGCGTCGCGTCATCGTGATGCGCGAGGGCGAAGGACCGATCCAGGTGGATGGCGCGGCGGGGCATCCGAGCATCAAGGCGGTGCGCGTTCACGCACTCGGCATGCGCATGCACGGCAAGATGTTCGAGCGCGCCGACGCGAACCGCGACGGCCGCGTGTCCCTGCAGGAGATGACCGACGCCGCGCTTCAGCATTTCGATTCTGCCGATGCCAACCGCGACGGAAAATTGACTCCGGAAGAGCGGATGCACATGCGCCAGCAAAGAAAAG
Organism: Sphingomicrobium sp.; assembly: GCA_035281125.1. Lineage (GTDB taxonomy): Bacteria > Pseudomonadota > Alphaproteobacteria > Sphingomonadales > Sphingomonadaceae > Sphingomicrobium. The sequence goes on along the minus strand of DATEEM010000049.1, from coordinate 20,088 downwards.
CGCAGAGAATGCAGCCGGCCTGAGCGGCTGATTTGTCTCACACATTGGGACCGGCCTTGCGCCGGTCCCTTTTTTTCGGGCACGGGAAACGGCCGTTTACGGGAGAATCTCATGCGCCTTGCCAAGTCCGTAGCCTTCGCGGCCGTCGCCGCCTTGCCCTTCACCGCCGCGCGTGCCGACGAGGGAATGTGGACCTTCGACGCCTTCCCGGCGGCGAAGATGAAGGCGGACTATGGATGGGCCCCCGACCAGGCGTGGCTGGACAAAGTCCGCGCCGCGGCGGTCCGCCTGACCGGCGGCTGCTCGGCGAGCTTTGTTTCGAGCGAGGGCCTGATCCTCACCAACCACCATTGCGTCGCCGACTGCCTGCAGGACCTGTCGACGGCGAAGGCCGATTATCTGAAGAACGGCTTCACGGCCGCGTCCAGGGTTGAGGAGAAGCTGTGCCCCGGCCAGCAGGCGGAAGTCGTCACCGCGATCCGCGACGTCACGGCGGAGGTTAAGCAGGCGATCGGAAACGCGACGGGCCTCGCCGCGGTCAAGGCGAAAAGCGCGGCGATCGCTCAAATCGAAAGCGCGGGCTGCCCCGATACCGCGACCATGCGTTGTCAGGTCGTCACGCTTTACGGCGGCGGCCAGTACAAGCTGTACACCTATCGCAAGTACAGCGACGTCCGGATCGTGTGGGCGCCGGAAGCCAAGGCCCCGCAATTCGGCGGCGACCCCGACAATTTCAACTTCCCGCGCTATTCGCTCGATGCGGCCTTCCTGCGCGCCTACGGGGACGGCCGGCCGGTCGCGACTCCGCAGCATTTGGCGTGGGCGCCGCGCGCGCCGGTCGACGGAGAAGCGACCTTCGTCGTCGGCAACCCCGGATCGACCCAGCGGCTCCTGACCCAGGACCAGCTCGCATTTCAGCGCGAGGTGGTCGCGCCGATCAACGTCACCACTTATTCGGAGCTGCGCGGGCGGCTGATCTCGGCGATGCAGCAGAGCCCGGCTAAGGCGCGCGAGGGCAAGGACGAGCTCGACGGCGTCGAGAACAGCCTCAAGGTCTATATCGGCCGAGTGAAGGCGTTCAACGACCCGGCGTTCATGGGCCGGCTGGCCAGCGCCGAGGCGGACCTCCGCGCCAAGACCCAGGGCAACCGCGCGATCGGCGACCCGTGGAGCGACATCGCGAAGGCGACGGCGGCCTACCGCGAGCTCTATCTGGCGTTCCGGTTCATCCAGCCGTCGGGCGACCTCTACAAATATGCGGCGACGCTGGTGCGCGCCGCCGAGGAACGGACCAAGCCCAACGGCGAGCGCCTGCCGGGCTACACCGACAGCGCCCTTCCGCTGCTCGAGAAGCAGACGCTCGATCCGCAGCCGATCGTCCCCTGGCTCGACGAGCTCAAGCTCGAGTGGAGCCTGAGCAAGGCGCGCGAATATCTCGGTGCGGACGATCCCGACACCAAGCTGCTGCTCGGGAAGGAATCGCCGGAGGGTCTCGCTCGGCGCCTCGTCGGCGGGACTCGCCTCGCCGACCCCGCCTACCGCAGGTCGCTGTGGGCCGGCGGCAAGGCCGCGATCGCCGCATCGAACGATCCGATGATCGTCTATGCCCGCCGCCTCGACGCGCGCTACCGTCAGCTTCAGGACGCGATCGACGAGCGCTACCAGGGACCGGTGACGGCGGCCCAGGCGAAGCTCGCCGACGCCCGCTTCGCGGCATACGGCGACACGCTCTACCCGGACGCGACCTTCACGCTCAGGGTCAGCTACGGCAAGGTCCAGGGCTGGACCGAGCGCGGGCGGCCGGTGCCGCCGGTGACCCATATGGGCGGCACCTTCGAGCGCGCGACTGGCGCCGATCCGTTCGACCTGCCGCGCGCGTTCGCCGCGGCGCGCAGCCGGATCGACCCCAATACCGTATATGACTTCGTGACCACCAACGACATCATCGGCGGCAACTCCGGCTCGCCGGTGATCGACCGGTCGGGCGCGGTCATCGGCACGGCTTTCGACGGCAACATCCACAGCCTCGCCGGCAATTACGGCTACGACGGGACACTCAACCGGACCGTGGTCGTGTCGACCGACGCGATCCAGGAGGCACTGGAAAAGATCTACCCGGCGCCGGCGCTCGTCGCAGAACTCAGGCGGCGGTAGTCTCGAACGCCGTCTTTCGCGTCTTCGGCTTGGCGGGTTCGGCGCCGAGCGCGCGATAACGACGCTCGGTCTCGAGCATGTAGTCGCGAGTGATCGGCAACGCGCGCCGGTCGCGGACATATTGCACCTGGTAATTGCACGCGGCGCCGCTCTCGAACATCACGATCCCGCCGGCGAGGTAGAATTCCCACATGCGGAAGAAGCGCGCGTCGTACATCGCCTCGATCTGCGCGCGCGCCGCGGTGGCGCGTTCGAGCCAGTGGCGCAGCGTCAGCGCGTAATGCAGCCGCAGGTTCTCGACGTCGGCGGCAATCAGCCTCGACTTCTCGCTCGCCGCGACCATCTGCGACAGCGACGGCAGGTGGTAGCCGGGGAAGATATATTTGTCGGTGAACGGGTCGGGCGCTTTGGACACCTCACCGAGCTTGCCGATGGTATGCAGCAGCATCACTCCGTCGGGCTTCAGCAGCTCGCGGCACTTGGCGAAGAATTCGTTGTAGTGCTGGGCCCCGACATGTTCGAACATGCCGACAGATACGATTCGGTCGAAGCTCTCGTCGAGCTTGCGATAGTCGATCAGCTCGAACTTCACGCGGTCCGAGACACCGGCCGCCGCGGCGCGTTCGCGGGCGATCTTGAGCTGGTGTTCCGACAGTGTCACGCCGAGCACGTCGACCTCGGCGACCCGGTGCAAATACAGCGCCATGCCGCCCCATCCGCAGCCGATGTCGAGCACCCGCATCCCCGGCCGCAACGCGAGCTTGGCGGCGATATGCGCCTTCTTGTCGGCCTGCGCCTGCTCGAGACTGTTCGCCGGATCGGTGAAGTAGGCGCAGCTATATTGCTTGTCGGCGTCGAGGAAGAGCTCGTAGAGCTCGTCCTTCAAATCATAGTGATGCGCGACGTTGCGCCGCGCGCGCCTGAGGTTGTTCGGCCTGAACAAACGGAGGAACGCGCTTTTGCCCTTGCGCATTGCCTTGCGCCCGGCCCCGCCGTCCTCCCAGCGGTTGGAGCCGACGATCATCTCAAGCAGGTCGAGGATCGTCCCGTCTTCGATGACCACCCGCCCATCCATATAGGCTTCGCCGAGCCGCAGGCGCGGGTTGCGCGCGATGTCGAGCGCGACCTTGCCGTCGGCAAAGCGGATGGTGAGGTGCCGGCCTCCGCCCGGACCGAAGGTTTGCGGCGGCTTGCCCGGCCGCTTCAGCGTGATGCTGCCCTTGCTCAGCAGTTTCTCGACGAGCTTGCCGATCAGGGACATGGATACGCTCCTCAGGCGGCTGCGCGAGCCTTGCGCTTCCGTTCGGCCGCAGTCTTCAACTGACCGCAGGCGGCGTCAATGTCGCGTCCACGCGGGGTGCGGACGGGCGCCGAAATGCCCGCCGCGAATACGATATTGCTGAAAGCGCGGATCCGCTCGTCGCTCGAACATTCATAGGGCGCGCCGGGCCAGGGGTTGAACGGAATCAAGTTCACCTTCGCCGGCAGCCTGTAGCGGCGGATGAGCCGGACGAGTTCGCGCGCGTCCGCGTCGCTGTCGTTCTTGTCCTTCAGCATCACATATTCGAACGTGATCCGCCGCGCGTTGTTGGCGCCCGGATAAGCCGCGCATGCCTCGAGCAATTGCTCGATCCCGTACTTGCGATTCAAGGGCACGATCTCGTCGCGAACCGCCTTGGTCACCGCGTGCAGCGAGACCGCTAGATTGACGCCGATCTCCTCGCCGGCGCGGGCCATCATCGGCACGACGCCGGACGTCGAGAGCGTGATCCGCCGCCGCGACAGGCCGAGCCCATCGCCGTCCATCACGATCTTCAGGGCGTCGCGGACATTGTCGAAATTATACAGGGGCTCACCCATCCCCATCATCACGATGTTGGTGAGCATCCGGCCTTCGGGCTGGCTCGGCCATTCGCCGAGCGCGTCGCGCGCGAGCATCACCTGGCCGACGATCTCCGCCGGCTCGAGGTTGCGCACGAGCTGCATCGTGCCGGTGTGGCAGAAGCGGCAGTTGAGGGTGCAACCGACCTGGCTCGACACGCACAACGTACCGCGGTCGGCGTCGGGGATGAACACCATTTCGAAGTCGTGACCGTCGTGCGTGCACAGCAGCCATTTGCGCGTGCCGTCGGAAGAGACCTGCGCATCGACGACCTCGGGGCGAGAGATGGCGAAACGCTCGGCGAGCCAGCCGCGCTGCGGTTTGGCGATGTCGCTCATCGCGGCGAAGTCGCTGACCCCGCGGTTGTAGATCCAGTGCCAGATCTGCTTGCCGCGAAGCCGGGCCTGTCGCGGTTCGAGTCCGGCCGCCTCGAGCGCTTCGCGGATGCGGTCCTTCGACAGCCCCACCAGTTCGACCCGGCCGTCGGCGCGCGCGGTCGCGCCCCGCGGCAAAGGCACAGGATCGACGGGCCCGGGAATGGGCATGATGGCGGTGTCGGCACTCATCGGAAGCGCGTTATCTAGTTAGCGCCGCTGCATTTTGCCAGCGCAGCGCGCCGCGGCCGCATCGATGGCCGTCGGCGCCCCCTCGAGCGCATAGGGATCGGTGAAGCGCCGGCCAGCCGCATCGCGCGCCTCGACCCGCATAGCAGCCGCAGTTCGAACTGCTGCGACGATCGCCTGCTCCTGGGCCGGCCCGCGGCTCCACGCCCATTCGCCGCGCGCAACCAGCAGGAACGGCTGCTTGCCAACCTTGAGCATGACGCTCGACCCGGAGCGCGAAGGGCGGCTCAGACGCGCGTGGAACTCGCCCCAGCGCCGCTGGTCGGCGCTGAAAGCGAAGCCGGCGAAAGCTTGCACCTTGCCTTTCGCGGCCACTCTCGCAGAGCGGCCGAGCGCGGCACAGGTTTCGCCGCGGTCGATGGCGGCCCAGGTCCCGCGCGCGAAGATGATTGAGCCGGCCGCCCGCGCGGCGGATTCCACTACGGCCGGCACAAGCAGCGCCGCGAAGGCCCCGATTATTGGGCGCATGCCACGAACCATCAAGCGAAATAGCCTTTTGTCATTTGCGAGGACTATCTCCGTTATGGATTATTAACCAACCATTCTTGTTGTTGTTTATTTGTCATTATGCCATCGTCCCCGCGCTCGGTCCCCATTTTGATTCGCAGCCGGGGGAGGCAAGCATGGACCGAACGCTCCGACCAAATCGCGCGATTCCGCTTTAGCAAGCGCTCGGCACGCGCGTGGCGTTTGCGGAGATCCTCAGCCGGATCGCAGCCGAACTGGCGCTTTTCGCGGGCGCCGGCTTCCTGTTGTTCGCCGTCAACGACGTGCTCGTCGATGCGATCTACTTCGCCCGGCGCATCTGGCGCGCGATCACCATTTACAGTCGCTACCCGCGCGCCTTCGCCAGCGGGCTCGAAACCGTCGGCAAGCCCGGTTTCATTGCGATCTTCGTCCCCGCCTGGGACGAGGCCGCGGTCATCGCGCCGATGTTGCGCTCGACCCTGAAGCGCCTCGAATATCACAACTACACGATCTTCGTCGGATACTATCGCAACGATCCGGCGACAGCCGCGGCCATCGCGAGCGTCCAGGACGCGCGGATCGAAGCCGTCGAGGTGCAGGCGGACGGACCGACGACCAAGGCCGATTGCCTGAATTATCTGTACGACGCGTTGATCGATTACGAAGTCAGCACCGGCGTCTCGGCAAGGGCAGTCGTGCTTCACGATGCCGAGGACGTGGTCCACCCCCTCGAGTTGAAGCTGTTCGACAGTCTGATCGACCGCGCGGCCGTCATTCAGCTTCCGGTCCTGCCCCTGCCGGACCCGAGCTCGCGCTGGATTTCCGGACATTATTGCGACGAGTTCGCCGAGGCGCACATCAAGGAGCTCGTCGTGCGCGAGGCCGTCGGAGCCGCAATCCCGCTTGCGGGGGTGGGCTGCGCCATCGCCCGCAAGCCGCTCGCTCAACTCGCCGCCACTTATGAGGGCAAGCCGTTCGCCGGCAACAGCATGACCGAAGATTATGAGGTGGGCCTGCGGATCGGCGCGCTCGGCCTGAAGACGATCTTCGTCCGGATTCCGGCGCGGATGGGTGAGCGCGGCGTCGTCGCCAGCCGCGGCCACTTTCCCGCGACGCTCGGCAATGCGGTGCGGCAAAAGGCGCGCTGGCTCGGGGGAATCGCGCTTTCCGGCTGGGATCGGCTGGGCTGGGGAGGAGGACTCGGCGAACGGTGGATGCGGATGCGCGACCGGCGGGGGCCGCTGGCCGCTCTATTGCTTGTCGCCGCATACAGCGCCGCCTTGCTGTGGTCGCAAATCTGGCTTGCCGAACTGCTCGGCGCCCCGATCCAGGCGAGGCTGGATCCCGCTCTCGTCACCTTGCTCACAATCAACGCCTGGCTGCTCGCGTGGCGGGTGTTGATGCGGGCCTGCTTCACTGCCTCGGCTTACGGCTTTGCCGAGGGCCTTCGTTCCATTCCCCGACTCTTCGTCGGCAATGTCGTCGCGATGCTCGCCGCCGGCCGCGCCATTTCCGTGCACGTCGGCGGGGGTGCGAAGCGATGGGACAAGACGCGTCACATCTTTCCCGCGGAGTTGCCCCAATGAGGCCATCACTGCGTTTTCTTGCCGTTGCGGTCGTCGGATGGGTCGGAATTCGCGCCGCGACCCTCGGCATGGTCCCGGGAGCCGAAGTCTTCTCGATCCGACCGAGCGCCGCCAAGCCTTCGCCTGTCCTGGCGACCCAATTCCCGCCGATCGAACCGATCGTGCCCGGTCCGGCGCCGGCCATGGCGCCGTTAGCGGTTCCGTACGCGACGGAAGTGCTGCGTCCGCTCGTCGTTCCGGTCTATTACGCCTACCACTCCGCACCCACCGTGCCCGCGCCGGTCCAGCCGGCGATCTGGTCGCTGCCCGAGCCGCGCCGTCAATTCTATGCGCCGAGCCCGCAGCTTGACGATTGGCCGCTGTCGCAAATCGCTGCGGCGTCAATCGCCCCCGCACGATCGCAAACTGTGGACCCGATGCAGAGCACGGCGCCGGCCATCGTCGCGCAACGCCTGGACCGAATCCAGCTGACGATGTGGGCGATGCTGCGAAGCCGCCAAAGTCTTACGGGCACGACGTCGCTCGCGAGCGGCGGCCAGCTCGGCGCAAGCCAGGCGGGCGCCCGGCTGTTCTACAATTTCACTCCGTCGATCGCCGCGGTCGTCCGCTCCAGCTCCGAGGTGAACCGACGCGGCGGCGAAGTTGCAGCAGGCGTCCGCGTCCAGCCGCTGCGATCTGTGCCGGTGTGGATCACCGCCGAGCGCCGCCAGCAGCTCGGCCGTTATGGTGGCGGCCGCAACGCCTTCGCCTTGTTCGCCGAAGGCGGCGTCTACGACCGCCCGGGACCGTGGGGTTTCATTCTCGACGGCTATGCCCAGGCCGGCGTCGTCGGACTGAGCAGCCGCGACCTCTTTTTCGACGGTGGTGCGACGTTCACCCGCCCAGTCTACCGCGAATCTTCCGGCGGGTTCGGGGTGTGGGGCGGCGTCCAGCCGGGCCTGTACCGCGTCGATGCCGGCCCGCGGGTTACGATGAAGGTCCGCCGCAACGTGAGGGTCCACCTCGACTGGCGGCAGCGGCTTGCCGGCAATGCCGAGCCGGGGTCGGGGCCTGTGCTGACGCTCGCCGGCGACTTCTAAACGACGTGCGACTCTAGCGCCGTTCGGGCGATCCAGCAGCGCGCTGCCCACGAAGCGTCCGGCCCGGCAAGCGCTCCTGACTTGGCCGTTGCCCCCCCAGCCGCTACGTCACCCGCCGGGCATGGACATCTACCTCCCGATCGCCGGCCAGTCGGTCAACGCGCTGGTCATGATCGTCCTCGGCTTCCTGGTCGGGGTCTTGTCGGGCATGTTCGGCGTCGGCGGCGGATTCCTGACGACGCCATTGCTGATCTTTTACGGCATTCCGCCGACCGTCGCCGTGGCCTCGGCGACGACACAGATCACCGGTGCGAGCGTCTCCGGCGCGATGGCCCACATGCGCCGCGGCGGAGTCGACGTGAAGATGGGCGCGGTCATGATCGTCGGCGGCCTGTTCGGCTCGCTAGCCGGCGCGGCGCTGTTCCGGCTCCTCCAGGTGACCGGTCAGATCGACCTGGTCATCGCCGCGCTCTACGTGCTGATCCTCGGCTGGATCGGCTTCCTTATGCTCAAGGACGCGCTGATCGCGCTCGAATATGTCAAGGCGCCGGCGGCCGCCGAGCGCCCGCCGCGGCACAATCGCTGGATCGCCTCGCTGCCGCTGCGCTGGCGGTTCTACAGCTCGGGCCTTTACCTTTCGCCGCTGGCCCCGCTCGCCCTCGGCTTCGGCGCCGGAGTCCTCACCGTGCTGCTCGGGATCGGCGGCGGCTTCATCCTCGTTCCGGCGATGATCTATTTGCTCGGAATGGCGGCACGCGTCGTCATCGGCACGAGCCTGCTCATGATCCTTGCGGTCAGCGCGGTGACGACCATGGTCCACGCGCTGACCACCGGTGCGGTCGACATCGTGCTCGCCGCGCTGCTCCTCGTCGGCGGCGTGATCGGCGCGCAATATGGCGCGATGCTGGCGACTCGCGCGAAGCCGGACCTGCTGCGTCTCGCTCTCGCCCTGATCATCCTCCTCGTCGCGCTGCGCATGCTGCTCGGCCTCGCCTGGCGGCCCGACGAGGTCTATTCGATCGAGTATCTGTGAGCGGCCGCCGCAAGACGATGTTGCTCGGGCTCCTGGCGCCGCTGCTCATTGCGGCGGACAAGCCGGTGCTGGTGCCCGACATCTCAGCCCGCAAGGTCGAGATCCGCTACAGCTTCACCGGCGCGCAGCTGCTGCTGTTCGGAGCGATCGTCTACCCCGGCGGACGGACGCCGAGCCGTCCGGCGGATATCGTCGTGGTGCTGCGCGGCCCGGTCCAGCCCATCCTGGTGCGGGAAAAGCAGAAGATCGCCGGGATCTGGATGAACGCGGATTCGAACCGGTTCCGTTCGGCGCCGGCCTTTTACGCGGTCGCCTCGTCGCGGCCGATCGCCGAACTGGTCGATGACCGCACGGCGGCGATATACGAAATCGGCCTGCGCAACCTGCAATTGTCCCCGGGCGGCGGGGCCCTGCCCGAGAAGGAGCGGAGATTCGAAGCGGGCCTGCTCGATCTGCGGCGCCGCGAGGGGCTTTATTCGGAAAATCCGCGCGGCGTCGAGATCAGCGGCGGCGTGCTCTACCGCGCGACCATCACCATCCCGAGCCAGGTTCCGGTCGGCACCTACACCGCCGAGACTTTCCTGATCGACCGGCCCTCGCCGGATCGCCCGGGCCGCGTGCTGGCGGTCGCGACGCGCGACATCGAGATCGATAAGTCCGGCTTTGAGCGCTATGTCGCTTATGCCGCTCGGCGCTATTCATTTTTCTACGGCCTCGGCGCGGTGTTGATGTCGCTTGGCCTTGGCTGGGGCGCCGCGACCTTCTTCCGGCGCCGGTTTTAGGCTTCCGCGGCCCTAAGTTAATCTTAACCGCTTTGAGATAGGCCCGCTGCAGCCAACCGCTGGGGTGTATGCGCACATGAACGATCAACCAAACCTGCGTCAGTTCCTCGACGAAGTTAATGCTTTTGCCGAGGAGCCCGGCGGTGCGCCGGCGCCGGCCCAGTCGGGCAAGACGCTCGCGCCGATCGGCAAGGTGCTCGAGATCGCGGGCTCAGGCTCGCAAATCTGCATTGACGCATCCGAGCTGATGAAACTGCAGTCGCACAGCGACCCCGCAGTCGCCATGTCCGGCCAGGTCGGAAGCCAGGTCAAGGTCGTCGTCGGCGACAATTGGCTGATTGCCAATGTCCGGACGATGCGCGCCGACGAGGGCGGCGAAGTGATCGCCCATGTCGACTTCCTCGGCGAGGGCACGCGCGACGCATCCGGCAAGATGAGCAACTTTCGGCGGGGCGTGACCCGCTACCCGGTGCCGAGCGCCCAGGTCCACGCGGTGACGACCGAAGACCTGCGCGCTGTGTTCGCCGCGAGCGACGAGGCGCATATCGAGATCGGAACCGTCTATCCCACCGACGACATCCGCGGCGCGCTTTATGTCGATCCGATGCTGTCGAAGCATTTCGCCGTGCTGGGATCGACCGGTACCGGCAAATCGACCTCGGTCGCCCTGATCCTTCACCGCATCTCGCAGCTTTCCCCCGAGGGTCACATCCTGATGATTGACCCGCACGGGGAATATTCGGCTGCGTTCAAGGGTTGCGGCGAGTTGTTCAACGTCGATAACCTCCAGCTGCCCTATTGGCTGATGAACTTCGACGAGCATTGCGAGGTGATGCTGACCACGCATGACGCCGAACGTCAGCGCGATGCGGACATTCTTGCCAAGTGCCTGCTTGCCGCACGCACCAAGGGCAAGGACATGAGCCAGTACGGCAAGGTCACCGTCGACAGCCCGATTCCCTATCTGCTCGCCGACCTGAACACGATCATCGTCAACGAGATGGGCAAGCTCGAGCGCGCCGGCGACACCCTTCCCTATCAGCGACTCAAGACCAAGCTCGACGAGCTCCGCGCCGACCCGCGCTACACCTTCATGTTCTCCGGCATGCTGGTGTCGGATTCGATGCCGACCCTACTAGCCAAATTGTTCCGCCTGCCGAGCCACGGCAAGCCGATCTCAATCGTCGACGTTTCGGGGGTCCCGTCCGAAGTCACGTCCGTGGTCGTATCGGTGCTGGCGCGCATGGTGTTCGACTATGCGATCTGGTCGCGGACCGAGGCCCAGCGGCCGCTGCTGCTGGTTTGCGAAGAGGCTCACCGCTACGTCCCCAAGGATGAGAATGCGGAGAGCGGCCAGGCCGTCCGCAAGATCCTCGAGCGGATCGCCAAGGAAGGCCGTAAGTACGGCGTCAGCCTCGGCCTCATCACGCAGCGCCCGTCTGACCTTGCGGAAGGCGTGCTGTCGCAGTGCGGCACGATCGTCTCGATGCGCTTGAACAACGACCGCGACCAGGCCTGCGTCCGCGCCGCCATGCCCGAGGGCGCGCGCGGCTTCCTCGACGCGATCCCGGCGCTTCGCAACCGCGAATGCATCGTCTGCGGCGAAGGCGTCGCAATCCCGATCCGCGTCCGCTTCGACGACCTCGAGCCGGAGAAGCGCCCGGCCTCGTCCGACCCGAGCTTCGCCCGCTTGTGGCGCGAGACCGGCGACGAGGAGGGGATCATCCAGCGGACGATCAAGCGCTGGCGCGGCCACGGGCGCTGAGCCGCTGCTGCTCGCAACGACGAGCGCTGATTAGCTCCGCTTCACTCCTACGCTGAGCAACGTCCTTAGCCGCGCCTTTACGGCGTCGGCCAGGCGCGCGTCGGTGACCGGAGCCGCGCTCGCGAAGCGCACCGAAAGCGGGTTCACCGGACGACCGCCGGACAGCACTTCATAATGGAGGTGCGGGCCGGTCGACAGGCCGCTCGACCCGACATAGCCGATCAGCTGGCCCTGGCGGACGAAGCTGCCCGGCTCCGCGACGATCTGGCTCATGTGGCTGTAGCTCGTCACCAGCCCGGCGCCATGCGCGATCCGCACCTGGCGGCCATAGCCGCCGGCCCATCCCGCGCGGACCACCTGGCCGTCGGCCGCGGCGACGATCGGGCTGCCCCAGCTCGCGCCAAAATCGAGCCCCGCATGGAACCGGCTGAAATGCAGGATCGGGTGGTAGCGATAGCCGAAATAGGACGTGATCCGCCCGGCGACCGGCCAAGCCATTGCGGTGGAGACGGGCGCTGGCCGTTCCGTGCCGGCCGCGTCGATCCAGCTGCTGTTCCATTTCACGAGCTGCAAATCGGACGAGGCGACCCGGTCGAGCCCGGCGTAAAGCAGGGCCCCGCCGCCGCCGAGTACCATGTCGAAGCCGTCGCCCGCGGAGACGTCCCCGCCGACGTCGATCTGCGTCGCCAGGGCGGCAAGATATTGCGCGGCGACCTGCGGCGAAGCCCCGGCTGAGCGTAGCGACCAGTAGAGCCCGTCGTTGACGCGGCCGCGGATCCGGATCGGACCCGCCGCGACGCGCGGCGCTTGGGGTTCGTCGAACGCAGACTCAGTAGTGACCTTGCGGACCGGAACGAAGGCGATCGGCTCGGCGTCGCCGGTGGCGTCCATGCGCATGCCCGTCTCGCCGCCTCTCGACAGCGGGGCGATGGCCAGCGCCTGCCACTGCAGCCGCTCGTCGCTGCGGATTTCGACAGGCTTGGGGAGCGATGCCCAGGCGACGCCGCTGCACAGCAAAGCGAGAACCCCGGCCGCCCGCCAGTCGGGGCGCGGAAGGGCGCGCGCCAACGCGAGCGTTCCGCGCGACCGCCGGCCGAAGCCGGCTGCGGGCCTGGTCCGAGCCGTCAACACCGGGCCTCTGTCGCTCAAACAGGGTTAAGACCCGCCTAATTCGCTGGTCGAAGGAACCTTGCGTTCCTCGGGAGCGCTGCCACATTCGTGATATGGCGCCGCGTAACGATGCGCCCGTCCGGGCTATTCTCGGCCCGACCAACACGGGCAAGACCTATCTCGCCATCGAGCGCATGTGCGGCCACTCCTCGGGTGTCATCGGATTTCCGCTGCGATTGCTGGCTCGCGAAGTCTACGACCGCGTGTGCGCGATCAAGGGCCCGAACCAGGTCGCGCTCCTGACCGGCGAGGAGCGCATCGTCCCGCCGCACGCGCGCTATTTCCTGTGCACCGCTGAAAGCATGCCGGTCCCCGGCGGGGACAGTCATCATTCCGAGGATTTCAAGCGCGACTTCGCGTTCGCCGCGATCGACGAGGCGCAACTCGGCGTCGATCCGGAGCGCGGCCACGTGTTCACCGACCGGATGCTGCGGGTGCGCGGGCGTGAGGAGACCCTGATCCTCGGCTCGGACACGCTCCGGCCGATCGTGCGCGAACTGCTGCCGGAGGCGGAGATCGTCAGCCGTCCGCGCTTTTCCACGCTCCGCTACGCCGGCAGCGTCAAGCTTTCGCGGCTTCCGCCGCGCTCGGCAATCGTCGCTTTCTCGGCCGAGCAGGTTTACGCGCTCGCCGAGATGCTGCGCCGCTTCAAGGGCGGATCAGCGGTGGTCATGGGCGCGCTGTCGCCCGCGACTCGCAACGCGCAAGTGGCGATGTTCCAGCGCGGCGAGGTCGATTATCTGGTGGCCACCGACGCAATCGGCATGGGCCTCAACATGGACGTCGCCCATGTCGCGTTCGCCGGCCTCGAGAAGTTCGACGGCCGCCGCGACCGGCGGCTGACGATAGCGGAAATGGCCCAGATCGCGGGACGCGCCGGACGCCATCAGAAGGACGGGACGTTCGGCACGCTCGGCTTCGGCGCCGACGAGCATGCCGCGTTCGGCGAGGAAGAAGTGACGGCGATCGAGGACCATCGATTCCGGCCGCTCGACTTCGTCTACTGGCGCAACGCCGAACTCGATTTCTCCGACGTTCGCGGGCTGATCTCGAGCCTCGAAGCAAGAAGCGACGACCCGTTGCTGCGGCCCGCGCCCGAGGCCATCGATCTCGCCGTATTGAAGCTGATCGCCGAAGATCCGGCGATCGCCGCCAAGCGCGGCGTCCAGGCGCGGCGGCTGTGGGCCGTGTGCGGCCTGCCCGATTTTCGCAAGGTCGGCGCGATGCACCACAGCCGGATGGTCCGCCGCCTCTACAGCTATATCGGCGAAGGGGGGCATATCCCGCACGAATGGTTCGCGGCGGAGGTTGCCCGGCTCGACAATATGAACGGCGACATCGAAGCGCTCGCCGACCGGCTCGCCGGGATCCGCAGCTGGGCCTATATCGCGCACCGCCCCGACTGGCTGAAGGAGCCGGTCAAATGGGCGGAGCGCACCCGCGAAGTGGAATCACGGCTCAGCGACGCCCTCCACGAGCGGCTGACGCAGCGCTTCGTCGACCGGCGCACGGCCGTGCTCGTGCGCGACATCGGCGCGCGCGGTGCCGACGCGCTTCCGGTGACGGTGGCGGCCGACGGCGAGGTCAGCGTGGGGCCCGAGCCCATCGGACATTTGACGGGCTTCGATTTCCGCGTCGATCCGTCCGCCCGCCTCGCCGACAAGCGCCTGCTGCTCGCCGCGGCCGAGCGCCGCCTCGGGGAGGAACTCGACCGACGCGCCAACACGCTGATCGAGGCGCCCGACCACGCCTTCGCGCTGACGGCCGACGAGTCCGGCGCCATTTCGGTCGCGTGGCAGGACAATATCCTCGCCCGCCTCGCGCCGGGGCGCTCGCTGCTCGAGCCGGCGCTGCGCACGGTCCGCGCCCTCGACCGTTTGTCGGCGCAAAGTCGCGGCGCCCTTCGAACCCGCCTCGAAGCCTGGATCGATGCCCAGATCGATCGGCATTTGCGGCCCCTGAAGCGGCTCGTCGCGGCCGCGACCGATCCAGCAACCTCCAGCGGCGTCCGTGCGCTTGCCGCGATGCTCGCCGATGCCGGCGGGACGCTGCCGCGCAAGGCGATGCTCGGCGCAATCGCCCACCTCGAGCAAGCCGACCGCCAGGCGTTGCACAAGCTCGGCGTACGCCTGGGCCCGCTCGACGTCTACGTCGTCCCCTTGATCAAGCCGGGAGCCCAGCATTGGCGCGCGGCGCTCCAGGCGGTGCGCGCCGGTCAGTCCATGCCGAAGCTTCCCGCTGCCGGCGCGGCGACGCTCGGCCCCGATGCCGATCCCCGCGGCGCGGCATTCGCTTATCGGCGGCTGGGCCGCGAATGGATCCGGATCGATCTCGCCGACCGCCTGGCGAGCCACGCCCGTAAGGTGCGCTCGGCCGGCGGCGACGATCCGGTCGACGCCGAGCTCGCGACCTCGGTCGGTCTTCGCGAAGAGACGGTGAACTTGCTGATGGCCGAGGTGGGTTTCACCCGGGCCGGCGATTCCTGGCGCTGGCGCGGCCGCCGCGCGCCGCGGCCGGCCCGGCGCGCCCCGCCCTCGCACGCCTTCGCCGAGCTGGAGAAATTGCGGCGCAAGTGAGGGTCGACCGCTTCCTCTTCTTCACCCGCCTCGTGAAGAGCCGCAGCCTCGCTCAGGCGATCATCGAGACCCGGCATGTGCGGATCGACGGCAAGCGCATCGAAAAGGCGAGCAGCGAAGTCCGAGCGGGCAGCATCGTCGCGCTGCCACTGCATGGGCGCGTGCGCGTCGTCCGGGTCCTTGCGCTTCCCGTTCGGCGCGGCCCGGCGGCGGAAGCGCGGACCTGCTACGAAGAGCTGGGAATTGACGAGGCAGACGACCGCTCTTAGCGAACAGCACAGAGGGAGCGTGCATTCATGACCTATGTCGTCACCGACGCCTGCATCAAATGCAAATATATGGACTGCGTCGAGGTCTGCCCGGTCGATTGCTTCTACGAGGGCGAAGTGATGCTGGTCATCAACCCCAACGAATGCATCGACTGCGGCGTGTGCGAGCCCGAATGTCCGGCCGAGGCGATCCTGCCGGACACAGAAAGCGGGCTGGAGAAATGGCTCGAGCTCAATTCCACCTTCTCCGCCGACTGGCCCAACATCACGCGCAAGAAGGACAGCCCCCCGGACGCCGACGAGTTCAAGGGGCAGGAGGGCAAGTACGATAAATATTTCACGCCCGACCCAGGCACGGGCGACTGACGCTTAGGGCGTCGTCACCGCTTGATCGTGAACGTGTAGCTGAGCCCCAGCCCGCCCGACAGTTGGTTGCGCGAGCCGAACTCGCGGACGATCGGCGACCTTGCCGCATCGCCGACGAGGCGTTCGTAGCGGGCGAAGCCGAACAGTCCGAAGCGGTCGTTGAACTGGTACGACAAGCCGCTTGCCACTGCCAAAGCATGGAGCCCCCCGGCGGGGCGATGGGTCGGAAGCCCAGTTGCCAGCGCGACGGCCGGGTCGACCCCGAAGTACCCGCGCTGATACTTCCCGTCCGAGAACAGCAATCGCGGACCGATCGAGACCACGTAGCGGTCGCCGTCGCGCCAGATGTAATCCGCGCCGATGCCACCGACCACGCCTTCATGGCCGCCGATACCCTTGCGGACATCGCCCCTGAGCCGGAACGAATCCGAGGCATAATATTGGGCGAAGGCGCCGGCTTCGAACGTCGTCGGGACCTTGCCGACGGGCGCTCCGACATCGGACTCCTTGCGGCTGCTTTCGATGTTGGCCGTCGGCCCAATCGAAAAGCCGCGGGTCGAGATCAGCGATATCCCGAAATGATCGTCAGGCGCTTCGAACTTGAAGGGTTCGGTCCCCTTGGCGATGTCGAGGTCCCACAGCGGACCGACTTCCTGGTCGTCGGACCCGCGCCAGTCCGGGCGGACCTGCGCGCCGAGCCCGACCCGGACGCGGTAATCCTCCTTGTCCGCGGCTGGCGCGGGAGACGAGGCGAACAGCAGGGCGCCCGAAACGAGCAGCAACAGCTTCATGGAGGCGGTAACCGCCGGAACAGCGCTTGGTTGCAGGCCTCGCGACGGCGGCTAGCGACGGTTCAGCAGATCTTCGACGATGAGGTCGGCGGCCTGCTCGGCCGTGAGCTTAGTCGTGTCGATCCGGATCTCCGGATTTTCCGGCGTTTCGTAAGGGCTGTCGATCCCGGTGAAATTCTTGAGCTCGCCGGCGCGGGCCTTGGCATAGAGCCCCTTGGCGTCGCGCTTCTCGGCTTCGGCCAGCGGCGTATCGACGAACACCTCGATGAACTCGCCTTCGGGTAGCATCCGCCGCACCATGTGCCGCTCGGCGCGGAACGGCGAGATGAACGCAGTGAGCACGATCAGCCCGGCGTCGGCCATCAGCCGCGCGACCTCGCCGACGCGGCGGATATTCTCGATCCGGTCGGCCTCTGTGAAGCCGAGGTCGCGGTTGAGCCCGTGGCGGACATTGTCGCCGTCGAGCAGGAAGGTGTGCTTGCCGCGCGCGACAAGCTTTTTCTCGACGAGGTTGGCGATCGTCGACTTGCCCGCGCCGCTGAGCCCGGTGAACCACAGCACCGCCGGCTTCTGGCCCTTGATCGCGGCGTGGGTGTCGCGGCTGACGTCGAGATGCTGGCGGTGGATGTTGAGCGACCGGCGCAACGCGAAGTGCAGCATCCCGCATGCCACGGTGGCGTTGGTCAGCTTGTCGATCAGGATGAATCCGCCGAGCGCCCGGCTGACTTCATAGGGCTCGAACACGATTTCGCGGTCGGTCGCGATCTCCGCGACGCCGATCGAATTGAGCCCCAGGGTCGACGCGGCGAGATGCTCGAGCGTGTTGACGTTCACCTCATATTTGGGCGGCTGGACGGTGGCCGTAACCGTTTGCGTGCCGATCTTCATCCAATAGCCGCGTCCCGGCAGCAGCTCCTCGTCCACCATCCATACGATCGTGGCTTCGAACTGGTCGGCGACCTGCGGCGGATCATGGGCGTCGACGATCACGTCGCCCCGCGAGCAATCGACCTCGTCGGCCAAGGTTAAGGTCGCGGACTGGCCGGCGACCGCCCGGTCGAGGTCGCCGTCGAGCGTCACGATCCGGCTCACCCGGCTGATTCGCCCGGACGGCAGGATGCGAACCTCGGCCCCAGGGCGGACCGCGCCCGCCGCAATCTGGCCGGAAAAGCCGCGGAAGCTTTGATCGGGACGGTTGACCCACTGCACCGGCATCCGGAACGGCCGCTCCGGATCCGCCGCCGCGTCGAGGGGAACCGCGTCGAGATGCTCGAGCAGACTCGGGCCCGAGTACCAGGCCATGCGCTCGCTTCGTTCGGCGATATTGTCGCCATTGAGCCCGGACGTCGGGATGGCGAGCCAGTCCTCGATTCCGATACTGGTGGCAAAGCTGTGGTAGTCAGCCACGATAGCGTCGAACGCCGCCTGGTCGTATTCGACCAGGTCCATCTTGGTCACCGCCAACACGAGCTGGCGGATGCCCATCAGCTTGACGAGGTAGCTGTGCCGGCGGGTCTGCGTCAGCACGCCCTTGCGCGCGTCGACCAGCAGCAAAGCGAGGTCGGCGGTCGACGCGCCGGTCACCATGTTGCGGGTATATTGCTCGTGCCCCGGGGTATCCGCGACGATGAACTTGCGGTTCTCGCTCACGAAGAAGCGGTAGGCGACATCGATGGTGATGCCCTGTTCGCGCTCGGCGGACAGGCCGTCGACGAGCAAGGCGAAATCAATTGCTTCGCCCTGCGTGCCGTGGCGCTTGCTATCGCTTTCGAGCGCGGCGAGCTGGTCGTCGAAAATCTGCCGCGTGTCGTACAGCAGCCGCCCGATCAGGGTCGACTTGCCGTCGTCGACGCTGCCGCAGGTGATGAAGCGCAGCAGCTCCTTGCGTTCCTGGGCGGCGAGCCAGGCTTGGATGTCGGCGGGCGCGTTCAGAAATAGCCCTCCTGCTTTTTCTTCTCCATGCTGTCGCTGCCGGCGTCGCGGTCGATCGCCCGGCCCTGCCGCTCCGAGCTGGTCGCGACCAGCATCTCGGCAATGATTTCCTCGACCGTGGCCGCCCTGCTTTCGATCGCCCCGGACAGCGGATAGCAGCCGAGCGTGCGGAACCGAACTTTGCGAACTTGCGGAACTTCGCCCACATCGAGCCGCATCCGCTCGTCGTCGACCATGATGATCAGCCCGTCGCGCTCGACGGTGGGCCGTTCGGAGGCGAGGTACAGAGGGACGATCTCGATCCCTTCGCGGAGCACATATTGCCACACGTCGAGCTCGGTCCAGTTGCTGAGCGGGAAGACGCGGATGCTTTCGCTTTTGTTCTTGCGGACGTTGTAGAGCGACCACAGCTCGGGCCGCTGCCGCTTCGGATCCCAGCGATGGTTCCTGTCGCGGAAGCTGAAGATCCGCTCCTTGGCGCGGCTCTTTTCCTCGTCGCGGCGGGCGCCGCCAAACGCGGCGTCGAAGCCGTAATGGTCGAGCGCCTGCTTCAGCCCTTCGGTCTTCCACATGTCGGTATGGCGCGGCCCGTGGTCGAACGGGTTGATGCCGAGCCGCTGCGCCTCCGGGTTGGTCCACACGATCAGCTCGTGCTCGGCCGCGACCCGGTCGCGCAACGCGTACATGTCCGTGAACTTCCACGTCGTGTCGACGTGGAGCAGCGGGAACGGCAGCGGCCCCGGGAAGAAGGCCTTCTTCGCCAGGTGCAGCATCACCGAGGAATCCTTGCCGACCGAGTAGAGCATCACCGGCCGCTCCGCCTCGGCGACCGTTTCGCGCAGGATGTGGATGCTCTCGGCCTCGAGCCGGTCGAGATGGGTCAGCTGCCGCATTGCCGGCAAGCGTTAGCGTGGGCCGAGCGCAAAACAAACATGGCTAAGCGCGCGCGCCGGCCCTAAGGACGAGTCTCCCCGGGGAGCCCGAACGGGCTGAGAGGCGGCATCCGGCCGCGACCCGCTGAACCTGACGCCGCTAATCCGGCCGTAGGGAGAGAGAAAATGGCCGACGCGCCTGCACGCACCGAACTTAAAGTCACGACGGGGCCGATCCGCGGCTCGCGCAAAATCTATGTCGAAGGGCCGGGCGCTGTTCGCGTCGCGATGCGGCAGGTCGAGCTTGAGCCTTCATCCGGGGAGCCGCCGGTCATGCTCTACGACAGCAGCGGGCCCTATACCGACCCCGCGCAACGCATCGACATCATGGCTGGCCTGCCCGAGCTGCGCCGGGACTGGATCCGCGGCCGCGGCGACGTCGAGGAAATTCGCGCCCGCGAGGTCCGGCCGGAGGACAATGGCCAGCTGGGACCCGACCGCTCGGGGGGCGTTCAGCCCTTCCCCAACGTGCGCAAGAGAGTGCTGCGCGCGAAGCCCGGCGCCAACGTCACCCAGATGCACTACGCCCGATGCGGCATCGTCACGCCCGAGATGGAATATGTCGCGATCCGGGAGAACCTCGGCCGCGCGCATGCCCTCGCGGAAGCGAGGGACGGCGAGGACTTCGGCGCCGCCATCCCCGATTTCGTGACGCCCGAATTCGTCCGCGACGAGGTCGC
>DATEEM010000048.1:0-17269 GCA_035281125.1 Sphingomicrobium sp. | reverse complement strand
GCGCCGCCTTCGAGCGAGCGGCCCATGTCGTCCCAGCCCGTCGGCTCGACCAGCACGATTTCCGCGTCCGGGCAGGCCAGCGCGATTCCCGATGCCAGCCCGCCCCCTCCGCAGGGAACGACGATGCGCGCCGGCGGCTCTGGCCTCTGGTCGAGGATCTCGAGGCCGACCGTGCCCTGGCCGGCGACGATGGCGGGATCGTCGAAGCTCGGAACGACCGTCGCCCCGCTATCGACCGCGATTCGCGCCGCAATCTCTTCGCGGCTCTCGGTCCGGCGGTCGTAGAAGACGATCTCGGCCCCTTCCCGCTGCGTCCCCTCGATCTTCACCTGGGGTGCATCGGACGGCATGACGATGACCGCCCGGATGCCGAGGCGCCTCGCGGCGATGGCGACCCCCCGCGCGTGATTTCCGGAGGAGAAAGCGACCACGCCTCGTTCGCGGTCCTTGAGCGTCAGCTGCAGCAGCCGATTGGTCGCCCCCCGCAGCTTGAAGGCGCCGCCAACCTGCAGGCACTCGCATTTGAGCCGGATGCGAACGCCCGCGACCTCACTTTCGATCAGCGGCGTCCGCTCCACCAGGCCCGCCACCCGCCCGCCGGCCTCGACCACATCCTGGCGCCTCACGCTGGCCGTTTCGACTAACTGGTTGATATTTCACCCTTTCGATTAGCCGTTGCAGATCAGCGACATACGCCCGTCAAATCCCGAGTCGCGAACCAAAAAATCTTTACACCGCGGACCCCCGCACATATATCGCGCCCCCGCTGCCCCATGGGACTTCCAACCGCAAGGCAGCTCTTTGTTGAAACGTGCCTGTTGGAGGTCCCTTGAGTTGCACCATCACCATCGCGCGCTGGGGCTAGCCGCCGCCCCGACCGGCAGCCGGGGGGCTGCCGCTATCGCCAAGCAGCGCCCGGTCCAGCCGGTCACGTTGCTGCGCCCGCACGCCGCGCGACGCGCCGCCCGCTTCTTCAAGGAGAAGTTCCCGGGGCGCTCGCTCTATGCGGTCAAGGCCAATCCCTCACCCGAGCTGCTGAAAATCCTGTGGGAGTCAGGGATCACCCATTATGACGTCGCCTCGATCGGCGAGGTGCGCCTGGTCTCCGAGACGCTGCCCGGCGCCGTGCAATGCTTCATGCACCCGGTGAAGGCCGAAGAGGTCATTGCCGAGGCCTATTTCGCGCACGGCGTCAGGACCTTCGCGCTCGACACGCTCGACGAGCTCGAGAAGATCGTCCGCGCGACCTCCGCAAACGGCGTGCCCGCGAGCGACCTCAGCCTGCTGGTCCGCATCCGCGTCAGCTCCGATCACGCCAAGCTCAGCCTTGCGTCGAAGTTCGGCGCCGAGCCGGCCGAGATGAAGCAGCTGCTAATCGCCGCCCGCCAGGCGTCCGACGCGCTCGGCATCTGCTTCCACGTCGGCAGCCAGGCGATGAGCGCGGCAGCCTATGCCGAGGCGCTTTCGCGGGTCCGCGACGCGATCATCGAGGCCGCGGTCACGGTGGACATCGTCGACGTCGGCGGCGGCTTTCCCTCGGTCTATCCGGGGATGGAGCCGCCTTCGCTGGAAAGCTATTTCGCGGTCATCCACGCCGGCTTCGAGGCCCTCCCGGTCAGCTACTCTGCCGAATTGTGGTGCGAGCCGGGGCGCGCGCTCTGCGCGGAATATGCGAGCGTCCTGGTCCGCGTCGAAAAGCGCCGCGGGCGCGAGCTGTACATCAACGACGGCGCGTACGGCGCGCTGTTCGACGCGGCGCATATCGGCTGGCGCTATCCCGTCCGCCTCGTCCGCGACCGGCAGTCGCGGACACGGCCCACGGAATTCAGCTTCTACGGCCCGACCTGCGACGACCTCGACCATATGGCCGGCCCGTTCGAGCTCCCCGCCGACGTCGGTCCCGGAGATTATATCGAGATCGGGATGCTCGGGGCCTATGGTTGCGCGATGCGCACGGGTTTCAACGGCTTCGGCGTCACCGGCACCGAAATCGTCGAGGACGAGCCCATGGCCAGCCTGTACGTATCGGGCAAGGCCGCGCGCCGGAACGTCGCAGAGCTTTAGGATTTCCACTGGGCGCGGTGGATTTTCGGGGTGAGGCTGTCCCCCGCAAGGAAACGACATGCCCTTTTCAAGCTGCCGGGCCTATAGGTTCGGCGACCATTGGAGCATGAACATGGAAACGGACACGCTGAACAAGGTCCAGGACGCCGAGCGGATCAACGACACGCGCAAGGCCGAGCTGTTGTCGACGCCGATCGAGCATATCGACATCACCAGATTCGACGCTCGTCCGATCATCGATTCGATGGGCAAGATGAGCTTCACCAGCCGCGACCTCGCGCGGGCGACGAAGATCTACAACAAAATGCTCGAGGACCCGGAATGCTCGATCATTCTGGTCGTGGCCGGCTCGACCTCGGCCGGCGGCTGCATGGACGTCTATGCCGAGCTCGTGCGCTCCAACATGATCGACGCGGTGGTCGCCACGGGGGCGACGATCGTCGACATGGATTTCTTCGAAGCGCTTGGCCACAAGCACTACCAAGCCAATGAAATTCCTGACGATGATACGTTGCGCTCGCTCTACATCGACCGCATCTACGATACCTATATCGACGAGGAGGCGCTGCAGGATTGCGACCATACGATCGGCCAGATCGCGGATTCGCTCGATCCCCGCCCTTATTCCAGCCGCGAGTTCATCCGCCACATGGGCAAGTGGCTGAGCGAGGGCAATGCGAAGAAGCCCGGAAGCCTGGTCCAGCTGGCCTACGAGCATGACGTTCCGATCTTCTGTCCGGCCTTCACCGACAGCTCGGCGGGCTTCGGCCTGGTCAAGCACCAGGTCGACGCCATGAAGCGCGGCGGCCATTACATGACGCTCGACAGCATCGCCGACTTCCGCGAGCTGACCGACATCAAGATCAAGGCCGGCACCACCGGCCTGCTGATGATCGGCGGCGGCGTGCCCAAGAACTTCGCGCAGGACACGGTCGTGTGCGCCGAGATCCTCGGCCACGATGATGTCGAGGTGCACAAATATGCGGTGCAGATCACCGTCGCCGACGTGCGCGACGGCGCCTGCTCGTCCTCGACTCTCCAGGAGGCGGCGAGCTGGGGCAAGGTCTCGACGGCGATGGAGCAGATGGTGTTCGCCGAAGCGACCAGCGTCCTCCCGCTTCTCGCCTCGGACGCCTATCATCGCGGCGCCTGGCGCAACCGCGACAAACGGCGCTTCGCCAAGCTATTCGACTAGGTTGCCAACCGAAACGAACTAACGCACCCTCCCTCTGACAACAGGGGGAGGGTTTTTCATGTCCTACAGCCCAATTCTCATTCCGGTCGTCGCGCTGGTCGCCTGGACGCTGCTGATGATGCTGTGGATGGTCATCGCGCGCTTCACTTATTTCCGGAAGGTCGGAGTAAGCCTCGGCACGGTTCCCCGGGGATCGCGCGGAGCCAATCTTGACGCCAGCCCTGACGCCGCGGAGGCGCAGTGGAAATCGCACAATTACAATCATTTGATGGAGCAACCGACGATCTTTTACGCGGTCGCGCTGACCCTTGCGCTGATGGATTTCGGGGGCGGCATCAACTATTGGCTCGCCTGGGGCTATGTCGGCTTCCGCATTCTCCACAGCCTGGTCCAGTGCACGATCAACGTGGTGCTTTACCGCTTCACCTTGTTTTTCCTCGCTTCGCTGTGCCTCGTCGGCCTCACGGTCCACGCCGGGGCGCGGATCCTGCACGACTGCGGAATCCTCTAGCGTCTGAAGCAAGCCGCCAGCTCGACGTGGGACGACCAGCGGAACTGGCCGATCGGCCTGACCCACGCGAGCCGGTAGCCGCCGTCCGCCAGCGTTCGCGCGTCGCGCGCGAAGGTCGCCGGGTTGCAGCTGACATAGGCGATGCGCGCGACCGACGAGCCGGCGAGCATCGCGACCTGCTCGGCCGCGCCGGCGCGGGGCGGGTCGAGGATGACTCCGTCGAACGGCTTGAGCTCGGACGGATCGAGCGGACGGCGATAGAGGTCGCGGTGCTCGACCCTGGTCCGCGGCGCAGCGCGCGCTAGCGCCGTCGCCGGATCCCGCCCCGCCTCGGCCGCGTAAACAGCGCTCACCGCCAATGTAAACGTGCCGAGGCCGGCGAACAGGTCGGCGACCCGCCGGCCCTCGCCCACCGCCGAGCGGACCGCGTCGACCAGCGAATGCTCGCCGTCCGCGGTGGCCTGGAGGAACGCGCCGCCGGGGAAGGCGATGGGCGTTCCCGACAGCGTCACCGTCGCCGGGACCGGTTCGTAGATCGTCTCCGCGCCGAGGCCGCGATCGACGCCAAGCCGGGCGAGGCGATGCTCGCTGGCAAATCCCGTGATCCGTTCGAGCGCTTTGAGACCGTCGGCGGCGACCCCCTTGAGCAGCAGGTCCACGCCCTGATCAACCAAGGTGAGCTGGGCTTCCGCGGACCGTTTCGGCTCGAGCGCCGCTCCGAGCAGCGCGCGCAGCGGCGCGACCAAAGCGAACAGTTCGGGCCGCAGGATATGGCATTCGCGCATGTCGACGATGCGGTGGGATTTGGCGGCGTTGAAGCCGACCACGACGCCGCTTCCAACCTTCATCCCACGCAGGCTGGACCGCCGGCGCGAGCGCGGTGGAGACAGATGCGGTTCGCGAATCTCGGTTTCGAGGGCATGCTGGGCGAGCGCGGTCTCGACCCGCGAAACGAGATAGCCGCGATAGGCGTCATCGTCGGCATGCTGCAGCTGGCACCCGCCGCACTCGGGAAAATGGCGGCACGGCGGCTCCTGGTGATGCGGCCCAAATACCAAAGCGCCGTCGTCCAGCACGGCGTCTCCAGTGACGCCGAACGGGACGTGGCGGCCGCTCGGAGTCACGCCGTCCCCGCGCGCGGCGATGCGGACGACCGGCTCGTTCACAATGCGGCGATGGCGGCTGGGATCGCCCGAGCGAGATCGTCGGCGATCATTCCCGGCCCGGCGATCTCGGCCGCGCGCCCGTGGAGCCAGACGCCGGCGCAGGCGGCCTCGAACGCGCCGTGCCGCTGCGCCCGAAGCGAGGCGATCATGCCGGCAAGGACATCGCCCGTGCCCGCGGTGGCCAGCCAGGCCGGCGCCGGAGGTGCGAATGCCAGCCGCCCGTCGGGCGCGGCGACCAGCGTGTCCGGCCCCTTGTAGACGACGATTGCGCCGCTCCGCCGGGCCGCTTCCAGCGCCCGCTCGGCCTTCGTACCGGCGAGGTCGCCGAACAAGACGCGAAATTCGCCCTCGTGCGGCGTGAGGATCGCGTTTTGTCCCTTGAGGCGCCCAGGGTCGCCGAGGTTCGTGATGGCGTCGGCATCGATCACCTTGGGCGCCTGCGACGTCAGCGCCAGCGTCAGGACCTGCGGGATGTCACCCATCCCGGGACCGACCACCAAGCAGCCGATCCGCTCGTCGTTCACCGTCGCCGTGTCGGTCTGGACTACCGCTGCGGGAAGGTTGTCGATGGTCCGCGACGTGCTGACCCGCACATAGCCCGCGCCGGTTCGGGCGGCGGCCGTCGCGGCCAGCGCGACCGCGCCCGGCATCTTGCCGGAGAGCAGGTGGACCAGCCCGCGGTCGTATTTGTGCGCGGCGGGCCCGAACCCATGGAGATACGGATGGCCGATCTCGCTCCAGTCGGTCGCGAAGTCGATTGCGATGTCTGCCAGGACGAGGCGGCCGACATGCATCATCGCGGGCATCAGGCGATGCGCCGGCTTCAGCGCGCCGAACGTTACGGTCAGATCGAAGCGCGGCGTGACGCTGAGTTCGGCCCCGCTGTCCGCTTCGATCCCGCTCGGCAGGTCGCACGCGACCGTGACCTCCGCCTTGTAGGCAAGCTCGCCCAGCGCGTCGGTCGCCGGCACGTCGAGCCCGCGCTTCAGACCGGTCCCGAACAAGGCGTCGATCACCAGCGGGCCCGGTTCGGTGTCGCCCGACAACGGCTCGACCTCGCCGTTCCATTGCGACCGGGCCCATCGGCTGGCGTCGCTGCTCGGTTCGGCGAGCGCGGCCACCCGCACCTTGACGCCACGCTCGGCGAGGTGACGCGCGGCGACATAGCCGTCGCCGCCGTTGTTGCCCGGTCCGCACAGCACGAGCGCCGGCATCGGGCCGGCGAACCGATAGACGGCTTCTGCCAGCGCGGCCCCTGCCCGCTCCATCAGCTGCTCGACGGTCGTGCCGCCGTCGATCGCGGCCTGTTCGGCCGCGCGCATCGCTTGGGCGGTCAGGATCGGACGTCCGCTCATCGCGGCCCGGCGTCTAACGCAAATGCGTCGCCAGGCGCCACCATTCGCGCGGGGTGCGGTCGCGGGCGGCATCGCAGCTCTGGTCGCTGTCGAACAGGGCGAAGCAGGTCGCACCGGAACCGGACATGCGCGCTACTTCGGCGCCGGGCTGGACCGAAAGCCAGGCGAGGACCGTCTCGATCTGGGGAACGAGCGCCTTGGCCGGCGTCTCGAGATCGTTGCGGCCGTCGCGCCAGTCGCCAAGCGGCCCGAGGTCGGTGCCATCCCAGGCGGCGAAGACGTCGGCGGTCGGCAGCTCGACCCGCGGATTGACGAGCAGCACGGGCGCGCCGGAAATCTCGGGCAGTTCCAACGGCACGACCTCGTCGCCCGCTCCGCTGCCCCGCGCAGGGAGGCTGAGCAAGCACGCCGGCACATCGCTGCCGATGGTCGGCGCGACGGCGACCGCATACGCCGGG
The DNA here is from genome assembly GCA_035281125.1 of Sphingomicrobium sp. Taxonomy (GTDB): domain Bacteria; phylum Pseudomonadota; class Alphaproteobacteria; order Sphingomonadales; family Sphingomonadaceae; genus Sphingomicrobium. The sequence goes on along the minus strand of DATEEM010000048.1, from coordinate 10,520 downwards.
TCGATCTTCCACAATGACGTTAGCAGGCGCAGCGCCGCGGCGGCGTCCGCCGATCCTCCGCCGATTCCCGAAGCGAGCGGCAATCTCTTGTCGAGGAAAATCGCGGCCCCGCTGTTCACTCCGGCCGAATCCCGAAGCGCCCGAGCGGCGCGAAGCACGAGGTTGTTGTCGTCGCTGGCCAGTCCGCCGGCAAACGGCCCGCCAACGTCGAGGGTCAACGCATCCGCCGGTTCGGCGCTCAACCGGTCGCCGTCGTCGCAAAAGGCGAACACCGTCTCGATCGCGTGGCGGCCGTCGGGCAAGCGGCCGCGGACGTGAAGGGCGAGGTTGAGCTTCGCCGGCGCGATTTCGCGGGCCGGCGTCAAGGCGCTGCGTTCGCAGGCGTAAGCCCAGACGCAAGCTTCGCCTTCACCCGAGCGGCGATTTCGTCCTCGGCCGTGACAAGCGACGCGGTCCAGGCGAAGCGGGCCTGGAACCTGCGCCCGGACGTGTAGAGCGCGTCGCCGAGATGTTCTTGGATCTCAGCCTGGTCGGGATCCCTCTCGGCCGCCCGCTGGAGAGTCTCGATCGCCTCATCGACCTTGCCGCGCTTGAACTGGGCCCAGCCGAGCGAATCGGTGATCGACGCGTCATCGGGAGCAAGCTCGCTCGCCTTGCGGATCAAGGCCTCGGCTTCATTCATGTCCTCGCCCCGCTCGAGCTTCGCATAACCCATGAAGTTGAGCAGCAACGGTTCCTGCGGGGCGATCGCCAGCCCCGCCTGCAGCGCGGCGCGCGCCTCGGGCCAGCGCCCGCCCTCCTCCAGCGCTCCTGCGCGCAGCAGGTACAGCGGCCACAATTCGTCCTTGAGGCCCTGCGCTTTCGCCATCGCAATGGCCTTGCCGTAGGCATTGGCGGAATCGTCGTAGCGTTTCATCGAGTTGTAGACGTCGCCGAGGCGCGAGTAATCGCCGACCGTCGCATTGGGCCCGAATGCCGGCGCGGCCGCGACCGAATAAGCGTCGTTCAGGCGCTTCTCGTCGGTGAGGATGCGTACCTGGATGTCGCGCACCTGCGCGATCAGCGCGTCATCCTCGCCGACCGAGCCGAGGACGGCCAGCGCTTGGCCGGCCTGTCTCCTGCCGTCGAGCAACAAAGCCAGCAGCACCGCGGCGCTGCTGTTTTGCGGGTTGGCGTAACGCGCGACCTGGACGAGGCCGATCGGCGCCGCGCCCCGGTCGAGCCGGGCGAGGTCGGCGGCGAGGCTGGCGAGGACTTCGCTATAGGCTTTCGCAGCGGTGTCGATCGCCTGGCCGCTCAGCTTTCGCGCCAACACCCGCTGGCGGGCCGGCGCAACCTCGGTGCCCAGACCCTCGAGCATGGCGAGCGCGCGCTGCTGGTCGCCGGCCGCCAGGAACGAATCGGCGAACGCCAGTCGCAGGCGGGATTCGCGCGGCCCCGCCGTGGCCAGGGCGCGCCGCGCATAGCCCTCCGCCTCCGCCGTCCTGCGAAACTTCAACAGGATTAGGGCGCGCTGCTCGAACCGGATTGCGCCGAGCGGGCTGTTGGGCGGGATCTGGTCGATCGTGCCGAGCGCCTTCTGCAGGTCGCCGCGGTTGGCGCTGTTCCACGCGCTGAGCAGCGGGGTCAGGAAATCGAGCGGACCGGTATCGCCAGGCGTCGCCAGCCAAGCCTGGGCGCGATCGGCCCGGTTGCGTCGCAGCTCTTCGGCGGCGAGCAGGAATCGTGCGTCGCTCGACAGCCGGGCCGCGGGAATCTTGCGGGCAAGCTGCAGCGCGACGTCGAATTGCCCGGCGCTGATCGCCTCGGCCAGCGCCTTGCGGCTGATGTCCACCTGGCCGGGCTGCGCCTGGGCCAAAGTCGTGAGGAGCGCCGCCGAGCGGGCATGGTCGCCGCTCAGCGAGGCTGCGCGCGCCTTGAGGTACAACAAGCCGGGATCGCCCGGCGGCGCAACCTTCAGCTTCGCCGTCGCCGGAGCCGCGGTCATCACCAGCGCCGCCGCCGCGGCGCCGGCCAGCCATCTACATGTTCGGATAATTGGGGCCTCCACCGCCTTCGGGGGTGACCCAGTTGATGTTCTGGGTCGGGTCCTTGATGTCGCACGTCTTGCAGTGGACGCAATTCTGCGCGTTGATCTGCAGTCGCGGCTCGCCATTCGCTTCCTCGACAAACTCATACACTCCGGCGGGGCAGTAATATTGCTCGGGCCCTGCATAAATCGGAAGGTTGATCGCCGTTGGTATGTCCGCGTCCTTGAGCGTCAGGTGAACCGGCTGGTCTTCCTCGTGGTTGGTGTTGGAGACGAAGACGGACGACAGCCGGTCGAAGGTCAGCACGCCGTCCGCCTTCGGATAGTCGATCGGGGCCGCCCGCTTTTTCTCCTTTAGCGTCGTATGATCGGCTTTGTGCTTCAGCGTCCATGGGACGCCGATGCGCAGATGGTTGAGCCACATGTCGAGCCCGGCATAGAGCGTTCCGAGCAGGCCGCCCCAGTGCGACACCGCCGGCTGGGCGTTGCGCACCGTCCGGAGCTCCTTCACGATCCAGCTCTTGTGAAGCGCCTCGGGATAGGCGTCGAGCAGGTCCGCCGAGCGATCCTCCTCGATCGCCGCGAACGCCGCCTCGGCGGCGAGCATCGCCGATTTCATCGCGGTGTGCGTGCCCTTGATCCTCGGAACGTTGACGAAACCCGCCGAGCAGCCGATCAGCGCGCCGCCCGGGAAGACCAGCTCGGGGATCGCCTGGTAACCGCCCTCGTTGATCGCCCGCGCGCCGTAGGACACGCGCCGCCCGCCTTCGATCTCGGCGCGGATCGCGGGATGGGTCTTCCACCGCTGGAATTCCTCGAACGGCGACAGATAGGGGTTCGAATAATCGAGCGCGACCACGAACCCGAGCGCGACCTGATTGTTCTCCTGATGATAGAGAAACCCGCCGCCCCACGCGTCGGTCAGCGGCCAGCCCTGGCTGTGAATCACTCTGCCTGGCTTATGCTTTTCCGCAGGAACGTCCCATAACTCCTTGACCCCAAGGCCGAACACCTGCGGGCCGCTGGTTTTCCTCAGGCCGAAGATGTCGGTCAGCCGCTTGGTCAGGTGCCCGCGCGCGCCCTCCGCGAACAAGGTGTAGCGCGCGTGAAGCTCGATCCCCGGCTGGTAGTCGGCGCGGTGGGTCCCGTCCCGGGCGACGCCCATGTCGCCGGTCGCCACGCCCTTCACCGAGCCGTCATCGTGGAACAGAATCTCGGACGCCGGGAACCCGGGGAAGATCTCGACACCGACCTCTTCGGCCTGGCCGGCGAGCCAGCGGCAGAAGTTGCCGAGGCTCAGCGTGTAGGTTCCCTTGTTGTGCATGAACGGCGGCGTCAGCCACTCGGGCATCCGCCATTTCCCGCTCCTGGTCAGGATCCAATGGTGGTTTTCGGTCACCGGGACGGTGAGCGGCGAGCCCTTGTCCTTCCAGTCGGGGATGAGTTCGTTGAGGGAAACCGGGTCGATCACCGCCCCAGACAGGATGTGCGCGCCGATCTCGCTGCCCTTTTCGAGGACGCAGACCGAAACGTCGCGGCCTTTCTCCGCCCCCAGTTGCTTCAGCCGGATGGCGGCCGACAGCCCCGCGGGGCCGCCGCCGACGATCACCACGTCGTACTGCATGGATTCGCGTTCGCTCATGGTCCCTCTCTTCGCCGCGTTACCCACACAATTCGACTCAACCGCCCTGCCAATTCCTTGACCATGGCGTCAATGGCAGGGAGGGAAGAGACGTGGGCGGGGACATGAATTCAATCGGCATTGCCGAAGCGCGCAGCGCGCTGGCCTGGTGGCTCGAGGCCGGTGTCGATGCCCTCGTCACCGAGACCCCGCGCGACTGGCTGAAACCAGCGGCCCCGCGGAATGCGCCGGTGGCTGAACCGGAGCCCGCCGCCAATCTCCTCCAGCCGAGCCCGGACACGCTCGCCGAGCTGCAGCAATGGCTGGCGAGCAGCGTCGACCTGCCGCTTGCCGCCTCGGCGACGAAACGCGTCCTCCCGCACGGGCCGGAAAATGCCCCGGTGATGCTGCTTAGCGACGGTCCGACCATCACGGACGCGGCGTCGGGCCAGCCCATCGGCGGCGAGGCCTGGACGCTTGCCGAGCGGATGCTGGCGGCCATCGGCATCGCCGCCGACGAGGCGTACAGCGCCTCGCTGTCCTGCGTCCTCGCCCCGGGCGCCCGGATGACCGAGGACGAGCGCAAGGCCTGCGGCGAGATCGCCCGGCAGCACATCCGCCTCGCGAAGCCGCTGCGGCTCATTCTGTTCGGCGACGGCCCGTCCCTCGCCTTGCTTGGCAAGCGCGTGGTCGAGGCGCGCGGCCATGTCCACAAGGTCGAGGGCGTCCGGACGGTCGCCACCTTCCACCCCCGCCACTTGATTAAGCGGCCGTTAGACAAGTCGCTGGCATGGCGGGATTTATTGCTGCTGATGGAGGATGGGTCTTGAAGGCTGGACTGCTGGCGTTGGGAGCAATCGTATCGGCGCCGGTGATGGCGCAAACATCTCAGGATCCGCTGGCCCCCCTCCCCTCGAGCAGCAGCGAGCCGCAACCAACGATCGATCCCCAGGATCAGCCGGCGCAGACGCAGCCTACGGTCACGACCCAACCGGCCGCGCGCCCGGCAGCGCCGCCTGCCGTTCGAACGGTCGTCGCCGCGGCCACCCCCAAAGTAGCCGTGCCGCGGGACTGGCGCGGCGTGTTCGACGCCATCGACGCTGGGCAATGGGCCTCGGCGCAGGCGGGGATCGCCGCGCTCCCGCCGAGCATTTTGACGCCGGTCGCCAAGGCGGAGCTTTACACCGCCAAGGGTTCGCCGACCGTCGATCTGGCATCGCTGCAGACGCTCATCGCCCAGGCGCCCGAACTGCCTAGGGCCGAACAACTTGCACGCATGGCCTGGAACCGCGGTGCGGCGACCATGCCGTTTTATGTCCAAGCCAAGCCGACCACGCGCCTCGGTTCGGCGCCGGGCCGCTACCGCGCCAGGCCGGTGCAGAGCGAGCCCAATGCCGACAAGCTGCGCGCGATTCTCGATCCGCTGGTCAAGGTCGACGACGCGGCCGGCGCCGAGGCCCAGCTCCTGACCTATGCGCCGCAGCTTTCGGTGGAGGCTCGGGCCGAAGCCGGCACGCGCGTCGCTTTCGTCTATTACGTGCTCGGCCTCGACCTCGACGCGCGCCGCGTGGCGGATACCTGGCGCCAGGGGTCGAGCGGCGAATGGGCGTCACAGGCCGCGTGGGTGTCCGGTCTCGCCTCATGGCGGCTCAACGATTGCGAGAGCGCCGGTCGGAGCTTTCAGCAGGTCGGCCAGCTCGCCCAGCAGCGAGAGTTGCGCGCCGGCGGCTATTATTGGGCCGCCCGGGCCCAGCAGGCCTGCCGGCGGCCGTGGGCCGTCGCGCCGCTGCTCAAGGCGGCGGCGGCGAGCGGGGATTCGGCGGAAAGCTTTTACGGGCTGCTGGCGCGCGAGACCTTGGGCATGGACACGAAGCTGCCGTCGGACCGCTTCGTCGGCTTCGATCCGCCGATCGACCATCTGCCCAACGTCAAGCGAGCCACCGAGCTGGCGCGGATCGGCGAGCCGGCTCGCGCCGAGGAGCTGCTCCGCCACCAGGCCAGGATCGGCGTTCCAGGCGAGCATCACGCCCTGATCCAGCTGGCGAAACGGCTCGACCTTCCCGCGGCCCAGCTGTGGCTCGCCAACAACGGCCAGTGGGGGGCGCAATCGCACGCGGCGGACCGCTATCCCAATCCGCGCTGGAACCCGCTCAAGGGCTGGCGGGTCGATCCGGCACTCGCCTACGGCCATGTCGTACAGGAATCGGGCTTCCGGCGAACTGCGGTCAGCCCGGCCGACGCCGTCGGGCTGATGCAGGTCCGCCCCGGCACGGCGCAGGATCTCGCCCGTGCCCGGGGACTGCCTTATTCGCGCTCCGCGCTGACCGACCCGGTCTACAACCTGGAATATGGCCAGAGCTTCATCGAGATGATGCGCCGCGATCCCGGCACTGCCGGCCAGCTTCCGCGGGTGATCGCGTCCTACAATGCGGGGCCGCTGCCGGTCGCGCGCTGGGCGGCGATCAACGATCGCGGCGATCCGTTGCTGTGGATCGAATCCATCCCATACTGGGAAACCCGCTATTATGTCCCGGCGGTGCTGCGGAACATGTGGGTCTACCAGGGCCTCAACCGCGAGGAGACGCCGACGCTCAAAGCGATGGCCGAGCATCGCTGGCCCACCTTCCCCACCGCAATGACCCGACTGGCGCATTAGCGTTCTTGTTTTGTTCTTGCGATCCGGCTAGGCTGCCGCGATGCCGGTCGAGTCGAGTCACGGGCGCGGCGCGACGCGCAATCCCACCCCCACGCGCTTCAACCTGAAGGCCCGCGTCGCCGAGGGCGAATGGCTCGACCAGGTCGAGGCGCTCGACGGCCTTCCTCCGCGCCGGACGACGGTCACGATCGAGCGCGCGCGGTCGATCCTCACCCGCAACAATTCGCCGGACATCGGCTTCGACCGGTCGGTCAACGCCTATCGCGGCTGCGAGCATGGCTGCATCTATTGCTTCGCGCGCCCGACCCACGCCTATCACGACCTTTCGCCCGGCGTGGATTTCGAATCGCGGCTGTTCGTGAAGCCCAATGCCGCGCAGCTGCTCCACGCCGCTCTGTCGCGGCCCGGGTACGAATGCCGCCCGATCGCCATGGGCACCAACACCGATCCCTATCAGCCGATCGAGGAGCGCTGGCGGATCACGCGCTCGGTCGTCGAGCTGCTGCTCGAGACTCGCCACCCCTTCACCATCACCACCAAGTCGGACCGGGTCCTGCGCGATCTCGACCTGCTGAAGCAGGCTGCCGACCTGCGCATCGCCTCGGTCGCCATCTCGGTCACCTCGCTCGACCCGAAGGTCGCGCGGACGCTCGAGCCGCGCGCGCCCCAGCCGCGGAAGCGGCTCGCCGCCGTCAAGGCACTCAACGCGGCGGGAATCCCCTGTTTCGTCGCCATCGCCCCGGTCGTCCCGCAGATCACCGACCACGAGCTCGAGCATATCGTCGAAGCCGCGGTCGCGGCCGGCGCGCCCGGCGGCTTCTACCTCCCGGTCCGGCTGCCGCACGAGGTCGCGCCGTTGTTCCGAGCCTGGCTCGACGAACATTATCCCGACCGCGCGGCGAAGGTGATGGCGACGATCCGATCGCTTCGCGGCGGGCGCGACAACGACCCCGATTTCTTCAGCCGGATGCGCGGCCAGGGACCGTGGGCCGACCTGCTCCGCACGCGGTTCGAAATCGTGGCGAAGAAATATGGCTTGCGCCAGGCCAGATTCGCGCTTCGCACCGACCTGTTCCGTCCGCCCGAGGGCGACCAGATGCGTCTCCTGTGATCGATCAGTGGTCGATTTTCATCGACCGGGGATGGTGACTTGCCGCGCGTTCCTGCCCTAGGCGTTCGGCCATGACCCGAACCCTGCTTGCCGCCTTGCTCCTCGCCTGCACCGCGCCGACCGCCGCGCAGCAGGCGCCCGTCGGTCTTCCGCCCGTCGATCCCGCCGTCGCCGCGCTGCGCGACGCGGCACTCGCCGACGATTATGCCTGGGGCATCGTCGAGGGCCTGACCACCGAGGTCGGGCCGCGCCTCGCCGGCACCGAGGCCGAGGCGCGCGCCCGCGACTGGGCGGTCGCCAGGCTGAAGGCGATGGGCTTCGCCAACGTCCGCGTCGAGCCGTTCGACATGCCGGTCTGGACCCGCGGTCCGGAATCGGCGGAGATCCTCGCGCCCTTCCCGCAGCCGCTGGTCGTCGCCGCGCTCGGCAACAGCGCCTCGACTCCCCCCGAGGGCATTTCGGGCGAAGTGGTCGGGTTCGACTCGCTCGAAGCGCTGCGCGACGCGCCCGATTCGGCGGTCCGGGGCAAGATCGTGTTCGTCAGCCACGCCATGCCGCGCGCGCAGGACGGCGCCGGCTACGGCTATTTCGGCGGCCCGCGCCGCCAGGGGCCGACCATCGCCAGCCGGAAGGGCGCGATCGCCATCGTCATCCGCTCGATCGGCACCGATCATCACCGCAACCCGCACACCGGCGCCATGGCCTTCGCGGAGGGCGTGACGCCGATCCCCGCGGGGGCCCTTTCCCTTCCCGACGCCGAGCAGCTGCAGCGCATCCTCAAGCGCGGCAGGCCGGTGACGATGCGCCTGACCCTGGTGTCGCACACCCGCCGGGGCAGCTCGGGCAACGTCATCGCCGAGGTCCCCGGCCGCGACCCCAGCGCACCGATCCTGCTCGTCAGCGGGCATCTCGACAGCTGGGACCAGGGCACCGGGGCGATCGACGATGCAACCGGCGTAGCGATCGCCGCGGCGGCGGCCAAGCGGATCCTGGACCGCGGGCGGCCGCTGCGCACGATCCGTATCGTCTGGTTCGGCGCCGAGGAGCCGGGGCTGTTCGGCGGCTTCGCCTATCAGACGGCCCACGGCTCGGAGCCGCATTATGCGCTCGCCGAAAGCGATTTCGGCACGGGCCGCGTGTGGAAGGTCGACAGCAAGCTCGGCAAGGCGCGCGAGGCCGAGGCCAAGGCGCTGCAGGCGGCCCTCGCCCCGCTCGGAATCGTTCCCGGGTCGCTCGACAAGGCCGAGGGCTCGGACATCGGGCCGATGCTCGGGGCGGGCATGCCCGGCGTCACGCTGAATCAGGACGGGACCTATTATTTCGACGTCCACCACACGCCCGACGACACGCTCGACAAGGTCGATCGCGAGGCGTTGCGGCAGAACGTCGCGGCCTGGACCGCGATGCTCGCCGTCCTCTCGGGCGGCATCGAGCCGGAGCCGAAACGGGCCAAGCGGCGTTAGTCCTTCGGGAAGGAGGCCCATCATGCGCATTTTGCTTGCCGCGCCGCTGTTGCTGGCGGGCGCCTGCAACGTCACCCAGGACGACGCCAACAACACGACGAGCGTTACGTTCAATCAGGAGGTCGCGGCGAACACGGCCAATGACGTCGGCAACGAAGTTCAGAATATCGCCGAGGATATCGGCAACGAAGCGGGCAATCTCGGCGACAAGATCGAGAACACCGACGTCGACATCAACGTCGACACCGACGGCAAGGCCGAGAACAAGGCGCAATAGGCGCCTTTCCTGCGCGGCGATCGACCGGTCGCGATGTCTCCCGGACATCGGGCAGGCGGTCGATGGTCGGGGAGACAGGATTCGAACCTGCGACCCTCTGCTCCCAAAGCAGATGCGCTACCAGGCTGCGCCACTCCCCGCCTCGACGAAGGCGTCGACCACCGGCTTGCCATCCAATGTCCCCAAGGGAGCGGAGGATGGTGGGCCCGGAAGGATTCGAACCTCCAACCTAGCCGTTATGAGCGGCCGGCTCTACCGTTGAGCTACAGGCCCTCACCGGCGACGCGTCAGATAGACGGCGCCCGCGCGCCCGCCAAGCGGCAGATGGTCAGGCGATCGGCAGCAGGAGCGTGATGCCTGCGGGGCTCGCGACCAGGTCGCCGCCGGCGATCCGCGCGAGGCCGCGCACCAGCCGCAGCGAGAATCCCGTGCCGAGCGTGCCGCTCTCCTCGGCCTCGCTGCTGGGCCGTGGGTCGAACAGGATCGAATCGGCGACGCCCTTCAGCGCCGTCGGGCGGCTGATCGAGAAGCGGCAGCTGTGGCCGTTCTGCTCGACCGCGAGGCGCAGCCGCTCGCCGGCCTCGGCCTGCTCGATCAGTCCGACGCTCAGCCGGTAGAGCAGCCGGTCGGCAAGCTCGGGCTCGACCGCGCAGCGCGCCATTCGCGGCGAGCGGGTGATTTCGAGCTCGACGCCGCGCTTGGAAGCCAGCTCGCGAAGCGACGGCGACAGCGTGTCGAGCTGCTCGCCGAGGTCCGTGCGCCGCGCCTGCGGCTCGGTCGACGAATGGATCTTGGCGGCAAAATCGAGGTCGTCGATCGCGCCGAGCAGCAAATGCGCCTGGGTGACGATCTCCGACGCGCGCTCGCGATAGCGACGGTCGGCCGGCCCGAGATACTGGCCGTCGATGATTTCCGCGAAGCCGATGATGGCGTTGAGCGGAGTCTTGATCTCGTGGACCAGCTCGCGCAGCGAATCGGGATCGGCGAGGAACTCCGGCGCCGTTCCCGGCTCGGCGGGCGGCGGCAGGTCGCGCAAGGCGATCCCGCGGTAGCCGGCGAAGCGGCCGTCGGTCGGGTCGAACGCCGGAATGCCGCTGATCTTCCATTCCCCCGACACCAGGCCGTCTCCGGGCACGGTGAGCAGCGAATCGCGGAACGGCGCGCGCATCGAGAAGGCGCGGGCGACGTCGGCGTCGACCCGCGCGCCGGTCTCGTCCCTGGGCCGGGCGATCGACCGGCCGATCAGGGCACCGCGCGGCGCCCCTTCGACCCAGGCGATCTCGCCCGAAGGCCCGCATTCCCAGCGGAACAGCGCGGGCGCGCCCGACGGCGCGGCGGGCCCGCTCGCGGCGCCCGCCGCCGA
>DATEEM010000047.1:0-25811 GCA_035281125.1 Sphingomicrobium sp. | reverse complement strand
GCTGAGCTACGATCGCCGTGAAGCGCCCGAGGAACGGTTCCCTCCGGCGCCCGCGCCACTTAAGGATGCACCCCGAGGAAGGCAAGCAAAGGCCATGAACCCGACGATCGAGAAATTCGGCTGGCCCGGCAGCCTGGTCCGCGAGTTCGAGCATTGGGTGGTGCTGGTGCGCCCGGCGCAGGTGACGCTCGGCTCGCTGGTGCTCGCCGCGAAGAGCGAGGCGACCGCCTACGGCGACCTGCCGCGCGAGGCGTTCGCCGAGCAGGGCGAGGCGGTCGCGGCGATCGAGCGCGGCCTCGCCGCCTTCACCGCCTACGAACGGATCAATTATCTGATGCTGATGATGGTGGACCCCCAGGTCCATTTCCACGTCATCCCGCGCTATTCGGAAGTGCGATCGTGGCGCAGGACCGACTTCCCCGACGCCGGCTGGCCCGGTCCGCCGCAGCTCGGCTCGGCGGTCGCGCTGACGGCGGAGCAGATCGCGCTAATGGTCTCGGAATTAAAGGCTAACTTCCGGTAACTACGCTTCGTCTAACAAAAGTTTAATATCTTGCGCGAGGCTGGGGGCGGGCGCATGGTCGCGCCGGGGAGAGAATCTATGGCGAGTCGGCGTGAGAAGGCGCCCGCGCCGCGCGTTTCGCTGCGCGACACTTTGATCGCGGCAGGCCTCGAGGAGTCGCTCGCCGACCTGCTCGCCAACATGCCGCACAAGGTGGTCCAGGTCGATCCGCGGCGGCCGTTCCGCGAACCCGGCGCGCAGCGCGACGAGGTGATGTTCGTCCGCTCCGGGATCCTCGCCAAGTACAAGACCGACGGGTCGGGCCGGCGGCAGATCGTCGCCTTGCGCTTTCCCGGCGAGGGCATCCTCCCGCGCGAAGGGGTCGCCGGCTATGGCGTGCAGGCGATCGTCAAGAGCGAGGTGCTGGTCGGCAAGGCCCGGGACTTCGACGCGATCGTCGAGGCCAACCCCGAGCTGAACCGCTTCTTCTGGCGGCTGATCCAGCGCAACGAATCGATCGGTTACGAATGGCTGGTCAACTGCGGCCGGCGGGATTCGACGGCGCGCGTCGCCCATCTGCTGTGCGAGACCGCGGCGCGGATGCACGTCCAGAACACCAAAATGACCAACCCCTTCACCCAGCAGCAGATCGCCGACATCACCGGCCAGACATCCGTCAACGTCAACCGGGTGTTCGCCGACCTCGAGCGGCAGGGCCTGATAAAGCGCTCGGGACGCGAGATCCAGTTCACCGACTGGTCCGAAATGCGGCGGGTGGCGAGCTTCCAGCCGGCCTATCTGGAGTAAAGCTCCACGCGTCAGGCGACCCGGCGCTCTTCACCGCCGTTCGCGGCAAGCGCGCGGAGCTCGTCGGGGCGGACGGCCTTGCCGATCAAATAGCCCTGGACATAGTCGCAACCGAGGTCGCGCAGGACGGCGATCGTCGCTTCGTCCTCGACCCCCTCCGCGACGACCTCGAGCCCGAGCTCGTGCGCGAGGTTGATGGTCGAACGGACCATGATCGCATCGCCCTCATTGCGGGCGACCGCGGTGACGAAGCTCCGGTCGATCTTGAGCTCATGGACCGGAAGATGCTTGAGATAGGACAAAGTCGATTGTCCGGTCCCGTAATCGTCCACCGAGAGGCGGAAGCCGCTTTCCCGAAGCGCCTGGAGGGTCGCGGTCGCCTCGGCTGGCGATCGCAGCAATGCGCTCTCGGTCACCTCGAGCGCGAGCTGCGACGGCGGAACCCCGGCCCGATTGCATATGTCCTTCACCGCGTCGGCGAAATCCGGCTCGGCCAGATCGACGGCGGACACGTTCACGGCGACCCGCATCGCAAGCCCGTCCCGGGCCCAGGTCGCCAGTTCCGCCGCGGCGGCGCTCAGGGCGAACAAAGTGAGTTCGTGAACGAATCCGGTCTCCTCCGCGAGCGGGATGAATTGGTCGGGAGGAATCAACCATCCCGATTCATCGTACCAGCGCACCAGCGCCTCGGCGTCCGCGATCGTGCCTGTCCGGAGGGCCATTTTCGGCTGGTAGGCGAGGCACAGGCGCCCCGAAGCCATGGCCTGTCGCATGTCGCTCATCATCGAAAGCTGGCGGCGAGCAAGCGGGTCGCTGCCGCGATACCAGTCGTACGGCTTGCCCATCGACCTCGCGGTCCCGATCGCGGCAAGCGCTCGCTCGAGCCTAAGGACAGCGGCGCCAATCGCGTCTCGGTCGAGCCCCATGGTGAACGTCACGTCGACGGGGCCCGCGCCGGTACTGACGGGAGATCGAAACGCGCCATGGATTTCACGGAGCTCGGCACCAACCTGTTCGGGGGTTCCCACTGGCTGGAGCCAGGCGATGACGTCCGGAGCGATCCGGTAGACCGGACTTGCCACGGCTCGTGCAATCGTTCCGGCGGCGTTGCGGATCATGTCATTCGTCGCGGATATGCCGACGCTGTCGCGAATTGTTTCGAAGCGTTCGATCGCCGCTGCGACAAGAATCTTGCCGTGCTCGTCCGGAGCACCCAGCGCTTTTTCGAGCATTGCGCGATTGGGCAGTCCGCTGTCCGCGTCGAATTCGGCGCGGAGGCGAAGGCGTCGGCGCGCTTCGACCGCGGCCTGGACCGCGGTGCTTGCCAAAGCGGTGTACAGCCATGCGGCCGTGTCGATCGAAACCGGCCAGATGCCCTGGACAGCGATCGGTCCGCCGAGCGCAACAATGCCTGTAAAGGCTACGAGCGCGCCATAGCGGGCCGGGTGAGGCAGCGGCCTTGGCGAAAGGAACAATGCGATGAGCAATATCCCCGCCGCGGTCGCCAATGGTCCAACGCGCCATATCGCGCGATCCTGAAGCAAGGATTCGGCAGCAAGCGCCTGGATCACCACGCCCGGCATCGTGCCGTAACGCGGCACGGGATAGCGGTCGCCGAGCTCAACCGCCGTGGCGCCGATCAGAATTCGCTTGCCGCGAAGTTTCTCGGGCGAAACTCGCCCCCTCATGACGTCGACGAACGAGAAGCGCGGAATCTGCCGCGCCTCGATCGCCCAATCCGGCTGAAACCTGCGGTCGCCAAGGCTGCTCTTCTCGGCCACCTGCGCGGCGATCGACGGCTGGATCTGACCGTCGATGAAGGTCGCCGCCGGATAATCGCGGACGGTGCCGTCGCGATCCGGGAAAATGTTCACACCGCCGACCCAGGCATCCCGGAAGGCCGCGTCGGGGCGGCTTGAAATGATGTCGCCGGAAGCGGCCTGGCTTGACGATTTCTGCTCGAACGTCGGGAGCACGACGTGCGGCGCATCTCGAATGGCGGCCCCGAGCTCTTGGTCGCCGCCATCCGACCGGGCGCTGAAGTCCACGTCGAAGGCGATAATTTCTGCCCCGGCTGCGGTAAGCTGCCGCACGACGCGAGCATGATAATTTCGCGGCCACGGCCAGCTGCGTAGCTCAGTGAGGCTTCGGGCATCGATCTCGATGAGCACGATCTGGCCGGTCGGCTCGCGGCTCAGAAGTTCGGCCCGTTTGACCGTCAAAGCGTCTTCGATTGGATCGAACAGGCCCGCAGCGGAGAAGAGCCCCGCCGAAAGCGCAACCAGCAGTGCCAGCCCGAGGCTGAGACGGCGGCGCCAATCCCCCTTCAGGCCCATCGCCCCACTCGACGATCAGCGCGGAAACAAGCCATTCAATACGCCGCCGATCACATCCGTCGTTGTGCCGGTCACCTCGGTCACCGTCGTGTCGACCACGTCGGTCACGGTATCGACCACGTCGGTCGTAGTATCGACCACGTCAACCACCGTGTCGGTCGTGGCGTCGACCACGTCGATCACCGTATCGGTGGTGGTGTCGACCACGTCGGTCGTCGTATCGACCACGTCAATCACCGTGTCGGTCGTGGTGTCGACCACATCGGTCACCGTGTCGGTGGTCGTATCCACGACGCCGGCGACCGGATCGGCAATGCCCGGCGCGGTGGCGTCAACGACGTTCATGGCCGGCTGGGTTGGGAGCGCCGGCGCCGGAGTGGCCGGACCTGTCGCAGGCGTGATCGCCGGCGTGCCCGCATGGACCAGGCCGCCCGTCAGGTTAGCGATCGCGGTAACGGACGGGGCTTGCGACCCGTTCAGCCTGACCGCCGCTGTCGTCGATGACGTTGTCGCGCCTGGCGAGCGTTCATCGGCATCGATCAAAAGCTTCGGAGCGCCGCGATCAATGTAGACGGTCTTTCCACCCTCGACGAGGCGGCTCATCCCGCCATCGGTGGCGCTGACCTGGACGGCGCCTTCGATGACTTGGACGGCACTGCGATTCCTGTCGACGATAACGGTGAAGGTCGTGCCTTTGACCACCGCCGCAAGCATCGGCGTATCAACCGCGAAATGTGGCACGCCCGTGTGGCGGACCTTGAAGAACATCGTTCCGAGATTCTGGATCACGCGCGTAAAGCCGGTCGGCTCCGGGGCCGCGGGCAGACGCAGCTCACTGAGCGGTGCGACGATGATATAGTCAGCACCCCGTGTCAGGGTTGCCCGGCCGGTCACCCCGGTGAGAACGGTATCTCCAGGTGCGAGGCGAGCCTGGACCTTCAACGCGGCCGGGCGCAGTCCCGGATGGACCACGCGAGCGTCGCCGCTCAATTGACTGACAATCCATGCATTCGCGCCGGCTTCCTTCGCCAGCGCGGGCGAGCCAATCAAAGCAAGAGCGGAAATGATGATCAAGATCATCTTGCGCATGGCGAACACCCCCAATGTGAACATGAAGGATTTACCGGTGGTCGGCTAATGGTAAGTGAGCATTGGTGGTTAGCGAAAGTTAACTGCAATTCTTCAACTGCTCGGGATTTCTTAATATTTCATCGGCAATAGGGCTGCGATTTAACCTCGGTGAGCGTCAATGAAGTGGGGCAATTCACTAAGGCCGATCCGTTTTGCCTGTGCTGTCGGCCTTGGCGTCCTGGCGCTGGCAGGCGCACGCGCCCCCGCGCAAACCATCCCGGAACCGGCCGCATTGGAGCGGACCATCCCGCAGGACGTGCGCCAGACGACCGCCTCGCCGACCATCCGCGGTCCGCTAGGGGCGCCCTCGCCGCGGTCAAGAACGACCAAGCGTTTCACCCTCGGCGCGGTTGATATCCAAGGCGCCAAGGTCTTCAGCCGCGAAGATCTCAGCCAATATTTCGAGCCTCTTCTTGCCAGCGAAGTCGATGGAGCGAAGCTCGCCGAACTGGCCGGCCACATCACGCAGCGCTACCGGCAAAGCGGCTATCTGTTGTCCTACGCCTCCGTGCCCTCACAAAATGTGCAGGCAGGCGTGGTGAGCCTCGCGGTCATAGAAGGGAAAATCGACCGCCTGGCGATCGAGGGTGCCGGCACCGACCGCAGTGCCGTCGAAGCCATCGCAGCGCCGCTTATTGCAGACTCGCCACTCAGGGCGGCAACCCTCGAGCGCGCGATCGGGCTGCTGCGTGACTTCCCCGGGCTCCGTGTAATGGACATTGCACTGACGCGCACCGATACCGAAGCGGGCCTGTATGGGCTTCAGATCCGCGTGGCGCCGAACCGGGTTCGGGGGTTCAGCTACGTCGATAATCGCGGTGCGGACAGCGCCGCCCGAATGCGATTCTATTCCTCGGCGTCCCTTTCGTCGCTGGCCGTCGCGGGCGATGAATTTCGAGTCGATCTCTTCACCATGCCTGGACGCAGCTTTCGCTATGTCTACGGTCACATCGTCGGGAGCGTTCCACTCGGGCGCAATGGCCTTCGACTGAGGCTTGAAGCGTCGAAAGGCGATCAATATCTGCGCGGTGACCAGCGGTTTGACGGAAATTCGAGGAACGTCTCGGCCCTGCTCAGCTATCCGTTCCGCCGCGAGCGCGCGCTGACCTTGGTTGGCAAGGCGTCGCTAAACGACTGGCGCAGCTGGGCCGATGAAGGCGGCGCTCCCAAGCTCCGCGACCGGCTTCGCATCGCTCGGGTCGGTCTCGAATTTTCGACGGAAAGACGGACTCGGCTTCAAGGCGAGATTTGGCTTGCGCAGGGCCTTGGCTTCGATGGGATGACCAAGGCGGGCGATCCGCTCGCGTCTCGACCCGATGCCAGCGGACGATTCACGAAAGCCGAGTTTGCGCTTCGGGTCACGCAGCCGATCGACGGAAAAGTTCGCCTCCAAGGGTCGCTCGCGGGCCAATATTCAACGCGGTCGCTGCTGTCGGTCGAGGAATTCGCCTTGGGCGGCAGCCGCATCGGGCGCGCCTTCGACTTCAACGAGATCACCGGCGATCACGGGATCGGAGGGGCCATGGAACTGGCCTATCGCCTCGACGATGGAAAGGGCCGGATCAAGAATATCGAGCTCTTTGCCTATGCTGACGGGGGCGCGACGTTCCGCAAGCACGAAAGGCCCGGCCTGCCCGACAAGCAATGGCTGGCCGGTGCCGGGGTCGGCGGCCGTTTATCCATCGGTGGAATGATCCTATCGGGAGAGGTCGGAGTCCCGATCGCACGCAGCCACGCGGATCGCGATGTTCGGGCGTTCGTTTCCATCGCACGCGCGTTTTAGTTCGCTGGCAATGGTGGGCGCGACAGGGATTGAACCTGTGACCCCACCCGTGTGAAGGGTGTGCTCTACCGCTGAGCTACGCGCCCGCTCTCGCGGAGCCGGCCAGATAGGGTGAGCTTTCCGGCCTGTCTAGCTTATTGGACGGCGTCCTTCAGGACTTTGCCCGGGCGGAACTTGGGCTGCGACGTCGCCTTGATCTGCATCGGCTCGCCGGTCCGCGGATTGCGGCCGAGCGACGCCTTGCGGCGGGTCACGGAAAAATTGCCGAACCCGACCAGGCGAACCTCGTCGCCGCGCTTCAGCGTCGAGGTGATCACCTCGAGCATGGTTTCGACGGCACGCATCGCGTCATTGCGGCTGAGCCCGGCGCGGTCGGCGACATGTCCAATCAGTTCCTGCTTGTTCATGGGCTCGGCACTCCCTGGCTCCGCGGCCGGAGACTCGCAGGCGCGAAGCGGTGCCCCTTAAGGCAAGAGTCGGCGCGCCTGTCTAGCGCTTAGTGACGAACCGCGACGCCCGATTCGGGACTCGCCGGGGGAACCGGCGGCTCCGCCGCATGCTCGTCCGCGTCGGTCCACTCGATCGCGGTCAGCGGCTCGACCAAGGCGCGGGCGAGCACCTCGTCGACATGCTGGACCGGGACGATCTCGAGTTCGTCCTTCACCGCCGCCGGAATCTCCGCGAGGTCCTTCTCGTTCTCGGCCGGGATCAGCACCGTGCGGATACCGCCGCGCAGCGCCGCGAGCAGCTTTTCCTTGAGGCCGCCGATCGGCAGGACCCGGCCGCGCAAAGTGACCTCGCCGGTCATCGCAATGTCCCGGCGGACGGCGGTCCCCGACAGGGTCGAGATCATCGCCGTCACCATGCCGATCCCGGCGGACGGGCCGTCCTTCGGCACCGCCCCCTCGGGCAAGTGGACGTGAATGTCCTTGCGGGCGAAAATCGACGGCTTGACGCCATAAGCTGGGGCGCGCGCCTTGACGAAGCTCATCGCGGCCTGGATCGACTCCTGCATCACTTCGCCGAGCTTGCCGGTGGTCTTGATCTGGCCCTTGCCCGGGACGGTGACCGCCTCGATGGTCAGCAGCTCGCCGCCGACCTCGGTCCAGGCAAGCCCGGTGACGGCGCCGATCTGGTCCTCCTCCTCACCCATCCCGTAGCGGAACTTCCGCACGCCGAGGAAGTCGCCCAGATTGTCGGGGGTCAGCTCGACCCGCTCGGCCTTGGCCTCGAGGATCTGGCGCAGCGACTTGCGCGCGACCTTGGCCAGCTCGCGCTCGAGCGTCCGGACGCCGGCCTCGCGCGTATAATGGCGGATCATCGCCCGCAGCGCCTCGTCCGAGTAGGTCAGCTCGTCGGGCCTCAGGCCGTGCGCTTCCATCTGCTTCGGGATCAGGTGGCGCTTGGCGATCTCGACCTTCTCGTCCTCAGTATAGCCCTCGAGCCGGATAATCTCCATCCGGTCCATCAGCGGCTGGGGCATGTCGAGCGAGTTCGCGGTGGTGACGAACATCACATCGGAAAGGTCGTAATCGAGCTCGAGATAATGGTCCTGGAAGCGGCTGTTCTGCTCCGGATCGAGCACTTCGAGCAGGGCCGACGAAGGATCGCCTCGGAAGTCCTGGCCGAGCTTGTCGATCTCGTCGAGCAGGAACAGCGGGTTGGACGTCCCCGCCTTCTTGATGTTCGAGATGATCTTGCCCGGAAGCGAGCCGATGTAGGTCCGCCGGTGGCCGCGGATCTCGGCCTCGTCGCGCACTCCGCCGAGCGATTGGCGGACGAATTCGCGGCCCGTCGCGCGCGCGATCGAGCGGCCGAGCGAGGTCTTGCCGACGCCCGGCGGCCCGACCAGGCACAGGATCGGGCCCTTGAGCTTGTTGGTCCGCGCCTGGACCGCGAGATACTCCACGATCCGCTCCTTGACCTTGTCGAGTCCGTAATGATCCTCGTCGAGGACGCGCTGCGCCTCGGCGATGTCCTTCTTGAGGCGCGACTTCTTGCCCCAGGGCAGTCCGAGCAGCACGTCGAGATAGTTGCGCGCGACGGTCGCTTCGGCCGACATGGGCGCCATGGCCCGAAGCTTCTTGAGCTCGGCGTTGGCGCGGGTTTGGGCTTCCTTGCTGAGCCGCGTCTTGCGGATCTTCTCGGCCAGCTCCTGGAGCTCGTCGCCGCCCTCGTCGCTCTCGTTCCCCAGTTCGCGCTGGATCGCCTTCAATTGCTCGTTGAGATAATATTCGCGCTGCGTCTTCTCCATCTGGCGCTTGACCCGGCTGCGGATCTTCTTCTCCACCTGAAGCACGCCGAGCTCGCCCTCCATGAAGGCGAACACCATTTCCAGCCGGCGCGCCGGATTGAGCTCGCCGAGCAACGCCTGCTTGTCCGCGACCTTGATCGACAGGTTGGAGGCGATCGCGTCGGCAAGCGCCGAGGGATCCTCGATCTCGGCCAGCTGGATGCCAGTTTCGGGCGGGAGGCGCTTATTGAGCTTCGCGTAATTTTCGAACTGGTCGATCACCGAGCGCATCAGGGCCTGGGATTCGGTCCCGTCCGTCGAATCCTCGGCGACTTCCTCGACCTCCGCCGACAGGAAGCCGTCGCGCGGCACGAGATTGAGCAGCCGCGCGCGCTTCACGCCTTCGACGAGCACGCGGACGGTGCCGTCGGGCAGCTTCAGCAGCTGCATCGCCGTCGCGATCACGCCGAGATCGTAGAGGGCGTCGCGGTCGGGATCGTCCTCACCGGGATCGAGCTGGGCGACGAGGAACAGCTCGCGGTCGGCGCCCATCGCCGCTTCGAGCGCCGCGACGGATTTTTCGCGCCCGACGAACAGCGGCACGATCCGATGCGGGAAGACGACGATGTCGCGAAGCGGGAGGATGGGCAGGAAACGCGTCATATTCCGTATATGGGCGGCCCGTCTGGCCGGCGCAACAAAGGGCCGGAACAATCCACAGCAATCGCGCGCTGTTCGTGTCAGCCGCACGAAGGAACGGGACGATGCCCGACGACAGGGAAAAGATCAGCACGGGACCCAATGAGGAGCCGATCAACGAAACCATCGCGGGGACCGGCCCCGGCATTGCCGACGATGCCATCGCGCCGGGCGAGGAATTGCCCGAGGGACCGACCGACGCCGAGGTCGAACGGGCCAGGCGCGCACTCCGCGCATCCAATTCGGAACGCGACACGCTGCCGCTGGACGGTGAATGACTCACGCCCAGTGGATCGCCGCGATTCTGTAATCGTTCAGCTTCGCCTGTTATCTAAGCGCTCGTGAACATTCGAATTTCCCTCCTCGCGCTCGGCGCGCTCACGCTTCCGGCTGCGGCTTTCGCGCAATGGACCGGCAATTGGCCCGTGCCCGGGCCGGTGCCGCCCCCGCCCCCGCCGCAGTCGATGCCCGCTCCTCGAGCACCGGTCGCCGAGCCGTGGATGATGTCCCGGCCGGCCCCCGCGGCGCAGCCGTGGCAGTCGCCGGTCGCGGCCACGGGCAAGGCGCCCGCGCTGGAGCCGATCGACCTGCCGCCGGCGATCGAGCAGGGCGTCGACATGATCTATATCGACGAAGAGCTCGTCCCGCGCGCGATCCACGACAACAATCTTCTTCACGACATCGCGTTCAAGGACTGGAGCGGCGCTCCCCTCGACATGTTCGTGCCGATGAACCCGATTTACACCGAGCTTCGCCGCGGCCTCGTCAAATATCGCCAGCGCTGGGGCGGCCTGCCCGAAATCCCCGTTCCGGAGGGGCCGACGCTGAAAAGCGGAATGACCGGGGATCGCGTTGCGGCGCTTCGCACCCGGCTCGGCGTCGCCGAAGGCGCGTCCTACGACGCGGCGCTCGCAGCGGCGGTGAAGGAATATCAGGCGGCGCACGGGCTCAAGGCGGACGGCATCGCCGGCGCCGGGACGATCGCATCCCTGAACCGCGGCGCCGAATATTATGAGCAGCTGATCATCATCAACATGGAGCGCGCACGGCGCCTTCCGTCGCCCGAAGAGCAGCACAAATATGCGGTCGTGGATGCCGGAAGCGGCCGCCTCTCCTTGTGGGAGAACGGGCGCAAGGTCGACGAGATGAAGGTTGTCGTGGGCAAGGCCGAGACCGCAACGCCGATGATGGCCGCCTACATTCGCTACGCGAGCGTCAATCCCTATTGGAACGTCCCGCCGGAGCTGGTGCGAGACCTGATCGCCCCGCGCGTCGTCGCGCAGGGGACGAGCTATCTGACCGAGCGCGAATATGAGGTCATGTCGGACTATAGCGAGAATGCGCAGCTGCTCGATCCGAACAGCGTCGACTGGCAGGCGGTGGTCGCCGGTCGGAAGGAAGTGCGTCTGCGGCGCCTCCCGAGCCCGGCGAACTCGATGGGCAACATGAAATTCATGCTGCCCAATTACTTCGGCATCTACCTCCATGACACGCCGGAGAAAGGCCACTTCACCAAGGACGAGCTGTGGATCAGCAACGGCTGCGTCCGGGTCGAGGACTACAAGCGCTTCGCCAGCTGGCTGTTCGGCGGATATGTCCCCAGGGGCAAGGATCCGAAGGTCGAGGAAGAGGTGAACCTGCCGCAGCCGGTGCCCGTCTACATGACCTATCTGACGGTCCAGCCGACGGCGAGCGGCGTGCAGTTCCTCACGGACCATTACGGCCGCGACGCGCGCTTGATGGAGCGCTTCGGGTCGCAGATGGTGGCGGCGGTCCGCCGCTAGCTCATGCTCCCGGGACGGCGGTCGCGACGAAGACCGCCGACGGCAGGTTGTGAAGGCCGTGCACGATTGCCGGGATGACGAAGGCCATCGTTAGCGAACGCTCCCGCCAGGCCACGAACAAAGTCGAGAAGACCAGGAACGGCCACCAGATGATCAGGCCCCAGACCGGGGCGGCCAGCGAATGAACGACGCCCCAGCCGACGGCGCTCGCAACTACCGCCCAGGTCGGCGGCAGGAAGCGCAGCAGGATCAGCAGGACGCCGCCCATGATGAGCGTCTCGGCGATCGGCGAAAAGACGGCGAGCAAGGCGACGGCGATCGGCCCGCTGATCGCGAATTCGGGGCTGCGCGCATCCGGGGCGACGAGCTGAATAGCGCCGGCGATCAGGATGGTGACTGAGAAGGCGACGAGCCATCCGAGTGCGACGGAGCGCAGGACGCTCGACGGGTTTCGGACGGCTTCTGGCAGCCAGCTGACCGGCGGCGCCCAGGCAATTCGTAGCGCGGGACCGGCGTTCACGCGGCGTCGCCGGCCTTATCCTTCTTCGCATAGACCCGGACGGGCTCCTTGCGCCCCTCCGCGACGTCCTTGTCGATGTGGACTTCGTCGACCCCGTCCATCGACGGCAGGTCGAACATCGTGTCGAGCAGGATGCTTTCGAGGATCGAGCGCAGGCCGCGCGCGCCGGTCTTGCGCTCGATCGCCTTCTTGGCGACCGAGTGAAGCGCGTCGTCGGTAAACTCGAGCTCGACGTCTTCCATGTCGAACAGCTTGGCATATTGCTTGACCAGCGCGTTCTTCGGCTCGACCAGGATCTTGACCAGCGCGTCCTCGTCGAGGTCCATCAGCGTCGCGATGACCGGCAGCCGGCCGATGAATTCCGGAATGAGGCCGAACTTCAGCAGGTCCTCGGGCTCGCAATGCTGGAGGACCTCGCCGGTCTTGCGCTCGTCCGGCGCGGCGACATGGGCGCCGAAACCAATCGACTTGCCCTGCAAACGGTCGGCGATGATCTTTTCGAGGCCGGCAAAGGCGCCGCCGCAGATGAACAGGATGTTGGTCGTGTCGACCTGCAGGAATTCCTGCTGCGGATGCTTGCGCCCGCCCTGCGGCGGAACCGAGGCGGTCGTGCCTTCCATCAGCTTGAGCAGCGCCTGCTGCACCCCCTCGCCCGAGACGTCGCGGGTGATGGACGGATTGTCGGACTTGCGCGAAATCTTATCGATCTCGTCGATGTAAACGATTCCGCGCTGCGCTTTCTCGACATTATAGTCGGAGGCCTGGAGCAGCTTCAGAATGATATTTTCGACATCTTCGCCAACATAGCCCGCCTCGGTCAGCGTCGTCGCGTCGGCCATCGTGAACGGCACGTCGAGGATGCGCGCGAGGGTTTGCGCCAGCAGCGTCTTGCCGCAGCCGGTCGGGCCGATCAGGAGGATATTCGACTTGGCGAGCTCGACCTCGTTGCCGGCCTTCGAACCGTGGGCGAGGCGCTTGTAATGGTTGTGCACCGCGACCGACAAGACGCGCTTGGCGCGATCCTGCCCGATCACATAATCGTCGAGCACCTTGCAGATCTCGGCCGGCGTCGGGACCCCGTCGCGGGTCTTGACCAGCGCCGACTTCGACTCCTCGCGGATGATGTCGTTGCACAGCTCGACGCATTCGTCGCAGATGAAGACGGTCGGCCCGGCAATAAGCTTGCGAACCTCGTGCTGCGACTTGCCGCAGAACGAGCAGTAGAGAGTGCTCTTGCCGTCGCCGCCTGAAAGCTTGGTCATTCCGATCCTTACGCCGCGACCGCGAACGGCCGTCCTTGATGAGCCATGCTAGCCCGCTTTATCGCACAATCAACTCTGCCGGAGCGTTAACGCCGGCGGGCTTGCGATAGCTCCTTTGTTCTCAACAATATGGATGGGAGCGGAAGCGGCCGCAAGAGCGCGCAAGTTCACCTTGAAGCGCTTGTCCCAACTTTGGGCGCAAAAGGGTAAACGGCGAGCGTCATCCACCCAGCGCGGCCAGCGCGTCCGTCATGGCGCGCTCGAACTCCGGCCGCGAGTAAAGGTCGTTGTGGCCGGCCGCCTCGATCGTTTGGCTGAACGCGAGATTGCGAGCCGCTTGTCTCAGCGCTTCGGTGCGCTCGGCCGGTACGATGTCATCACGTCCCGCGGCAATGATCGCGACGGGGACGGTCGATTGCTTGAGCGCGCCGCGGGCGTCGATCTCGTGCCGGAACAGGGCGCGGACGGGCAGCCACGGATACCATGCCTCCGCGACCGATGTCAGGGAGTCGAACGGCGTGACGAGGATCAGGCCGTCGACCGGGCGCTTGCTCGCCAGAACGGCGGCGACGCCGCTGCCGATGCTGAACCCGACGGCGATGGTCCTGCTCGGCCGGATCCGCGAGACGGCAAGGTCGTGGACGAGCGGGGCATCGTCCAGCAGCGCCTGCGCCGACGGCGCCCCCGTCGACGGGGCGTAACCGCGATAGTGGAAGGCGACGACATGGGCCTCGGGATAAAGCTCGTGGAGCAGCGCTGCCGCATTCGCCGAATTCCAGGCGTTGCCTGCGAATCCAAGGATCAAAAGGCGTTGGTCGGGTGGGTCGCGCCGCGGCGGCATGTGCACGCCGCGAAGGACGTCCCCCCCGGCGGTGCGCAGCTCCCATTGCTCGGTGTTTGGGGGCAGCGGCCCCGGCGGTCCCACCGCATGCCTCGGGAACAGCAGATCGGCCTGCGACACAACCATCAGGATCAGGATTGCCCCATAGACCGCGATGGCTGCAAGGAGCAGCCGCCCCGCGATCCGCCTAGCCCGCGAAGGCAGCTTCGATCGCCGGTGTGACCCGATCCACCGTATAGGGCTTCTCGATGACCGGCGCGTCATTGAACTCGGGCGGCGGCGGATCGACATGGCCGCCGGTCGCGATGACGAACGGCACGTTCTGCTCACGCAGCCGCGTCGCGACCGGCCACACGTTCTCGCCCTTGAGGTTCACGTCGAGGATGGCGAGGTCGAACCCGCCCTTCTCGGCCTTGTCAAGCGCGCTCGCCACCGAATCGCACGTCCCGGCGATCGAATGGCCGAGCGATTCGAGGAAATCCTCGAGCATCATCGCGATCAGCGGCTCGTCTTCGACGATAAGGATGGTGCGCCGCCCGGACATGGCCGGAGGCATAACCGCAACGTTCATTTGGGCAAGACCTTATTTTGGCCCAAGCGCGCGTTTTGCCGCCTCGGCAAGGTCCTGAACCGAAAACGGTTTTGGCAGAAACTGAGCCTCGTCGACGTTGAGGGATTCGCGCAATTGCTCCTCGGCATAGCCCGACATGAACAGGACTTTGAGGTCCGCCCGCTCCTTTCGGGCATGCTCGACCATGGTCGGCCCGTCCATTCCCGGCATGACCACGTCGCTGATCAGCAGGTCGATCGGCTCGCCGCGACGGATGACCTCCAAAGCCTCTTCTCCAGTGTCGGCGGTCAGCACCGTGTAGCCGTGACGCGTGAGCGCGCGTTCGGCGACCGCGCGCACGGTCGGTTCGTCCTCGACCAGCAGGACCGTCCCGCTGCCCCAGAGCTCATCCTGCTTGGCCTTGCCCGACTTGCGCGATTTTGCCCCGGCCTCGTCGCGGTGCACCGGGAGGTAGATGACGAAGCTCGATCCTTCACCGACCTTGGATTCGGCGAAGATGAACCCGCCCGACTGCTTCACGATCCCGTAGACGGTCGACAGGCCAAGGCCGGTGCCCTTGCCGATCTCCTTGGTGGTGAAGAACGGCTCGAAGATTTTGCCGAGAACGCCCGGCGCGATCCCGCAGCCGGTGTCGGTAACCGACAGCGCGCTATAGTCGTCGACGGGCAAAATGTCGGAGCCGAGCTCGGCGACCTTGTCCGACTTGACCGAATAGGTCTGGATGGTGAGCGTGCCGCCCCCTTTGTCAGCCATCGCATCGCGCGCGTTGACCGCGAGGTTGACGATCACCTGTTCGAGCTGGCCCGGGTCGGCGCGGATCGGACCGAGGTTGCGGCCGTGCTTGACGACAAGCTCGACATTCTCGCCGAGCAGCCGCTTGAGCAGATGCGACACTTCGGAAACGACATCGGGAAGCTGAAGCACCTGGGGTCGCAGGGTCTGCTGGCGCGAGAAGGCCAGCAGCTGCCGTGTCAGGCCGGCCGCGCGGTTCGAGTTCGACTTGATCTGCTGGATGTCGTCATAGTCGCTGTCGCCCGGCGTGTGCCGCATCAGCATCAGGTCGCAATGGCCGATGATCGCCGTCAGGATGTTGTTGAAGTCGTGGGCGACGCCGCCCGCGAGCTGGCCGACCACCTGCATCTTCGTCGCCTGCGCCACCTGCCGCTTGAGCTTGGCTTCCTCGCTATTGTCCTTGAGCAGCAGCAGGACCGCGGCATCGCCGAGCCCGCGAAGGCCGGCGATCGTGAGGGCCACCGGCTCGGCCGGCTGGCGAGCGAGACGGACCGCGATATCGCCCGACATCGCCGGGCCCCGCGCGTTGCGCCGCACGGCGTCGGCGACCAGTGCCTTGTCTTCCTTGACCACCAGATCGCCGGGATAAACCGGCGACGCCGCGCCGCGAATTCCGGCGGCGGAGCGGAACGCCTCGTTCATAGTCAGGAAGCGGCCGTCGCGATCGACCAGCGCGAGGCCGATCGGCAAGACGTCGAGCAAGGCCTGAAGATGCGCCGCCTCGTTCGGGCCGACGCCATCGCCCTGGTCGAACAGCAAAAACGTCCCGCACTTGCCGCTCTTCTTGGGGTCGACGGGGACGTGCACCAGGCGCATCGGCTGGCCCGATTCGCCCTCGGCCACGAGCCGGACCTGGCCGTCGTCCGAGACATCGACCAGCGCGGCAAAGCGCTCGCCGTCATGATCAGCCAATTCGCCCAGCGCACGCTCGCGAAACAGGCGATTCGCGGCGATCACGCCGCCATCTTCCCCGACAAGGGCGGCAAGGATTCCTGCGGCGCCGAGCTTGTCGCCCGTCGACCCCGACAGCCATTTCGCGGCAACCACCAGGGGATCGGGCGGCGGCGGTTCGGGGAAGCGCCACAGCAGCAGGTCGCCGCGGCTGCCAACGCGCTCCACCTCGATCGCCGCATCGCCTTTGGTCGTCTTGACCCGCGCAACGCAACCGGCGCCGTCGCGCCACGCCATGCTGCGGGCGATTTCGAGGCTTTGCGCCGCCTCCTCGTCGGCAGCCAGGCCGAGCGGCGGCTGCGGGCCGCCGAAACGCTCGCGATAGCCGGCATTGGCAATCAACAGCGAACCGTCTTCGGAGGTCAGCACCGCGGCTTCCTTGCACAGGCCCAAGGCCGACCCGACGAGCGAATAATCGGGCCCTGGAAGGATCGGCTCGGCAACCGCAGGCGGGCGGGCGCCACGCAGGTAGATCGCGCCGCCGGCGACCAGCCCGATCGCCGCCGAGGCGAGCGCGAAAGTCGCCTGGCCGCCGATCAGGAGCAGGACCGCGGCGCTGAGCGCCGCCCCGGCGACCAGCGCCGGGGCGACCCAGCGCGCCCAGCCGCCGAGGCGGCTGTCGTCGATCCGGGGCAGCTCCTGGTACAGCATCGCGCCGCCGACCCTACCAGATACGGACGCGCTCCGCAGGAGGCAGGAAAAGCTTCTGGCCCGGCATCACGCTGAACGCCGGATACCAGGGGTCCATGTTGCGCACGATATTGGCGCGCTGCTCCGACGGCGAGTGCGGGTCGGTGATCAGCCGCTGGCGAAGGTTCGCCTCGCGATAGTTCCGCCGCCACACCTGCGCCCAGCCGAGATAGAAGCGCTGGTCGCCGGTCGTCCCGTCGATCACCGGCGCCTCCTTGCCTGCGAGCGCGTGTTTGTAGGCATCGTAGGCGACGGCGAGACCGGCAAGGTCGCCGATGTTCTCGCCGAGCGTGAACTCGCCCTTGATGTTCGCTCCGGGGAAAATCTCGTAGGCGTCATATTGCGCGACGAGCGCCTTGCTCGCGGCCTTGAACGCAGCAAGATCTTCGGGCGTCCACCAGTCCGCGAGGCGTCCCTGCTCGTCATATTTCGAGCCCTGGTCGTCGAAGTGATGACTGATCTCGTGGCCAATCACCGCGCCGATGCCGCCGTAGTTGAGCGCCGGGTCGGCGTTCGGGTCGAAGAACGGCGGCTGGAGGATCGCAGCCGGGAAGACGATCTCCATCATGCTGAAATTGGCGTAGGCGTTGATGGTCATGGGGGTCATTCCCCACTCCCATTTGCGCACGGGACCGCCGAGCTTGCTGACCTGATATTCATGCTCGAACGCAGCCGATCGCACCGCGTTGCCGAGCAGATCGTCGCGGCGGATTTCGAGCCCCGAGAAGTCACGCCACTGGCTGGGATAGCCGATCTTCGTCGTGAAGTTGGCGAGCTTCGCCCTGGCCCGGGCCTTGGTCTCGGGCTTCATCCAGCTGACATTGTCGATGCGCCGGCCCATCGCCGCGACAACGTTGCGGACCAGCTCGTCGGCAGCGGCCTTGGTCTCGGGCGGGAAATAGCGGTCGACGTAGAGGCGGCTGACGTCATCCGACAGCGCGCCGACGGTGAAATTCACCGCGCGCTTCCACCGCGCTTCCTGCTGCGGCGTGCCGGACAGCGTCGTGCCGTAGAAGGAGAAGGCTTCCTTGTCGAAGCTCGACGGAAGGTAAGCCGCATAACCGTCGATCGAGCGCACGAGGAGCTGGTCCCTCAGCACCGACAAGGGCGCCTGGCGGACCAGCCGGGCGATCCCGGTGACCGCGCTCGGCTGGGCGACGAGCAGCTCGTTGGCGCTGACGCCGAGCCCCTGGAGCAGAGCCGCGAAGTTGAAGCCCGGCGCGCGCCTTTGCAGCTCGGCGACCGTCATCTTGTTGTAGGTCTTGGTCGCATCGCGGCTGTCGACCCGCGTCCAGTGGACCTTCGCGACCTTCGCCTCGAAGTCGTAGATGGCCCTGGCCCGGGTGGCTGCGTTGGCCTCGCCCGCCAGGGTCAGCACGTTGGTCAGGTGCTGGATATATTTGGCGCGGATGTCCTTCATCCGCTGGTCGTCGACCAGATAATAATCCCGGTCGGGCATGCCGATGCCGCCTTGGACGAGCGTATAGGCATATTGGGTGTTCATCTTGTCATCGAGCCCGATGAAGCTCGGAAACGGATGGCTGATGCTCATCCGGTCGGCGGCGGCGTAGATGGCCGGCAGATCGTTCTTGCTGTCGACCGCCCTGATCCGGTCGAGCCACGGCTGGAACGGCGCAAGGCCCTTGGCCTCGACCGCCGCCTCGTCGAGGAAGCTGCCATAGGCATTGCCGATCTTGCTGGCCGGATCCTTGGCCTGCTCCTCGATGATCGTCCGGGTCCGCTCCTTCGACAAATCGTCGAGCACGGTGAACATGCCGTAATTGGACTTGTCCGGCGGGATCGGCGTCGTCTTCGCCCAGGTCCCGTTGGCGTACTGATAGAAATTGTCGCCGGGGGCGACGCTCCTGTCCATTCCCGCCACGTCGAAGCCGAACGTGCCATATTGCGGCTTGGGCGCCGGCGGAGCTTCCGGCGCAACCGGAGCCGCCTCGGCGGCGATCGGCGGCGGCGGCATATCGGCCGTGCGCGCGGCGCAGCCCGCGAGCGCGGTGGTGGCGACAAGACAGGCGATGACTCGAAGCATTGGCATTCCCTTCCCCAAATCGAACCTTCCAACCGAAAGCATGTCCCGAGCGCAGACGGGACGCCTAGTATCAATCGACAACCGTCCTCATTCCGGCTGCGAACGAACCTCGCGGCGCTGGCGCCACTTGCTTCCCAGCCACCAGCGCCACAGCAGCGCGGAAAGCAGATAGCCGGCAAGCGATGCCGCGGCGGCGATGGTGAGGACGCCAAGGGCGATGGGCCCCGACGCCTCGTGGATCCAGAACAGGAGCTTGGCAAGCTCGCCCGATGCTCGCTCGGCCGCTGCCGGGTTCCCAATGACCGCCTCGTGGTGAAGCTCCCACGACCCGATGCGGAAGGCGCCCCAGTAAAGCGCCGGGATGGTGACCGGATTGACGACCAGCGTGAAGGCGGCGGCGATCGCGACATTGGCTCGGGTCGGAATTGCGAAGATCGCCGCAATCGCGACATGCATGATCGGCATGATGACGCCGATGCCGAGGCCGAGCGCGACCGCGCGCGGGACCGAGCGGCGCGTCATCCGCCACAGCTCGGGCCTGGCCAGGTGCCGCGCGAACGGACGCAGCAGCCGATTCTGGCCAATCGTGTCGCGGGTAGGAATATGGCGTCGCAGCCAGCTCATGCCCGCTGACGCAGCAAGCGCTGCTGCTCCCGCTTCCAGTCGCGCTCCTTCACCGTTTCGCGCTTGTCGTGAACCTTCTTGCCGCGCGCCAGCGCCAGCTCGACCTTGGCCCGGCCGGCCCCATTGAAATAGATCGACAGCGGCACGAGCGTCAGCCCCTGCCGCGCCACCGCCCCGTGCAGCTTGGCGATTTCGCGGCCCTTGAGCAGCAGCTTGCGCGGTCGCCGCGGCTCGTGGTTGAGGCGGTTGCCGTGGCTATACTCGGGGATGTGGCTGTTGATCAGCCACACTTCGTCGCCCTCGACCGTCGCATAGCTCTCGGCGATCGAGCCTTCGCCGTGTCGCAGCGATTTGACCTCCGTGCCCGCGAGCTGGATTCCGGCCTCGAACCGTTCCTCGACGAAATAGTCGAAACGCGCGCGCCGGTTCTCGGCGACGACCTTCTGTTTGTCGAACGGCTGCGGAAGCGGCTTCGCCATGGGGTTCAGATCAGGCCGGCATGCTCGAGCGCGGCATCGACCGTACGCTTCGACGCGTCCGACGCCTCGACCAGCGGCAGGCGCAGCTCGGCCGGGAAGCCCGGCCGGACGCGGGTCAGCGCATATTTGGTCGGCGCCGGCGAGGCGTCGGTGAACAAGGCCGCGTGAAGGGGATAGAGCCGGTCCTGGAGTTCGAGAGCCTCGTCCCAGCGCCCCTCGCGCATCGCCGCTTGGAATTCCGAGCACAGCCTTGGCGCGACATTGGCGGTCACGGAAATGCAGCCGACCCCGCCCATCGCGTTGAAGCCCAATGCCATGTCGTCGTTGCCGCTGAGCTGGCAAAAGTCCGTTCCGCAGGAGAGGCGCTGCGCGGAGACCCGGGCGAGGTTGCCGGTCGCGTCCTTCACCGCGACGATCTTCGGGTGCCTGGCTATTTCACCCAATGTCTCGACCGAGATGTCGGCGACGGTGCGCGACGGCACGTTGTAAACCACGATCGGGATCGGCGATGAGTCGGCGATGGCGAGGAAATGCGCCGCGAGCCCGGCCTGGCTCGGCTTGTTGTAATAAGGGACGACCACCAGCGCGGCATCGGCGCCGAGATCCGCGGCCGCGCGGCAACGCTCGATCGAATGCGCGGTCGAATAGGTGCCACAGCCGGCGATCACCGGAACCCGGCCGCCCGCGACCTCGACCGCCGCGGCAATCACGGCGCGATGTTCCTCCGCGCTCAGCGTCGCCACTTCGCCGGTCGTCCCGCAGGGAACCAGCGCGTTGCTTCCCTGGTCGATCTGCCAAGCGACGAATTCACGGAATATCGCTTGATCGACTCGTCCCGCCGCAAAAGGGGTCACAAGAGCGGGAATCGAACCGAAAAACATGATTAAGTCCTTTGCACGCCGCGAATTATCAACCAGGCGGCAGGCGGCCGTTAAGGGCCAGATAAGGAGGGGGAGCCTAGGATGTCCAGCATGCGCCGTTTCATCTGGATCGTCCCCTTCCTGCTCGTCAGCGCTCCGGCGTCCGCCCAGTATCGTGCGCCCTATCCGGCCGCGCCCGCTTATTCGGCAAGCAACGTCAGCTCGGCGATCGGGGACTGGCGGCGCCTCAAGCAGAGCAGCGGCTACAGCTTCGCTGAATATGCGCGCTTCCTCATCGCCTATCCCGGCTGGCCGTCCGAAGACACGCTGCGCGCCTGGGCCGAGAAAGCGATGCGGCCGGGCGAAAACCCGGCAACCGTGCTCGCCTTTTTCGCCAAGGACCCGCCGAAGAGCGGCAACGGGTTTGCGCGGCTTGCCGAGGCTTATTCCGCGACCGGCCGGCCAGGCGAGGCGCTGGCCGCCGCCCGCGGCGCGTGGAGCGAGGCGGGTCTCGACCGCGACGACGAACAGACGATCTACGGCCGCTACGGAGCGAGCTTCACCACGGCCGACCATGACCGCCGGGTCGACGCGTTGCT
Source organism: Sphingomicrobium sp. (assembly GCA_035281125.1). GTDB lineage: Bacteria > Pseudomonadota > Alphaproteobacteria > Sphingomonadales > Sphingomonadaceae > Sphingomicrobium. The sequence continues at coordinate 4,303 of DATEEM010000047.1, read as the reverse complement.
GTTCGCCAAGAAGCCCGACGACGCCGCGCACTTCTACTCGCTGACAACTCCGTCGCGCCGCGCCGCCTTCGCGGCGCGCATCGCGATGCAGCGCGGCGCGTCCGACGCCGAGAGCCTCTACCAGGCAGTAATCGGGCAAGTGACGACGGATGCGGGCCTGATGATGGACCGCGCCCGTTATCTTCGCGCCAGGAATTACGAAGACGCGGCCCGCCAGCTCGCCGCCCGCCAGCATAATTTCGTCTACCAGCCCGCCGACGTCGAGCGCTTCTACGAGATGCTCCTGCTGCTTGCGAACGGAGCCGCGCAGGACCGGCAGTGGGAGACCGCCTACAATATCGCCCGGCACTTGAGCGACGCGCTGCCGCCGGGCATCGAGGTTAACCAGCAGCCTCTCGGCGTTCGCGATAATTACACCAGCCTCGCCTGGCTGGCCGGGAATATTGCGCTCGACCGCCTCAACCGGCCGTCCAGCGCGGTCGTGATGTTCGACGCTTATTCGCGCGGCGGCCGATCCCTCCAGGTTCAGACCAAGGGCGCTTATTGGGCCGGACGGGCGGCGCTGGCGGCCGGGCATGTCCAGCAGGCCAATGCCTTCTTCATGCGCGCGGCCGCTTATCCCGAGCTCTTCTATGGGCAGCTAGCGCTCGAGCGTCTCGGTCGCTCGGTTACGCCGCCTCCGCCGTCGGCCTTCCAATATACGGCGACGCCGGCGCAGCGCGCGGCCTTCAACGCCAATCGCCTCGTCCAGGCGGTGCGGGTGATGAACCAGCACGGCAATGCGCAGGAGCGGATGCTGTTCGTCCGGGCGCTCTCCGAATCGCTCGACAATGACGTCGAGCGCGGCCTCGCCGTCGAGCTCGGCCAACAGATCGGCCGCCAGGACCTTCCGGTCTGGGTCGCGCGGTCGGCGCGGATCAAGGGTTCGATGTTCTACGTCCGTCAGGCCTTCCCGTCGCTCTCGGCGTCCGTGTCGAGCAACATCTGGTCGATCTCCCATGGCATCACCCGCCAGGAAAGCTCGTTCGACCCTTATGCTGTCAGCCACGCCGGAGCGCGCGGGTTGATGCAGCTGATGACCCCTACGGCGCGCGAGCAGGCCGGCAAGCTGGGCGTGAGCTACGAGAGCTATCGGCTGACCAGCGACCCCGCATACAACGTCATGCTCGGCTCAAGCTATTTCCAGCGCCTGCTCAACAGCTGGGACGGCAGCATCCCCCTCGCCGTCGCCTCCTACAATGCCGGCAGCGGGAACGTGCGCAAGTGGATCAACCGGTACGGCGATCCGCGAGGGCAGGTCGACATGCTGAAATGGATCGAGGCGATCCCCTACATGGAGACGCGCGGCTATGTTCAGCGGGTAATCGAGAATAGCGTGGTCTACGATTCGATGCGCGCGACGGGTCCGCGCCAGTCCGCGGTCCACGTTTCGCGTTACCTCGGAAAGAGCCGCCCCGCCTGATATTCGCTGCCGGATGACCAGTTCCCAGCGCTACATCACTCCGGAGGGGCTCGCCCGGGTCCGCGTCGAATATGACGCGCTATTCGCGGTCGAGCGCCCGAAGATCGTCGAGGTCGTGTCCTGGGCCGCGTCGCTCGGCGACCGGTCCGAGAATGCCGATTATCTGTACGGCAAGAAACGGCTTCGGGAGATCGACCGCCGGCTGGCCCACCTCGCGCGGATCATGAAGGCAGCGAAGGTTGTCGACCCGGCGAAGCAGGAGGCCCGCGACCAAGTCCGTTTCGGCGCGACGGTCGAACTCGCCGACGAGGACGACAATCGCCGCACCGTCACCATCGTCGGCGACGACGAGGCGGATGCGACCGCCGCCCGCATCGGCTGGAGCGCTCCTTTGGCGCGCGCGCTCATCGGCGCCAGGGTCGGCGACGAGCGGACCGTTTGCCTCCCGGCCGGGGAGAAGAGTTACGAGGTCGTCGCGATCCGTTATCCGGACGCTTCCTAGGCGGCGGTCGAGGGGCTTCCCACCAGTTGCGGCGGTTCCGACGGCATCGCCTCCGCCCAGGCGTCGGCGATTGCCGACAAGGCCGCGAGCGTCGCGGCGGGCTCGTCATCCCCGTCGATCATGATCCACGGGCCCCAGCGCGTGTCGGAGTAGGCGCGAAGGTCCGCGAAAGCGCGCGCATAGGCGGCGTCGCCCACATTCAGCATCTCGCCCTTATCCGTGAGGCGCTTCCACGGGCTCGACGCGCGATCGCGCAACCGCGCGTCCTGGACCTCGGCGCTGACGTTGAAATAGAGCTTGAGGATGAGCGTGCCGTAATCGCGCTGCTGAGCCTCAAACTCGTTAATCTCGTCGAATGCGCGCGCCAGGTCCTTGTCCGCGATCCGCCCGGAAACGCGATCGTCGAGCACGCGCCGGTACCAGCTTCGAAAGAAGATCGAGGTATCCCCCGCGCCTGGCAATTGCCGCCAGAACCGCGCGAGCCAATGCCCTTCGGATGATTCGCGCCGGTCGTGCCAGGCCGTGTGAACGACGTAGTGGCAGGGGTCGAACGCGGCGGCGAGCTGCTTCAGCGCGGCTTTCTTGCCCGCGCCCGGAGGCCCTTCGAACAGGATGATCGCGCGCCGGCCGTGCGCGATCTGAGGCAGTTGCAGTTCGCGCAAATGGTCGCGCAGCGCTGCCAGCGCCGCGTCGAGGTCCCCGGTGAGCGCGGCCCGGCGCTCCTGATCCATATTGTCGAGTGGCACGTTGCCCGCTGTTACCGGCCGGCCGTTGCCCCAGCAATTGCGCAAGGGAGCAGTTTACGATTTTGGGACAGTCGATTCGGCGACCACTTTGATGCCGAGTTCCTTGAGCTGCTTGTCGGTCACCGGGGCCGGGGCGTTCATCATCAGATCCTCAGCCTTCTGGTTCATCGGGAAGAGGATCACTTCGCGGATATTGGGCTCGTCGGCGAGCAGCATGACGATCCGGTCGATGCCCGGCGCCGAGCCGCCGTGCGGCGGCGCGCCATATTTGAAGGCGTTGATCATGCCGGAGAAGTTCGTGTCGACTTCCTCCTTCGAATAGCCGGCGATCGCGAACGCCTTGTACATGATGTCGGGGCGATGGTTGCGGATCGCGCCGCTCGACAGCTCGACCCCGTTGCAGACGATGTCATATTGCCATGCAAGGATATCGAGCGGGTCCTTCGTCTCCAATGCCTCCATCTCGCCTTGCGGCATCGAGAAGGGGTTGTGCGAGAAATCGATCCTCTGCTGCTCCTCGTTGAACTCGAACATCGGGAAATCGACGATCCAGCAGAAGCGGAACGAGCCTTTCTCGAGCAGGTCGAGCTGCTCCGCGACGCGGGTGCGCGCGAGGCCTGCGAGCCGGGCCGCATCGGCCTCCTTGCCGGCGGCGAAGAAGATGCCGTCGTCCGGGCCGAGGCCCATCGCCTCGGCGAGCCGGTTCATCCCCTCCTCGCCGTGGTTCTTGGCAATCGGACCGCCCCACTCGCCGCCCTTGCGGGTCGCATAGCCGAGCCCGGCGAACCCTTCGCTCCGCGCCCATTCGTTCATGTCGTCGAAGAATTTGCGGCTCTTCTCGGCGGTGCCCGGCGCCGGAATGACGCGGACGACTCCGCCCTTTTCGACGATCCCGGCGAACAGTCCGAAGCCCGAGCCCTGGAAATGCCCGCCGACATCTGCGATCAGCAGCGGGTTGCGCAAATCCGGCTTGTCCGTTCCGTACTTTAGCAGCGCTTCCTTATACGGGATGCGAGGATATTCGCCGGCCACAGTCACGCTCTTGCCGTTGGCGAATTCCTCGAACACGCCCGACAGCACCGGCTCGATCGCGGCGAACACGTCGTCCTGGGTGACGAAGCTCATCTCGAAGTCGAGCTGGTAGAATTCGCCCGGGCTGCGGTCGGCGCGGGCGTCCTCGTCGCGGAAGCAGGGCGCGATCTGGAAATATCGGTCGAAGCCCGCGATCATGATCAGCTGCTTGAACATCTGCGGCGCCTGCGGGAGCGCGTAGAACTTGCCCGGATGTACCCGGCTGGGAACGAGGTAGTCGCGGGCCCCTTCCGGCGAGCTTGCCGTCAGGATCGGCGTCTGGAATTCGGTAAAGCCCTGCTCGATCATCCGCCGCCGGATCGACGCGATCACCGCCGACCGGAGCATGATGTTGCGGTGCATCTGCTCGCGACGGAGATCGAGGTAGCGATAGGTGAGCCGGATTTCCTCTGGATAATCGGCTTCGGTCGCGATCGGCATCGGTAGCTCGTCCGCTTTCGACTGGACCTCGACCTCGCGGGCGATGACCTCGATCTCGCCGGTCGGAAGCTTCGGGTTGAC
>DATEEM010000046.1:0-8474 GCA_035281125.1 Sphingomicrobium sp. | reverse complement strand
GCACCGGATCGGGCGAGGTGAAGGAGCGCCAGCCGAGATAGCCGCCAACGACCAGCGCCATGATGCACGAGGCCCACATCGGCAGCGTGATTCCGCGCAAATATTCCTTGAAATGGTCCATCCGAACCTCCCCCGCTGGTTCGATTGCGCGAGAACTCTTTACCACAGTTCGCGCCTTGGCCTCGCTGTGAAATCAATCGGCATTGTCGAAGTACCGCACCTCGAGCTCGCGCCCGCCCAGCAAATATCGCCCGTCGCTGAGCTCGAACCCGTCGAGCAGCCGCGCGCTGACCCCGACCCGGCCGTAGCTCTCCCCGGTCGAGCGCCAGTCGGTGAAGCAGGCGCAGACCGGGCAATGGTGGAGCGCGATCATCTTGTCGCCCCAGACGTAGGGTACGGTCTCGCCCTCGACCTTCACGCTCCCGTCGTCGGGATAATAAGCGACCAGGCTGCCGAGCTTGCGGCAAATGCTGCAATTGCAGCTCGCGACCCATTCGGGCGCGCTCGGCACCGCGATCCGCACCACCCCGCAATGGCATGAGCCCGTCACCGTCATGCCGGCCTTGCCGTCTCCGCCGGGGCGCGCACGTAATTGGCGATCACATGGCCCCACGGGATCACCAGCAGGTCGATGACCACGCCGGCCACCATCGCGACCAGGAACCGGCCCATCACCGGGTCGGGCGGAGCGCCGGCGGCCCACCACGGCGCTCCGACCAGCGCCAGCCACAGCAATTTGTAGACGAGGAAGATCAGCAGCAGCGGCACCATCCTGAGCGGATATCTGAGGCCGACCAGGCACAGCAATGCGAGCGCGCCCCAGAAAGCGTAGGCGACGCCGTCGAACGGGCCGAGCGGCTCGCCCGACATGGCCTGGGCGACGACGCGGTAGCCGCGCTCCAGGAACAGCAGCAGATAGAATGCGCGCATGACGTTGAGGCGCAGCGGCGAAACGGCGGTCATGGGCCCCTCCCCTGGCCCGCCGGTGTAAGCCAAAAACGGCTGTCCTACAGCAGCTCTTTTATGGCGTTAGCTCGCGGGGCTTCTCATGCTTGGCGGCGCGCAACCTCGAGCCGCGCGACCAGCCGGTCGCCGTCCCAGATCTCGCACATCGAGCCGAAGCCCTTCGCCTCGACTTCGGCGATGGCCTGCGCGTCGCTCGCGGCCTCGAGCAATTCGTTGGAGATGGTGTTCTGCGCGGCGTCAAAGCAATAGACGCGATAGGTTTTCGGGGGCTTGGACATAAAAAGCTCCTGCCATCAGCGGGAGCTCCCCATGTGTCTCTCGTTCGCCGCGGTGCTGGAAACCGGAAGCGGCGATGGACCCGGTTATACGCGCTGTCGGGCGATTCCCCTAATCGCGCGGAAATCCGCGGCGATCGGGGATTCGACGCGGTCCGAAATTTTCCTTTTGCGGCCCGCTTTCCCGCCACTCTGCAACGGCTCGTCGTAAACCTTCGGTCCATATCCGCAACGAACCCGTTCGCCTGCCGAAACGTCGCCTCGGCGACAGAAACTTCGGATGTGAACAGGTGGGACATTACAGATTATATTGCCTCGACGGCGCGGGCCGGGTCGAGACCGCGGAGTGGATCGAGGCGGCCGACGACCAGGCGGCAATCGCCGCCGCGAGCGCCGGCCATCAAGGCAGGAAGTGCGAGCTGTGGCAGGGCGGCCGCATGGTCGCCAGGCTCGACCTTCGCGGCTAGCGCGAGGCGCATTTCGCCCTTGCGTGAAAGCCGCGACCGGCGATGCTATGGCCGGCCGATGCTGTACCTCATCGCCAAGGCCGCGCTGTCCGGCCTCATCATCGCGCTGGCGTCCGAAGTCGCGCGGCGAGCGCCCGGCTGGGGCGCGCTGATCGTATCGCTGCCTTTGGTCTCGCTGCTGACGTTCATCTGGCTTTATGCCGACACGCGCGACGGGGCACGGATTGCGGAACTGTCGCAAAGCACTTTCTGGTTCTTTCTGCCGTCGATGCCTCTGTTCCTGGTGCTGCCGGCGCTGTTGCGTTCGGGGATGACGTTCTGGCTCGCGCTGCTCATCGCCTGCGCGATCACGGTCGCGCTCTATGCGGGGATGGCAGCCCTCGCGCCGAGGCTCGGAATCCGGCTTTAGAAGCGGCCGCCGCGTCGCTTTTTGAGTGCGGCTTCGGCCGTGAAACCAAATCCGATAACGGTCGTTTCGCGCGCGAGAATGTCGCTTCGGCGACGCGAGCAAATTCGGGTTCGGGGTGATGGAATACAGGCTCTACGGCCTCGACGGGATCAACAAGGTCGCGTCCGGCGAGTGGATCGAAGCTGACGACGACGAAGCGGCAGTTGAGGCGGCGAAGGCATTGATGGACGGGCACGACTGCGAACTGTGGCAGGGCAAGAGGCTCGTCGCGAAGATCCCGCGGGTCCGCGGGCGCTGAGCGCAACAGGCTCAGTCCCGCGCGACGGGATTAGGCGCGACTCCAAGCATGGGTATATGGGTGCGGCGCAGCCTGCCTGCGTGTCGCGCCTCCCTTGCTTCGATGGAGCAGCCCATGCGCCGACGACCGAACCCCGCCGCCCTCTTGCTTCTTGCCATTGCCGCGCTGCCTGCGGCCGCCGCCGAGAAGCAGCAGACTTTTTATACGATCACCCTGCAGTCAGGGCGCGTCGGCGCCGAAGGCAAGGCCGAGCAGATCTCGGTGCAGTCGATCGAGTGGAGCGCGTCGCCGGCCGGGAGCATCCCGCCGGGAGACATCCGGCGGTTGGCGACGGTCGGCCACGCGACCGAGGCGTCGCCTCAAAAAGTGACGAAGGTCGACAGCTTCACCATCAAGCAGAAGGTGAAGCCCGCGCGGCCGGTCGGCACTTCCGACGTCACCATGAAGCGCGGTACGTCGTCGGCAAAGGAGCGTCCGGGACCGAGCGAGGTTCAGTCGGACACGGATCGGACACGCACAAGCGGTGGCTACGTGCTCACCTCCCCGCGCCACGCCGCGGGCGCGACCGGCGCCAACGAACCGCTCACCATCGGCGCCAACCGCACCGAGGCCGATCCGCCGCCGCAGGGCACGCTGCGGGTCAAGTTGCGCTTCCCGTGGCTCGCCTGCGAGGAGGGCAAGTTCATCCCCCAGCTGATCATGGGCAAACCGGTAAAGGTTTACACGCTCCATGACGTGGTGGTGATCGGTTGCACCAGCGACAGCGCGACATTCAGCTACGCAAAGGTCGAGTTCGACCGGACGAAACCGCACTAGTCTACTGATCTAGGTTGATTGACGAACCGTTGCAGGTGCGGAATTGTCGCCGCGCCGACTCGTCGGTTGCGGGGGGCTTGTGGCGAAGTACATCATCTATTGCTTCAACGAAGCGGGCCGGATCTCGCGGTCGGAGTGGATCGACGCCGCGGGCGACGAGGATGCGCTCGAAAGGGCTCGGGCACTGAAGCTGCCGCACGGCTGCGAAGTGTGGGAGCGCGATCGGCGCGTCGGCAAGGTCGACCCCCTGACCTAAGCCAGGTTGCGACACCGAAACGGCGGCAACCAATTTCATTGAAGCGAATTTTAACCGGCGTGGACGAACTCCCCATTGAGCGGATGCGGGCCCGCGCGCGTCAGCTCCGCCGGATCGCAGATATGGCCCATGACCCGGGGATGATCGAGATGCTGCTCAAGATGGCCGACGAGGTCGAGGCCGACGCTGGGCGGCTCGAAGAGAGGCTGAAGGGCGGTGCGCCGGACATGCCGCTGCCGCCGCAGGGTCAATAGCTCGGCTGATTGAGATATTTTCGGGCGTCGGCGTCGGGATCGACCATCGGCCTGGTCGCGGCTTCCTGGCGGCGCCGCTGTTCCCAGCGACTCTCTGAAGCGCTCGGCGACGGGTCCGGACTGGTCGCCATCGCGAGCGTGCTGCGCGACCCGCCCAGCGGCTCGCCGGCCTCGATCTTCTTGCCGATCTCGGCGACGACCTTCTTCATCGCCATGTCGAACGCGAAGCTCGGGATCGCGGGAAGCTTGGCGTCGTCGCCACCTTGCTCGCGGATGCTTTCGCGAAGCACCGCCTGATCGACGTCGATATCGCCGGTCAGCCGGGTATCGGCGCCGCCGTTCGCCGGCTCGACGCCGAAGCGCATGCGCACGGCCTGCTTGCCTTCGATCATGACCTTGAGGTCGAGCGACTTGCCGGGATCGCGGTCAATGGTCGTCACCTGGCCATGCTCCGCCGCCGCGCCGTGATTGCCGTCCGCGACGGCGTCGCTGAACGCGCTGTCGAGCGCGGCATAGACCGTTTCCGGATCCTTCTTCACGATCTGGTCGGCGTCATGTCCTGCCCCAAGGCCGCAGCCGCCGAGCATGACCGCGGCGATGCCGCACATAGATCCGATGACGATCGTCCGCATGCCGCTTTCTCCACTTCCGCACCGAAGCCTGGCGACGTTAGGGATCGAGCGGCTAAGGAGAGTTTAACGCGCGACGCGCTTTTCGGCGCGCCGGACTGCGAGCTTCAGCCACAGCGGGATCGTGAACAAGGCGAACTGGCTGAAGCGCGGCTCGACGAAACTCATCGCCAGCGCCAGTGCGGCCCCGCCGGTCACGCCCCAGCCGCGCGCTCGCGTGACCGCGATGTCGCGGGCACTGGCATGCGCGTCGACATAGGGCGCCCCGGTCACCTTGCGCACCAGCCGCAAGTTCAACAGCCCGGTCACCGTCAGCACCCCGTCGTAGAGGATGGTCGGCACCTTTTGTCCGAAATTGCCGCTCATGTAGGCGGTGACGAAGGGCATGAAGGCGATCGCGCAGAGCATCGCGAGGTTGGGCATGATCAACCCCGGGGCATAATGCCGCGCCATGCTGAAGGCGCGGTGATGCCCGGTCCAGAAGGCGCCGATGACCCCGAAGCTGATGAAGAAGCCGATGAACTCGGGGATCAGCTCGGCGAGCCGGGCGACATGGGCGATGTCGGGCGCGTCCTTCGGCAAGTGGGGCACGCTGATCTCGATCACCAGCAGGGTGATGGCGATGGCGAACACCGCATCGGAGAAGAAGATCAGCCGCTCGAGCGGATGCGACGGCGAGTGAAGACCACCCGCTTCTCGTGGTTTCGCAGCCATGCCCGCCCCCTCTTTTAGGCGAGCCTAGCGGCGGCGGCGCGACGTGTCAGCCCGTCAGCCGCTCGACCAGGAGCTCGAAGACGGCGGGGTGCATCGGCCGCAAATAGCGCAAGCCGGCGGTATGCCCCTCGATCCATGAGACTTCGGCCTCGAGCGGCTCGAGCCCGCTGAACTTGACCAGGACGCGTTCGCCCACCGCCGGGCGTTCGACCAGCTCGACCCTGCACCCCTCGGGCGAAGCGTCGGCGACTGCGACCTGGAACGTCGACTTGCCGATCCGCCGCAGGTTGAGGTCGGCGGCCAGCGAGATGCGCTCGCTCCTCCTCGGCCAATATGGTTTCGCCTCGGGCGCTGGCGGGACGAAGGCGAGCCCGGCCTTGCCCGACCGGCACCAGCGCACTTCGGATTCGATGGCTCCGCGGCGGAGCACGGACAGCCTGACAATCGTGCCCGGATCGAGATCGAGCGTGGTCTCGATCCCGCAGCCCTCATAGCTAAGGTCGAGCAGGCGAATGTCATGGTGCGACCCGTCGTCGAGGATGACGTAGCCGCGCATGGCAACGTTGCGCCGCTCGCTCCGGTCGACCGGGGCGGCATCGAAATCCGAGACTGATGGTCCGCCGGCGATTTCCATCGCTCATCCTCGCTATAGCGACCACCGACCTAGCGCAGATGCGGTAAAAGGAGGTTTAACGGGCGATCGCGGCTGCTGGCCTGCCGCTTCCAACCAGCGTATCGTCGGCGCCAGGGACCCGTGGACAGGGAGGGCCCAATGCGCCGAATCGTTTTTCTCGTCGCCGCCGTGATGATCACGGGACAGACAGCTGCGGCCGAGACCCCGGGCGGAAGCGGCAGCCGCGAGGTCGTCTATTTCACGATAAAGCTGGAAAACACGCCGTCCTTCCAGGTGGAGTCGCTCAAGTGGAGCACCCCCACCGTGGCTGCCGGAGGTTGGGCCAAGGCCGACGGACTTGGCGTCGCCTGGGACGCGCCGGACTCGCCGAGCGGCACGAGCGGCACGAGCGGCTATTTCCCCGGCAACACGAAATATTCCAAGGTGAAGCTCACCCCGCCTGCTCCGGCGACCGGCGTTACGGGCGGGCAGGTCACGGGCGGCGCAAGCCCGCCGGCTTCCAAGGGACGCGGCCTCGATATCGCCCGGGTCGATGGGGAGCCGGTTCAGTCGGGCCAGGCGACGGGCAAGCGCCAGCACATGCCGATGCGCATGCGGGCCTATTACGACCAGCCGAAGGGCGACGGCCCAGGCTCGATCCTCATCCGGGGCGGGATGCCGGGCTGCGCGGTCGGCAGGCGCTATGCCGGCGCCCAGTTCGCCAGCGCCGGCATGTCTGGCTTGCGCTATGAATTGACGGACCTGGTGGTCAGCGATTGCGCCCCCGACGCGGTCACGCTCGATTACGCCAAGGTTACGGTGCGCGGCTGGGACCCGAAAAAGAAAGAGGAATGATCAGCGAAGCTCCGGCGCCGCGGTGATCACCGCGCAGGCGATGCGCGCGCCGCTGTTGCCGCTCGGGTCGGTGACATAATCGTCCGCCGCGGCGTGAAGCACCAGCGCGGCGCCGTCATGATCGAGCAGCACACCGGCCGGGCCAGGTCCGGTCAGGCTCGCCCCGGGAACGGTCACGGTCGCCGCGAGGACGCCGTTGGACGCCACGGTCACGTTGGGCAGGTCGCCGGCGTGCGGACCGGCCGGGTTATTGGTGCCGTGCTTGCGGCTCGCCGGGTTCCAGTGTGGGCCGGCGCTGGTGAATTCGGGCGGGTCGCAGCGACCGACGCTGTGGACGTGGAGCCCGTGGATGCCGTGCGGCAGGCCGGTCGCGTCGACGCGGAAGCTGACGCCGCCCGCGGTCTGCCATGCGCGAACCGTTCCGATGCTCCGGCCCTGCGCGTCGATCAGCGCCATCGGCGCCCCTCCGACGGGCTCGTCTGTGACGCAACCGGTGAGCGGGGCCGCAGCCGCCGCGCCGAAAGCCATGGTCACGAAAAACACGGGACGCATGGGACGTAAACGGAATAGCCGCATATCGGTTTCCCTCGAAGCTCCTCCCCCCTTGATGGGGAAGGGGTTCATTCGCTCGCCTCGACCCGCACCAGCACCGTCCCCTCGCTCACCTGCTGCCCTTCCGCGGCGTTGAGCTCGGCGACGGTTCCATCGAACGGCGCGGTCAGCGCATGCTCCATCTTCATCGCTTCAAGCGTTAGCAAGCGTTGCCCCTTGGCAACCGTTTCGCCCTGCGCGACGTCGATCGCAGTCACCTTGCCCGGCATCGGCGCCTCGATCTCACCGTCGTGAATGCCGTGCGTCGTACCGGTGCCGCGCGCGACCAGCCCGAATTCGTAAGCTTGGCCTTCGTAGAATACGACAACACGTTCATCGTCGCGGAAGCCGGAGACTGCGGCGAAGTCGCCGTCTTCGGTTGACACCGATCGGACGTCCCCCCGGCGTCGAAGCACCACTCGTGCGTGGGCCGGCGCGTTGAGCCGAAACCCGGCGAGGCGGCCAAGCGGCTCCTCTTCCGCGTCGATCGCAAGAGCGACAGCGGCGGCGCCGCGCCAGATCGCATCATCTGGCTCGGGATCGGGCACGAGCTGCTCAAGATTGCGCTCGATGAAGCCGGTATCGATTTGGCCGGAGCCGAAGCCGGGGTGCAGCACCGCATTGAACAGGAAGGCGGCATTGGTCCTGACCGGCCACATTTCGACGGTGTCGAGAATCGAGGCAAGCTCGCTGATCGCTTCGGCGCGGTCGCCGCCAACGCCGATGAGCTTGGCGATCATCGGATCATAGAAGGGCGAGATTTCGTCGCCTTCCTCGACCCCCGATTCGATGCGGCCGTCCTCGCCCAGATCGAAATGGTCGAGCTTGCCCACGCTCGGCAGAAACCCCTTCGCCGGGTCCTCGGCGTAGAGGCGCGCCTCGATCGCGTGGCCGGTGATCGTCAACTCGTCCTGCGTCTTCGGCAGCCGCTCGCCCGACGCGACGCGGAGCTGCCATTCGACCAGGTCCTGCCCCGTGATCTCCTCGGTCACCGGATGCTCGACCTGCAGCCGCGTGTTCATTTCCATGAACCAGATGCGGTCGGGTTTGAGGCCTTCGGACGCATCGGCAATGAACTCGATCGTCCCCGCGCCTTCATAGTTCACCGCTTTGGCCGCACGCACCGCGGCGCCACACACCGCCTCGCGCGTCTCCGCGTCCATCCCCGGCGCGGGCGCTTCCTCGATCACCTTCTGGTGGCGACGCTGGAGCGAGCAGTCGCGCTCGAACAGATGGACGACGTTGCCGTGGCTGTCGCCGAACACCTGCACCTCGATGTGGCGCGGCGAGAGGATGTATTTCTCGATCAGCACGCGGTCGTCGCCGAAGCT
>DATEEM010000045.1:0-22025 GCA_035281125.1 Sphingomicrobium sp. | reverse complement strand
ACATCCACATCATCGGCGGCGGGCTCGCCGGCAGCGAGGCCGCGTGGCAGCTCGCCAATGCCGGCATCCGGGTGAAGCTCTCTGAAATGCGCGGAGGCGGCGACATGACGCCCGCCCACCAGACCGATGGGCTCGCCGAGCTGGTCTGCTCGAACAGCTTCCGCTCCGACGATGCCGAGAACAATGCGGTCGGCCTGCTCCACCAGGAGATGCGCACGCTCGATTCACTGATCATGCGCGCCGGCGACCGGAACCGTGTCCCCGCGGGGTCGGCGCTCGCCGTGGACCGCGAGGCCTTCGCCGCGGAAGTCACCGCGACCATCGAACGCCACCCCAACGTCACCGTGGTCCGAGAGCGCATCGACGCCCTCCCCGATCACCTGGCAATTGTCGCCACAGGGCCTTTGACTGGCTCCGCGCTCGCCGATGCAATCGCCGCCGAGACCGGCGAGGACGCCCTCGCCTTCTTCGACGCCATCGCGCCGATCGTCCACCGCGACAGCATCGACATGGACAAGGCCTGGATGGCCGCGCGCTGGGACAAGGGGGGCAAGGATTACATCAACTGCCCGCTCGACAGGGCGCAGTACGAGACGTTCGTCCGGGCGCTGGTCGACGGCGAGAAGATGCCGTTCAAGGAATGGGAAAAGGACACGCCCTATTTCGAGGGCTGCATGCCGGTCGAGGTGATGGCCGAGCGCGGGCCGGAGACATTGCGCCACGGCCCAATGAAGCCGGTCGGGCTCGACGACCCGCGCACCGGACGCTGGCCCTATGCAGTCGTTCAGCTGCGCCAGGACAATAAGCTCGGCACCCTGTGGAACATGGTCGGGTTCCAGACCAAGCTGAAGCATGGCGAGCAGGTCCGCATCTTCCGCACCATCCCCGGCCTTGAGGACGCCGAGTTCGCGCGGCTCGGCGGAATCCACCGCAACGCGTTCATCAATTCGCCCAAGGTGTTGGACGGCGAACTTCGCCTGAAATCTAAACCGAACATCCGCTTCGCCGGGCAGATCACCGGCTGCGAAGGCTATGTCGAAAGCGCGGCCGTCGGAATTCTCGCGGCGCGCTTCGTCATCGCCGAGCTGCGCGGCGAGCGCCTGCCGCCCCCGCCCGTCGAAACCGCGCTCGGCGCGCTGCTCAACCACATCACCGGCGGCGCCGACGCCGAGACGTTCCAGCCGATGAACGTCAATTTCGGGCTGATGCCCCCGCTGTCCGGGCGCCTCAGGCGCGCCGATCGGAAGAAGGCCTATACCGACCGCGCGCGGGACGCCCTCGCCCGCTGGCTCGAGCCGGTGAAGGAACTGGAAAGGGCCTAGGCGGGCAAAACGTCGAAAGCCACGCTCAGCCGCCGCTCGTCCGACGCGAACGGCACCGTGCCGTGCCACATCCACGCCGGGAACAGCACCAGCCGCCCCGGTCTCGGCTGGACGAAATGCTCGGCCGGGAGGCCTGCCGGCGGCTGGATCGGCGGCTGGCCGAACCGGATCCAGCCTTGCTTGCCGTCGGCGTCCTCGGCTGCCGCGGGCGTCGCGATGTAGCAGGCCGACGATATCCAGCCCTGCGGATGGACATGGTCGACGTGGAACCCGCCGGGCTTCAGCCATACCGACCAGCAGCCCCTGAGGTCGTACGCGCCGCGATTGCGGCTCCGCAGCGGGTCGTCACCCGTGCCGAGCTCGGCCAAATAGCGGCGGATCGGTCCGTCGACGGCGCGGAAGAAGGCGCGGATCGCCGGGTCGCTCGATTCGACCAGGCTTTGCATGGTCTGGCTGCCGCGCCGAGCCGACTGGCCGAGCGGGTGCGCGGCGAACGGATGCATGGGGATGAGCGCCGCCGCGAGGTCGCCGAGATAGGAATCGAGATTGTCCCATCCATCCGGGACATCGATATCGAATGCGCGGACCAGCGTCGCATAGTCGCGGAAGGGTTCCCCGCGCGGGTCGTCGAGCATGCGCAGCGCGGTCGCGCGATAGGCGATGGCGAGCTGGTTCCGCGGCGCGCGCTTCGCCAACGCCTCCGCCGTCTCGAGCACGCCCGGCGCGTCGCCGGAACCGAGCTGCGCCGCGGCCAGGGCCTCCAACGCCTGGCCGGGGTCGGCGCCGAGCGACAGCGCCTCCTGTGCCGCCCGCACCGCCGCGGCATGATCGCCGCGCAGGTTCGCCTCATGCGCCGCGAACAAAGATCGCGACGCGCCCGGCGCCATCCGGTCAAGCAGGCGCGCCGCCTCGGCCCGGCTTTCCGCCTCGTCCCCGGCGAAGTTCAGCAGCCGCGCCCGCTCGGCCCGCAGCCCGACGTCGCTCCCGTGAGCGGCGATCGCAGTGTCGAGCAGGCGCGTCGCCTCTTCCCGGTCGCCGGTTCGCATCCAGATCAGCTGGGCGAGGTCGCGATGCGCCTCGACGAACGTCGGCCGCGCGGCCACGGCGCGTTCGAACGCGGCCTGCGCGCCGGCAAGGTCGCCCGATCCCTGGAGCGCGCGCCCGAGCAGCAGATGCGCTTCGGGCGGGGCGAACCCGAGCGCGATGGCGCGGCGCGCCGCCTCGCCCGCCTCGCCGACCCGGCCGACTCCGTCGAGCACGGCGGCGGCGTTGAGCCATGCCCGCCCGCCCTCGGCGTCCAGCGCCGCCGCGCGCAGCAGGGCGTCGGCCGCATCGCCAGGGCGGCCGCTGTTCAGCCGCGCCATCGCCAGCAAGCTCCACAGGCCCGCCGACCGGCTGGCCTCGATCACCGGCTCGAGCGTGGTTGCGACCTCCGCCCAGCGCCCGGCCGCGGCGAGCTGCTCAGCGCGACGGACGCGTTCGGCCGGGCTTTCCTCCATGCTCGCCACCTAATCCGGACGAATCCGCGTCGCCAGAGGGAGTTCCTCCCCGTCCACCCGGATGGGAAGGAACTGATCAGCACGAACATCTCGGCTTGCGCTTGGGCGGCGGCGGCGCGGTCGTCGCATATTCGGCCGGGGTCAGCCAGCCGGAGCGGTCCTTGTCCGCGCCCTGGAACTTGTCGATCGTCTTTACCGCCCATTCCTCGAACGACAGGACCCCGTTGCCATTGGCATCAAGCTTGGCGAACGCCTTTCGGCGCGACGCCAGAAGCTCCTCGGCCGCGATCCTCCCGTCCTTGTTCTTGTCGGCGCGGCTGAAGCGCCGCTCCTCGCGGGTCTTGGCGCTCGCTTCGGGGGCCTGCAACGGCAATCCCGGCATGATCGCGCTGTCAGCGGCCCGCGGCGGGGGCGCGGCGGGAAGCGCGGGGCTTTCCGCGCGGCCATGCCACAACAGGAAAACGCCGGTCAGGAGCAGGAAGCAAACCGCTGCGCCGGCGAGGTAACGGAACATGCGCATCTCCTCTGACAAGGAGATTCGGCACGCCCAAAACCCTCCGTTTCGGAAACGTTTCTGTCAACTATGGCGACGGCAGCCGCCCGGTCAGGCGATGCACGATCAGCGCGAAAGCGCGCCCCGGCGTCGCTTCGGGCTCCACGACCGGCCCGCGCCTGGCGTCACGCGCGGCGAGCGCGGCCAGGGCCGTGACCGGCCGCAGCGGCTGTGGAAATCGGCCCCTCGAAAGCCGATGAATTTCGTCCATCGGCCAGTGCATGGCCATCAACCGGCGTCGAGCGACCTGCTGATAGGCGAAGAGCCGGCCGGCCGGATCGATCAGCGGGTGCGACGCTCCAAGCAAGGTCGCGGCGAGCGCGAACAGCTTTGCGCCGCGATCCCCCACGCGCTCGGCGTCGGGTTGCTCCTCGAGCAGCGTCAGCCACCCATCCTCGAGCTCGGCCAGCGACGCTCCGCTGATGCCGCGGCCGAGCAGTTCGCGCGCCGCAGCCTGGAGCCGCGGCTCGGCCGGCACCTTGCCCTGATCCAGCTCCTCGAGCCGCTCGCGCCACCAGGCGAGCTTGATCGCGCCGAGGGTCGGCTCGGTCGAGCGGGCGACGACGTCGGCCATCGCCTCGTCGATCGCCATCAACGCGTCGAACGCGGGCCTGAGGTCGGCCGGCCAGTAAAGCCGGACGAGGTCGCAGTCGCGCAGCGGCGCGTCAGCGATAGGTGACGGCCTTCACCGCCTCGACCACGTCGGACGCCTTGACCAGCGCCATTTTCTCGAGGTTGGCCGCATAGGGCAGCGGGACGTCGGCGTCGGTCACGCGCAGCACCGGCGCGTCGAGGTCGTCGAAGCCATCGGTCATCGCGATGGCGATGATCTCCGAGCTGATCGAGCATTGCGGCCAGCCTTCCTCGACCACCACCATGCGATTGGTGCGCTTCAAGCTCTCGAGCACCGTCGCCTTGTCGAGTGGGCGCAGGGTGCGAAGGTCGATGACCTCGGCATTGATCCCCTGCCCCATCAGCTCCTGCGCCGCCTCGAGCGCGACCGCGACCCCGATCGAGTAGCTGACGATGGTCACGTCCTTGCCCGGCCTGATGATCCGCGCCTTGCCGATCGGCAGCACGTAATCGTCGAGCTGGGGTACGTCGAACTGCTGGCCGTAGAGCAATTCGTTCTCGAGGAAGACCACCGGGTCCTCGCTGCGGATCGCGGCCTTGAGCAGCCCCTTGGCGTCGGCGGCGCTGTAGGGCGCGATCACCACCAGTCCGGGCACGTGCGCGTACCAGCTGCCGTAATTCTGGCTGTGCTGGGCGGCGACCCGGGCGGCAGCGCCGTTGGGCCCGCGGAACACCATCGGGCAGCGCATCTGGCCGCCCGACATGTAATTGGTCTTGGCCGCCGAATTGATGATGTGGTCGATCGCCTGCATCGCGAAGTTGAAGGTCATGAACTCGACGATGGGTCTGAGGCCCCCCATTGCGGCGCCGGTGCCGAGCCCGGCGAAACCATATTCGGTGATCGGCGTATCGACCACGCGCTTCGCCCCGAACTCCTCGAGCAGGCCCTGCGTGACCTTGTAGGCGCCCTGGTATTCCGCGACCTCCTCGCCCATCACGAACACGCGTTCGTCGCGCCGCATCTCCTCGGCCATCGCGTCGCGCAGCGCTTCGCGCACGGTCAAAGTGACCAGCGGCGTGCCCTCGGGCACTTCGGGCTCGGTGCGGTTGTCGGCGGCGTCGGCGGCGAGGTCGCGCGCGGCCGTCTCGAACACGTGCGGCGTCGGGGTCGCTTCGGCCTGCTGCGAAGCGGGCGCGGGAACCGACGGCTCTTCCTTCATCGCCGGCTTGGGCGCCTCCGCGGGCGGCGCGCTCGGCTGCGCCTCGCTTACCGCCTCGCCGTCCCCAGCGAGAAGCGCGATCGGCTGGCCGACCTTCACCCCGTCGGTGCCTTCGGGAACAAGGATCTTGGCGATCGTGCCCTCGTCGACCGCCTCGAACTCCATCGTCGCCTTGTCGGTCTCGATCTCGGCCAGGATGTCGCCCGACTTCACCTCGTCGCCTTCCTTGACCAGCCACTTGGCCAGCGTCCCCTCCTCCATGGTCGGGGACAGAGCGGGCATCTTCAGCTCGATTCCCATCAGTAGCTCCCGACCAGGACGTCGGTGGTCAGCTCGGACGCGTCGGGCTCCGGCGCTTCCTCGGCATATTTCGCAGCTTCGACGACGATGTCCTTGATCTCCTTGTCGATTGCCTTGAGTTCCTCGGCCTTGACGCCGAGCTTCTCAAGCTCCTTCGCGGCATGGTCGATCGGGTCGCGCTGCTCGCGATATTCCTGCACCTCCTCGCGCGTACGATACTTGGCCGGGTCGGACATCGAATGGCCGCGATAGCGATAGGTCATGAACTCGATCAGGATCGGCCCCTTGCCCGACCGGGTCCAATCGAGCGCGACCTCGGCCGCGCCGCGGACCGCGAGCACGTCCATCCCGTCGACCCGGACACCGGGAATGCGGAAGCTCTCGCCGCGGCGGTAGAGCAAGGGCTCAGAATGCGAGCGCTGGACGCTCGTGCCCATCGCATATTGGTTGTTCTCGACCGCGTAGATGACCGGCAGGTTCCACAGCTTGGCCATGTTGAACGCCTCATAGACCTGGCCCTGGTTGACCGCGCCGTCGCCGAGATAGGTCAGGCACACCCCGCCATCGTCGCGATATTTATGGGCGAAGGCGAGGCCGGTGCCGAGCGGCACCTGGGCGCCGACGATGCCGTGGCCGCCGTAGAAGCCGTGCTCGACGCTGAACATGTGCATCGAACCACCCTTGCCCTTGGAGATGCCGGCGGCGCGGCCGGTGAGCTCGGCCATGATGATCTTCGGGTCGATGGCGTAGGCGAGCATGTGGCCGTGGTCGCGGTAGCCGGTGATGACGCTGTCCTTGCCGACCGTCATCGCGCTCTGCAGCCCGACCGCGACCGCCTCCTGGCCGATGTAGAGGTGACAGAAGCCGCCGATCAGCCCGAGGCCGTAGAGCTGCCCGGCGCGCTCCTCGAAGCGGCGGATGAGCAGCATCTCGCGATAGAATTTCAGGAGCTCGTCCTTCGACGCCTTCCAGCGCTTGGGCTGGGGCGGACGTTCGAACTTAGGGTCCTGGGCGGCCGCGGGGATAGCGGCCTTCTTGGCGGTTCGCGCCACGGCTCTCTCTCATCAGTTGGAAGCGCGCCCGCCTATAGGCAGGGGTTCGGCGGGCGGCAACTATTCGAGCGGAATGATGACCTCGTCCTGGCGGACCAGCCCGAGGTCCTTGCGCACCAGCTCGTCGGCCATGTCGGGATCGGCCTTGTCAGGGTCGAGCAATTGCGAGTGATGGCGCAGTTGCGCCTTCTGCTGCTGGAGGTTGGCCAGCTCGGCCTTCCGCTCGTTGAGCGCGCGATGATAGCCGCCCCAGGCGAGCAGCCCGTTGGGCCCGGCGATCGCGTGGCCGGCGAAGGTCCCGACGACGAGCAGCGCCAGCGCCGGCATCGCCGAGCGGCGGATCAGGCCCAGACTGCGCTTCGCTGCCCCCATGACGCACTAGGAGAATCACGAAGATGCCATGAAGGCAAGTGCAAAGGGACGAATTGGTGGATATTTGACGGAAAAACCGGGGATAAGACTGTGAACGGCCGGTGGAATCCGTTCTCGCTCGTCAAGCTGGTCGATACGCTTTGAGCGCCGACCGCCCGGCGTAGCGGGCGCTCGCGCCAAGCCCCTCCTCAATCCTGAGCAGCTGGTTGTACTTCGCGGTCCGGTCCGAGCGCGCCAGGCTGCCCGTCTTGATCTGGCCGCAGCCGAGCGCGACGGCGAGGTCGGCGATGGTCGAATCCTCGGTCTCGCCCGAGCGGTGCGACATGACCGCGGTATAACCGTTCGCCTGCGCCAGCCGCACCGCCTCGATCGTCTCGGTCAGGGTCCCGATCTGGTTGACCTTGATCAGGATCGAATTGGCGACGTTCCCGTCGATCCCCTGCTGGAGCCGCGCAACGTTGGTGACGAACAGATCGTCTCCGACCAGCTGGACGCGGCTGCCGAGCGTTTCGGTGAGCCGCTTCCAGCCCGCCCAGTCGTCCTCGGCCATGCCGTCCTCGATCGAGGCAATCGGATAATCGGACGCGAGCGCGACATAATCGTCGGCCATCTCGACCGGGGTCAGGGTTCGCCCCTCGCCTTCGAGCTCGTAATGCCCGGCCTTGAAGAACTCGCTTGCGGCGGGATCGAGCGCGAGGACCACGTCGTCGCCCAGCCGGTAGCCCGCCGCGCCCACGGCTTTTTCAATCAAGTCCAGCGCTTCGCGGGCGCTGTTGATCTCCGGCGCAAATCCGCCCTCGTCCCCCACCGCGGTCGACAATCCGGCGGAATGCAGCGCCGATTTCAGCGCGTGGAAAATCTCCGCTCCGCAGCGCAGCGCCTCGGCGAAGGTCGATGCCCCGACCGGCATCACCATGAATTCCTGGAAGTCGATCGCATTGTCGGCATGCGCGCCGCCGTTCAAAATGTTCATCATCGGCACGGGGAGCAGGTTCGCCTCGGCGCCGCCGACATAGCGATAGAGCGGCTGCTTGAACGACGCCGCCGCCGCCTTGGCCGTGGCCAGGCTGACGCCGAGGATTGCGTTGGCTCCGAGCCGGCCCTTGTTTCCGGTTCCGTCGAGCTCGATCAGCGCGCGGTCGAGCCCGTCCTGATCGGTCGCGTCGCGGCCGGCGATGGCATCCGCGATCTCCCCGTTGACGTTGGCGACGGCTCGTCCGACGCCCTTGCCCGCCCAACGGCTCTTGTCGCCGTCGCGCAGTTCGACCGCCTCGTGAGCGCCGGTCGACGCCCCCGAGGGGACGGCTGCGCGGCCAAGGCTGCCGTCCCCGAGCCGGACGTCAACCTCGACCGTAGGGTTACCGCGGCTGTCGAGAATCTGGCGCGCGCGGACGGAAGCGATTTCGCTCATCGATGACCTTGTTTCGTAACTGGAACGAGCCATATCGGCCCACGGCCCTCATACCTGCCGCGCCGGGTCGTGCAACTTTCGCCCTCCAGCGCAGGAACGAAGGCCGCCGACTCGTGGTTGAAGTCGGCAAAAGGAGATGGTTGTTATGGTACAGGACAATGCTGCCGAGCTCCCCGAAGGTACGGACAAGGTGATCGAGGGCGCGTCCGGCGAGGCGCGGGTCAACACGACGCTGGTGGAGGAAGGTCCTGTGGCCAGGAAAGGAACGACGGACAACAGGTTTGCCGATCGCATCCGCAGCGGCACCGAAAAGCTGTCGAACCAGGCCGGGGAGAAGGCCCGCGGCCTGGTTGGCCAGGGGCTCGAACGCTCCGCCGAAGCGCTCGGCAACGTCGCCAAGCTGGTCGGCGAGACCGCGCCGGGGATCGAGGAACGGCTCGGCCCCGAATATGGCGACTATGCCCGCCGCGCCGCCTCGGCGATCGAGAATGCGGCCAACGCCATCGCCGAGAAGGACCCCGACGAGCTGATCGACGACACGCGCGAGTTCGTTCGCAACAGCCCCGGCATCGCGCTTGCCGGCGCCGCCGTCGTCGGCTTCGTCGTTGCTCGGCTGATCAAGACCGGCATGGCGAAGGACGACGATGATGACGATGACGATGAGGCTTGATGCTCAAGCCGGCTGATCCGGGCGGCGAGCCGCAGCCCGAGCGGCCGATCGGCGAGCTGGTCCACCAGCTGGTCGAGGATGGCAAGGCGTACGCCCGGGCCGAGCTTGACGCCGTCAGGACGATCGCTGAAGCCAAGGGCAAGGCGCTCATCCTGCCCGCGGCATTGTTCGGCACGGCGTTCGTCTTCGCACTCGCCGCCGTGGTTGCGCTGGCGGTCGGAGTGGTCATCGCCTTGTCGAGCCTCGTCGGACCGCTCGCGGCCGGCGTGGTCGGCCTTGTGCTGTTCGCCGCGGTTGCCGGCGGGCTCGGCTGGTACGCCGTCCAGCGCTTCCGGAGCGGCTGGTGAAGGTCACGCCGGAAATGGCCGCCGCGCGGGTGCAGGCGGACGTGGCGCGCAGCAGGCTGATCGCCACTGCCGAGGAACTGCAGGATCGCCTCAGCCCGAAGAAGCTCAGCCGCGACGCCTGGCAGGGCGCGAAGGAGAAGGGGGCGGACCTCGCCGAGGACGCGGTCGACGCGGTGCGCGCGCGGCCGCTGGCCGCGACCGGCGTGGTTGCCGCGATCGCCTTGTTCCTCGCTCGCGAACCACTGATCGACTGGGCGGGCAAATTGACCGATGGATTTACGACGCGGCGCGAAACCAAAAAGCGGCGCAAGGCGTCGAGCAGGAAGAAGGATACGGAGGCAGTCGATGACCGACCAGGACAAACCGGCAATTAACCCGCGCCAGCGCGCGGTCGAGGCCTATGAGAGCGCTCGTGACCGCACCGTCGACGGCGTCAACGGAGCCCCGCTGCTCGCGCTTGCCGGCGGCCTTGCGGCCGGGGCGCTCGTCGCCGCCCTGCTGCCACGGACCCGGATAGAGACCGAGGCGCTGCGCCCGACCGCGAAACGGATCCGGCGGACAGCGAAAGAAGCGGTGCGCGCGGCCAAGGACACGGGGAGCGAACGGCTCAACGAGCTCGGGCTCACGCGAGAAAAGGGCGAGGAGACGATCCGTTCGCTGTTCGAGGGCGTGACGGATGCCGCCAGGGCCTCGGGCCAGGCGGCCGTCGACGCCGTCAAGAATCAGCGCTGAACCGAAGGCCGTTTGCTGCTAGCGGGGGAGCGATGAGCAAGCTTCACCTGGTGTTCGGCGGAAGGGTCAAGGACCCGCGCGGCCTCGATTTCGACCTCGATTCGGTCGATCTCGTCGGCGTCTACGACAGCTATGCCGCGGCCGAGGACGCGTGGCGCGGGAAAGCACAGCGCACGGTCGACGACGCGGAAATGAAATATGTGATCGTGCACTTGCATCGCTTGCTCGAGCCCGATCTCGAGGGGAGCGTCCCGGGAATCGAGCGGCCGAAAAGCCCGACCTGAAGCCAACGCTCTACCCGCCGCTTTACGCGTTCCGGAACCGCCACAGCAGCAGCGGGCGTTGCATCAGCAGGCCGGCGAGGAAGCCGCCGACATGCGCCGCGGTCGCCAGCATCAGCCCGCCGGTCCCGGCCGCCCAGCCGATCATCATCTGGAGCGCGACCCAGGCGGCGAGCAACCAGGCGATGTTGATCCACCGGTTCACCCGCGCCGAGCGGGTAATCATCCGGGCGCGGCCGAAGGTCAGGGAGAAGGCGCCGATGACCGCGCTGACCGCCCCGCTCGCCCCGACCATGGGCACGATCCCCATCGGGTCGGTGAGCCACTGTCCGATCGCCGCCGCATAGGCGCCGACCGCGTACAGCAGCAGCAGGCCAAAGCGGCCGAGCGCGCGTTCGACCGCGGCCCCGCACCACAGGAATACCAGCAGGTTGAAGACGAGGTGCAGGATGCCCGAGTGGACCAGGGTCGCGGTCAGCGGCGTGAGGAGCGCCGGCGCGGCCGCCCACGGCGCCTCGGCGCCGCTCAGACGAGCGGGAATGAAGCCCAGCGCGAACACCGCCTGCTCGCCGAGGCCGGGCAGCGTCACGACGAGCCACGCCGCAGCGGTCAAAGCCGCGATCGCGAGGGTCGCTCTGGCTTGGCTCCAATCGACCACCGGATCAGATGAATTCGATCTTCTTGATCTCGTAATAGCGGTCGCCCGACGGGGTCGACACCTCGACATCGTCACCCACCTGGCGGCCGATCAGCGCGCGGCCCAGCGGCGAATTGTAGCTGATCTTGCCGTCCTTGGCGTCGGCCTCGGTCTGACCGACCAGCTGGTACTTCACCTTCTTGTCGTCCTCGTCCTTGAGCGTGACCGTGGCGCCGAACACGACCTTGTCGCCCGACAAGGTCGTCGGGTCGATCACCATCGCCCGGCTGAGCTGGTCCTCGAGGTCGGCGATGGTCGCCTCGATCTGGCCCTGCCGCTCCTTGGCCGCGTGATATTCGGCATTCTCGCTGAGGTCGCCGTGCGCGCGCGCCGCCTCGATCGCCTCGACGATCGCCGGGCGCTCCTCGCTGCGCAGCCGCCTCAGCTCGTCGTTGAGCTTGCGGTGGCCCGCCTCCAGCATCGGCACCTTGTCGGCTGTCGTCGCCATGTCGAAACCTTTCAAAATCCTGCCCCGGCGTGCCCTTCGGCCCGCGACAGGGAGCAGATTGTGGGTGAGCTGTCTCTCTAAGAGGCGGAATAATAGGATTGGAGCGAGCCGACTTCAAGCGCGCGGCCGCGAAGCGCCTCGATCGAGCGAGCGGCCGCGAGGCTCGCCGCCGCGGTCGTGAAATAGGGCACCTTGCGCTGGAGCGCGGTGGCGCGGATCGAATGGCTGTCCTTCAGCGACTGCCAGCCCTCGGTGGTGTTGAACACCAGCGCGACCTCGCCGTCGGTCAGTCTGTCGACGATGTGCGGCCGTCCCTGGGCGACCTTGTTGACGCGTTCGACCGGAAGCCCCTTCGCCGCCAGATGCTCGGTGGTGCCGCCGGTCGCGATGATCCGGAAGCCGAGCTCGACCAGCTTTTCGACCGCGGGGACGATATGGTCCTTGTCGGCGTCCTTGACCGACACGAACGCCGTTCCGCCGTTGGGCAGGATCATCCCCGCCCCGATCAGCGCCTTGGCGAAGGCGATGTCGAATTGCCTATCGATTCCCATGACTTCGCCGGTGCTTTTCATCTCCGGTCCAAGGACCGGGTCGGTCCCCGGGAAGCGCGCGAACGGGAATACCGACTGCTTGACCGCGACGTAGCGGATGTCGCGACCGACGGGTTCAAGGCCCGCCAGCGCCTCGCCGGCCATGACCCGCGCGGCGATCTTGGCGACCGGCCGCCCCACCGCCTTGGCGACGAACGGCACGGTCCGGCTGGCGCGCGGGTTGACCTCGATCAGATAGACTTCGGGGCCCGCCCCGCTTCCCGGGCCGGCGTCCTTGACCGCGAACTGGACGTTCATCAGCCCCTTGACCTTCAGCGCCAGCGCCAGCGCGCGCGTCTGCCGCTCGATCTCCGCCACCGTGTCGGGCCCCAGGCTGTGGGGCGGGATCGAGCAGGCGCTGTCGCCCGAATGGACGCCCGCCTCCTCGATATGCTGAAGCACTCCGGCGACGACGACGTCGCGGCCGTCACAGATGGCGTCGACGTCGACCTCGATCGCGTCGCGCAAATAGCGGTCGATCAGCACCGGGGCCGCGCCCGACACCGCGACCGCGGTCGCGATATAATGGTCGAGCTGCTGCGGCCCGTCGACCACCTCCATGCCCCGCCCGCCGAGCACGTAGGACGGCCGCAGGAGCACCGGATAGCCGATCCGCTCGGCGACCGTCAGCGCCTCGTCGCGGCTGCGCGCGATGCCGTTTGCGGGCTGCTTGAGCCCGAGCTTCGCGACCAGCCGGGCGAAGCGCTCGCGGTCCTCGGCGAGGTCGATGCTGTCGGGCGAGGTGCCGAGGATCGGCACGCCCGCCGCCTGGAGCTCGGCCGCAAGCTTCAGCGGGGTCTGGCCGCCGAGCTGGACGATCACGCCGAGCAACTCGCCCTTCTCCTGCTCGCGGCGGACGATCTCGAGCACGTCCTCGGCGGTCAGCGGCTCGAAATAGAGCCGGTCGGACGTATCCGGGTCGGTCGACACCGTCTCCGGGTTGCAATTGACCATGATCGTCTGGATGCCGGCGTCGCGCAGCGCGAAGGCGGCGTGGCAGCAGCAATAGTCGAACTCGATCCCCTGCCCGATCCGGTTGGGCCCGCCGCCGAGGATGATGACCTTGCGCTTGGCCTCGACCTCGGCCTCGTCCTCGGGCTCGCCGAACAAGGGCGCCTCGTAGGTCGAATAAAGATAGGGCGTCGCGGCGTCGAACTCGGCGGCGCAGCTGTCGATCCGCTTGAACACCGGGCGGACCCCGAGGCGCAGGCGGTGGTCGCGCACCTCCGCCTCGGTGACGCCGCCGGTCATCGCGCGGATCGCGCTGTGCACCGTGCCCGAGCCGCCCGCGGCGACGGCCTCGCCCATCGCCCGCTCCATCCCCGCCGAGCGCAGCGCCAGCTGGGCCAGCCGGGCGTCGGAAAAGCCCATCGCCTTCAGCCGCCGCATCGCCGTCGCGTCCTGGGGCAGGCCGTGCATCCGCACCGCGCTCTCCGCCTCGACGATTTCGCTCAGCCGCTCGAGGAACCACGGGTCGAAATACGCGATGGCGTTGATCCGCTCGACCGTGAAGCCCTGGCGCAGTGCTTCGGCGGCGACGAGCAGACGGTCGGGCGTCGGCCGCGCGAGCAGGCTCTCGATCCGCGCCGGGTCCGCGTTCTCGAGCTCGCGCACCCGGTCGAGCCCGCACAGGCCGGTCTCGAGCCCGCGCAGCGCCTTCTGCAGGCTCTCGTGAAAATTGCGCCCGATCGCCATCACTTCGCCGACCGACTTCATCGACGTCGTCAGGATCGCGTCGGCGCCCTTGAACTTCTCGAAGGCGAAGCGCGGGATCTTGGTCACGACATAATCGATCGTCGGCTCGAAGCTCGCCGGGATCGCGCCGCCGGTGATGTCGTTGGCGATCTCGTCGAGCGTGTAGCCGACCGCGAGCCGCGCCGCGACCTTGGCGATCGGGAAGCCGGTCGCCTTGGAGGCCAGCGCGGAGCTCCGCGACACGCGCGGGTTCATCTCGATCACCACCATTCGCCCGGTCCTGGGATCGATTGCGAACTGGACGTTGGAACCACCTGTTTCGACGCCGATTTCGCGCAGCACCGCAATCGCGTCCGTGCGCATGCGCTGATATTCCTTGTCGGTCAGGGTCAGCGCCGGCGCGACGGTGATCGAGTCCCCGGTGTGGACACCCATGGGATCGACGTTCTCGATCGAGCAGATGATGATCGCGTTGTCCGCTTTGTCGCGGACGACTTCCATCTCATATTCCTTCCAGCCGAGCACCGATTCCTCGATCAGCACCTCGGTGGTGGGGCTGGCCTCGAGCCCGCCGGTCACGATCTGGACGAATTCGTCGCGGTTGTAGGCGATGCCGCCGCCCGTCCCGCCGAGCGTGAAGCTGGGGCGGATGATCGCCGGAAGGCCGACCGTTTCTTCCAGCACGGCCAGCGCCTCGTCCATTGTATGCGCAATCGCCGAGCGCGGGCTTTCGAGCCCGATCCGATCCATCGCTTCGCGAAATTTCAACCGGTCCTCGGCCTTCTCGATCGCCGCGGCATTGGCCCCGATCAGCTCGATCCCGAGCTTGTCGAGCGTCCCGTCCTTGTACAGCGCGAGCGCGGTGTTGAGCGCGGTCTGCCCGCCCATGGTCGGGAGTATGGCGTCGGGCTTTTCCCTGGCGCAGATGCGCGCGACGATCTCGGGCGTGACGGGCTCGATATAGGTCGAGTCGGCGAGTTCGGGGTCGGTCATGATCGTCGCGGGGTTCGAATTGACGACGATCACGCGATAACCCTCGGCCTTCAGCGCCTTGACCGCCTGGCTTCCCGAATAGTCGAACTCGGCGGCCTGGCCGATGACGATCGGCCCCGCGCCGATGATCAGGATGGACGAGATATCGGTGCGCCTAGGCATTGACGGGTCGAACGCTTTCGAATGGAGTGAGGAGGTGCCGGATCTCGAGACCCCTCTCCCCTGAGCGGGAGAGGGCGGGCCCGGAGGGCCCGGGTGAGGGGGCATGGCTAGAAGACACCATTTGACGTCGAGATCGCGTGGCATGCGCCGCGACGCGACCGACGCAGAGCGCAAGCTTTGGAACGTCCTTCGAAGCCGACAACTGGGCGGCTTCAAGTTCCGCAGGCAGGTCGAAATCGACGGTTACATCGTCGACTTCCTCTGCTCTCAAAAGCGCCTGATCATCGAGGTCGACGGGGGCCAGCACACGCCCCAGCGCGACGCTCGACGAACCGCCTATCTCAAGAGCCAGGGTTTCGGTTTCACGCTTATCCGGTTCTGGAACCATGATGTGCTGCAAAATCTGGAGGGCGTTTGGTCGACGATCGAGGCGACCCTCTCCACGCCCCCTCACCCGACCCGCTGACGCGGGCCACCCTATCCCGCGATTGGGAGAGGGATTTGCAAATGCGCGAAATCCCACCATCAGCTCACCGGCTCGTTGACCGCCTCGATGATGACGAGGCGGAGGTGGTTGCGCTTGGCCCAGCGATAGACGCAGGCGCGCTGCTCGGGCCGCGGAGCGACGCGGAACACGAACAGCAAAGGCTTGGCCTCTTCTTCCTGGACCAGCTCGCCGAGCGCCAGCCCGCAGCTCAGCGCGACATCGTTCAATTGCTCCGGTGTGTGCAGCCGCGCCGTCGCGCAGGCGGAAATGGCAAGTGTCGCCAACAGGATCCAGCCGCGCGCAATCACCGCATCGCCCCGACGAACTTCTCGAACAGATAGAAGCTGTCCTGCGGACCCGGGCTCGCCTCGGGGTGATATTGCACGCTGAAGGCCGGGCGGTCGGTCAGCTCGATCCCGCAATTGCTGTCGTCGAACAGGCTGACATGCGTCTCGCGCACATTGTCCGGCAGGCCATCGCGCTCGACCGAAAAACCGTGGTTCATGCTGGTGATCTCGACGCGGCCGTCCTCCAGCCTCTTCACCGGATGGTTAGCACCGCGGTGACCCTGGAACATTTTCGACGTCTTCCCGCCGACCGCGAGCGCGAGCATCTGGTGGCCCAGGCAAATGCCGAACAAGGGCTTTTTCGTTGCCAGCATCGCCTGGATCACCGGTACCGCATATTCGCCGGTCGCCGCCGGGTCGCCCGGCCCGTTCGACAGGAAGAAGCCGTCGGGCTCGTGGGCCATGATTTCGTCGAAGGTCGCTGTCGCGGGGACGACCGTCACCCGTGCGCCGGCCTCGAGGAGGTTGCGGAAGATATTGCGCTTGGAGCCATAGTCGACCGCGACCACGTGCGGCCGCTTCTTGTCGTCGCCGCCGGCGGCATAGCCGGAGTTCCACTCCCACGTTCCGCCAGACCAGCGCTCGACCTGCAGCCGGCTGACCTCCTTCGCCAGGTCCATGCCTTCGAGCCCCGGCCACTCCGCAGCCTTGCGCTGCAGCGCGTCGAGGTCGAATTCGCCCTTGGCATTATGCGCGATCGCGATGTTCGGCGGCCCTTCGGTCCGGACCAGCCGGGTCAGCGCACGGGTATCGACCCCGCATAATCCGATCCGTCCCCATTTCCGCATCCAGTCGGCGAAGCCCTGGCTCGCGCGATAATTGCTGGGCTCGGTCACCACCTCGCGCACCAGGCAGCCGAGCGCATGGGCCTCGGCCGCCTCGACGTCCTCGTCGTTGGCGCCGACATTGCCGATGTGCGGGAAGGTGAAGGCGACGACCTGCTTCGCGTAGCTAGGGTCGGTCATCACCTCCTGATAGCCCGTCATGCTGGTATTGAAGCACAGTTCGCCGACCGCCTCGCCCTCGGCGCCGAAGCCCTGCCCCCACAACGTCCGGCCGTCCGCGAACACCGCGACTCCCGTCGCGCCCTCCGGTTGTGGAGCGCGCGGGGGATGTGCGTCGGCCATGGGCGGGAAAAGCCTTCCGTTCTCGGTCAATCCAGCGATGTCGCTAAGGCTCGGTCGCTATGCGCTTTGCAAGGCCCGGTCAACGCTGGTCAGCGTGAAAATGCAACGCTAGGGCAAAGCCATGATCCGCGACGATATCAAGGCCGCGACCATCGCCGCGATGAAAGGCGGCGACAAGGAGACGACGGCGACGCTTCGGCTGGTCCAGGCGGCGGTTAAGAACCGCGACATCGAGGCGCGGACCGGCACCGCGCCCAATGACGATGACGCGCTGGTCACGGAAGTGCTTCAGAAGATGGTCAAGCAGCGCCGCGAAAGCGCCGACATCTACCGCAAGAACGGCCGCGAGGACCGCGCCGCGGCCGAGGAAGCGGAGATCGCGGTGATCGAGCGCTTCCTGCCGCAGCAACTGAGCGATGCCGAGGCCGAGGAGAAGATCCGCGCGATCGTCGCCGAGACCGGCGCATCGAGCATGAAGGACATGGGCCGGGTGATGGCGCTGGTGAAGGAGCGGCTCGGCGCGAGCATCGAGCCGGCGCGCGCCAGCGGGCTGGTCAAAGCCGCGCTGTCTTGAGGCGCGAAAAAGGCCCCGCCGCGTGGGAGCGGCGGAGCCAGGTGGAAATCAGGCGAAAGTCAGGCGGTCGCGGCTTTGCCGGTCGCGCCGCCGCCGGTCAGGCCCATCAGGCCGTCCATGACGAATTCGTACAGCATCAGCACCAGCGCGGTCGTGAAAGCTCCGGTCACGCCCATCTGGAGGTTTCCGGCAACCGCCGAAAGCTGCGCGCCGATCGATGGAACTTGTCCGAGCGCCGCGCCGACGATCGGCAGGGCGAGCATCGCCACGCCGGCGAGAACCATTCTTTCGCGCGGCATTGAGATGCCGGCGACGAGGCCGAGCGCGAGCAGTATCAACCCCACATTCATCGTGCCGAGGGCGACAAAGCCGGCGACGATCGCGAGCAGGATGTAAAGAGCGCGGGCGAGCCCGCCGATCTTGTTCAGCATAAAATTCCCCCTCCTATTCATTCCGCTCCGCGGTCTTGCGCCGCGGCGTGTCGGAATGCCGACAGAGTAACGCAAAGCGCGGCCATTCCACGCACGGAATGAATCGTTTGAAATCAAACCGCTGCGGACAGTGTTAAATCTTCACATTGGAGCGGGGCCGCGACTCGACGAATCGCTAAGCGGTTGAGTCTGTGGATAAGTCTGGTTCGGCGGCTTGCCGCGCGGCGATTCGGGGTGCGAAGCGGGGCAATGACGTTAAGCCCCGCCTGGCTCGACGAATTGCGCGCGCGGACAGTGCTGAGCGCGATCATCGCCCCGTCGGTCAAGCTGATCCGCGCGGGCCGCGAATGGAAGGCCTGCTGCCCGTTCCACAACGAGAAGACGCCGAGCTTCACCGTCAACGACGACAAGGGCTTCTACCACTGCTTCGGCTGCGGCGCGCACGGCGACGCGATCCGCTTCCTCACCGACCACCGCGGCATGCCGTTCATGGACGCGGTCAAGGAACTCGCCGCCAAGGCCGGGATTGACGTCCCCGCGCCCGATCCCAAGGCGAAGGAGCGGGCCGAGCGCGCCGCCTCGCTGACCGAGGTCATGGCCGCGGTCCAGGCCTGGTACGCGGACCAGCTGCAGGGGATCGAGGGCAGCGCGGCGCGCGAATATCTGACACGCCGCGGCATCGACGAGGCGACGGTGAGGCGCTTCGGGCTCGGCTTCGCGCCCGACGGCCGGGCGCGGCTCAAGCAGGCGTTGGCGCAGCTCGGCGAGGAGCGGCTGATCGAGACCGGCATGCTGATCAGGCCGGAGGACGGCGGCGCGGCCTACGACCGGTTCCGCGGCCGCCTGATGTTCCCGATCCGCGACGCGCGCGGCCGGGTGATCGGTTTCGGCGGACGGATCCTCGGAACGGGCGAGCCCAAATATCTGAATTCGCCCGACACGCCGCTGTTCGACAAGGGCCGCACGCTCTACAATCTCGACCTTGCCGGCCCCGCAAGCCGCGCCGCGCGGCGCCTCATCGTGGTCGAAGGCTATATGGACGTGATCGCGCTCGACCGCGCCGGAATCGCGGAAGCGGTCGCGCCCAACGGCACCGCGCTGACCGAGGCCCAGATGGAGCGGCTGTGGCGGCTCGACCCGGCGCCGATCCTGTGCTTCGACGGCGACGCTGCGGGCAAGAAAGCGGCGATCCGCGCCGCGCTTCGCGCATTGCCCCTGATCGGCCCCGAGCGCACGCTGCGCTTCGTCGAGCTGCCCGCCGGCCAGGACCCCGACGACGTGGTCCGCTCGGCCGCGGTTGGCGGGGATGGGGCCGAGCAACAAAGAGCACGCGGCCGCGAGGCGCTGGAGGCCTTGCTCGCAGAGCCGGAGCCGCTGGTCGACCGGCTATGGCGCCACGAGCGCGAGAGCGTGCCCTTGACGACACCGGAGGCATGGGCGAGCCTCAAGCAGCGCCTGACGGATCATGCCGCGACCATCGGCAATCCCGACCTCGCCCGCCTCTACCGCCAGGACTGGCTCGACCGCTTCTACGCGCTGCGCCGCCCGCCCGAGCGCCGGCCCGACCGCCGAGCGCCGGCGAAAGGCGCGCGCTGGGCCCCGCCCGAACCGCCGCCGGGGGACGTCATGCGCGACATCGGCACGGCCGGGGTCGATGCGCCGACCGCCCGCGCCCTGATCCTCGGCTTCGCGAATTTCCCCGAGGAGCTGCCCGCCCACTGGGCTCAGCTGCGCGAGCTGGACATCGCCGACAAATCGACCGCGGCCGTGCGCGACCGGCTGGTCGACGCCGCCGTCTCCGGCGCCGCGCTTGATCGCGACAGCCTAACCACCATATTAAGCGCCGACGGAGCGGCGGGCGGCCAAGGGAAAGGGCTTTCCCCGCGCGCCATGGGCTTTTCCTTCACCCGCCGCGACAGCGACCCGGACCGCGCCCGAAGCGATCTGGCCGCGGCCGTGGAGATCATCGCCGCGAGCGAGGAGGTGGAGCAGGCCCTGGTCGACGCAACCGAACGGCTGAAGCGGGATTTCACCGACGAGGCCTTGGAAGAACAGCGCCGCTTGATCGCGGCGCAGCAGGGATTGAGACAAAGGCTGGCGTCGCTGGCCGGCACCGACTAGGCGATTCGAGCGTATGGCGAAGAACGATACCCAGGACGTCGAGACGGTCGAGGACGGCGACGCGCCGCTGATCGACCTCAACGACGCGTCGATCAAGAAGATGATGCAGCGCGCCCAGAAGCGCGGCACCATCACCATCGACGAGATCAACGCGGCGATCCCGCCCGACCAGAACGAGCTGATCGAGGACATCATGTCGCAGCTTTCCGAGCGCGGCGTGACCGTGGTCGAGAGCGAGGACGAGGCGTCCGACGAGGACAGCGAGCCCGAGCCGCAGATCGAGGACGAGGTCGACCCGCTCGACGACGGCGGCCCCCGCCCCGCCGCGGCGACCAAGAAGGAAGCGGTCGACCGCACCGACGATCCGGTGCGCATGTATTTGCGCGAGATGGGCGCGGTCGAGCTTCTCTCCCGCGAGGGCGAGATCGCCATCGCCAAGCGCATCGAGGCCGGCCGCGACACGATGATCTGGGGGCTGTGCGAAAGCCCGATCACCTTCAACGCGATCATCGAATGGTCGAACGCGCTCAACGAGGGGCGCATGCAGCTGCGCGAGATCCTCGACCTCGAGGCGATGCTCAGCAAGGGCCCGACCGCGGAGCAATTGAACGAGACCGAGGAAGGCGGCGAGAACGCCGAGGGCGAGATCAGCGAGAAGGTCGCCGGCCCTTCGATCAAGGAAGAGGAAGAGGTCGAGGACGAGCCCGAGGAGAAGTCCGAGGACGACGAGGACATGGTCGAGCGGCGCGCCCGCCCGCAGGCCGAGGACGACGACGAGGACAATACGCTGAGCCTCGCCCAGATGGAGGAGACGCTCAAGCCCGCCGCGCTCGAGAAGTTCGCAACCATCACTTCGGTGTTCAAGAAGTTCAGCAAGGTCCAGTCGGCGCGCATGGAGGCGTTCGCCGCCGGCGCCGACTTCCCGCCGGCCGACGAGAAGAAGTACCAGAAGCTGCGCGAGCAGCTGACCGCGGAGGTCGAGAGCGTCCAGTTCCACGGCAGCAAGATCGAATATCTGGTCGAGCAGCTCTACGCCTACAACCGCCGCCTGACCGCGCTCGGCGGCCAGATGCTGCGCCTCGCCGAACGCCACCGCGTGCCGCGCAAGGCCTTCCTCGAAAGCTACATGGGCCACGAGCTCGACGAGAATTGGCTCGACGGGGTCAAGGACCAGGACAAGAAATGGGCGAGCTTCGCGTCCGCCGAGAAGGACACGGTCGAGCGCATCCGCGGCGACATCGCCCAGGTCGCGCAGGCGACCGGCACCTCGCTCGGCGAGTTCCGCCGCATCGTCAACCAGGTCCAGAAGGCCGAGCGCGAGGCGCGCATCGCCAAGAAGGAGATGGTCGAGGCCAACCTTCGCCTCGTCATCTCGATCGCCAAGAAATACACCAACCGCGGGCTGCAGTTCCTCGACCTGATCCAGGAAGGGAACATCGGGCTGATGAAGGCGGTCGACAAGTTCGAGTACCGCCGCGGCTACAAGTTCAGCACCTACGCCACCTGGTGGATCCGGCAGGCGATCACCCGCTCGATCGCCGACCAGGCGCGGACCATCCGCATCCCGGTGCACATGATCGAGACGATCAACAAGCTGGTCCGCACCAGCCGCCAGTTCCTCCACGAGACCGGCCGCGAGCCGACCCCCGAAGAGCTGGCCGAGCGCCTCTCCATGCCGCTGGAGAAGGTCCGCAAGGTGATGAAGATCGCCAAGGAACCGATCAGCCTCGAAACCCCGATCGGCGACGAGGAAGACAGCCACCTCGGCGATTTCATCGAGGACAAGAACGCCGTCATCCCGGTCGATGCGGCGATCCAGGCGAACCTCAAGGAAACCGTCACCCGGGTGCTCGCGTCACTGACGCCACGCGAAGAACGCGTGCTGCGCATGCGCTTCGGCATCGGCATGAACACCGATCACACGCTGGAGGAGGTCGGGCAGCAATTCTCGGTGACGAGAGAGCGGATCCGGCAGATCGAGGCGAAGGCGCTGCGGAAGCTCAAGCACCCCAGCCGGTCGC
>DATEEM010000044.1:0-3035 GCA_035281125.1 Sphingomicrobium sp. | reverse complement strand
GAGCGGCGGCGGTCATCAAAACGACCGCATAATCGGCGAGATGGCTAAGGCGCATGGTGAATTCGGAGCTTTCCAGTCCGATTTAGGGGGTCGCGAGGCGAAACTCAACCTTGCAGCTCATTCGTCACCCCGGACTTGATCCGGGGTCCGCCTTCCTTTCTTACGATGCAAAGAAAAGGTGGATCCCGGCTCGGAGGCCGGGATGACGATGGAGTCTGATGCACCTCTACCCCTTGATCCGCCCGTTCGCCTTCGCGCTCGATCCGGAAACGGCGCACCGGCTGACGATCCGTGCGGTCAGGCTCGTTCCGCCGCGGCGGCCGCCGGATTTCCCGTCTTCGCTGAGGACTCGGGTCGCCGGGATCGATTTCCCGACCCCGGTCGGACTCGCCGCGGGCTTCGACAAGGACGCCGAGGTGGCCGAGCAGATGCTGACCTTGGGGTTCGGCTTTGTCGAGGTCGGCACGCTGACCCCGCTTCCGCAGCCCGGCAATCCGAAGCCCCGGTTGTTCCGGTTGCGCGAGGACCGGGCCATTATCAACCGGCTGGGCTTCAACAACGGCGGCCAGCCGTCCGCTTACGGCCGGCTTCAGCTGGACATGAAGCTGCCGGGCGTGATCGGGGTCAACGTCGGCGCGAACAAGGAAAGCGTGGACCGGATCGATGATTATGTGCGCGGCGTTCGCGCCATGTCCGCGGTGGCGCGCTATCTAACGATCAACATCAGCTCGCCGAACACGCCGGGCCTGCGCGGGCTCCAAGACGAAGGAGCGTTAGAGGAATTGCTCGCCGCGATTCGCGAGGTCGGAAGCAAGCGGCCGATTTTCCTGAAGGTCGCGCCGGACCTGGCCGAGGACGATCCGGAGCGAATTGTCCGGGCCGCGATCGACCATGGGATTGACGCGTTGATCGTCGCCAACACGACGATCTCCCGGCCGCCGCTGAAGTCGAAGCACGCCAAAGAAGCAGGGGGCCTGTCGGGCGCTCCGCTAAAGGCGCTAGCGCTCGATGGGCTGCGGCGGTTCCGTGCCGCGAGCGGCGGCGAGATCCCGCTGATCGGGGCCGGCGGGATCGCGAATGCCGACGACGCGTGGGCGCGGATTCGCGCCGGGGCGAGCCTCGTCCAGCTCTACACCGCGATGATCTACCAGGGACCGGGCATTGCGGCGCGGATCGCGCGCGGCCTCGCGCGGCACCTCGAGCGCGAGGGCTTCGGCAGCATCGGCGAGGCGGTCGGAAGCGAGAAGCCCTAGCGCGGCAATGTGAGCACCACGCCTTCGCGACGCGGGTCGGCGGCGCCGTCGATCCGTCCGTCGCGGATCAGCACGCCGGTCAGCCCCGAATCTTCGCCTTGCCCCGGCTTGAGGTCGATGCCGCGCTGGCGAAGTCCCTCCAGGACGGCGGGCGAAAACTTCGTCACTTCCCCCTGGAAGTTGGCTCCGCGCGCGACGAGGTTGGGCGCGGCGAGCGCGTCGGTCATGGTCATGTTCCAGTCGACGGCCGCGACCAGTGATTTGGCGACATAAGCGAGGATCGCATTGCCGCCGGCCGAACCGATCGCTCCGGCGAACCTGCCGTCGCGGGTCAGCAGGATCGCCGGCACCATCGACGAGCGCGGCCGCTTGCCCGGAGCGACGGCGTTCGCCGCGGGGCGCCCCTCGGTGTCGACCGGCGAGAAGGAAAAGTCGGTCATCTGGTTGTTGAGGAAGAAGCCGTCGACCATCCGCCCGCTGCCGAAGATCGATTCAACCGTCGTAGTCATCGAGACGACGTTTCCCTCGGCGTCGCGGACGATGAAGTGCGACGTGCCGGCCGGCTCCAGCGTGGTGTCGCTTCCGGCTGCCAGCGCTGCAGCGGGGACTCCGGCGGTCGGGGGCGGCCCCGCCCGGTCGCCGATCAGCCTCGCACGGGCGGCGACATAGGCGGGGTCGATCAGCCCGGCGACGGGCACTTTCACGAAGGCGGGGTCGCCGACGTAGCGGTCGCGGTCGGCGTACATCAGCCGGCTCGCCTCGGCGAACAGGAACCAGGCCTGCGGGTCGTTCGGGCCTCGCGCCGTGATGTCGGTGCGCTCGAGGATCATCATCAGCTGGACCAGCCCCACCCCGCTCGAGGGTGGTGGGGCAGTGCAGAGCAGGTAGATGCGGAACGCGCCGCACACCGGCTCGCGCTTGACGGGCCGGTAATTGGCCAGGTCGGCCAAGGTCATCGACCCGCCGAGCGGACCGGCGCGGGTGCGTGCGACGATCCTTGCAGCCGTCGAGCCCTTGTACAGCGCGTCGGGCCCCTGCGCGGCGAGCCGGCGCAGGAAATCGGCATAGGCCCTGTTGACGAGCCGGTCGCCGGCGATCAGCCAGCCACCGTTCGGCTTGGAGAAATAGCGCACCACGTCGGGCTGGTGGTTTTGCGCGTAATGGGAGTCGATCATTCGCGCGAGACGCGGGCTGACGATGAAGCCGTTGTCGGCGGTGCGCTCGGCATCGCCGAACAGCGTCGACCAGGCCAGCTTGCCATGCTCGGCATGGGCCAGCGCCAGCATCTTGACCGCGCCGGGGACTCCCGTCGCGCGGCCGCTGACCACCGCGGTGTCGAACGCCAGCGGCTTTCCGGCCGAATCGAGGAACATGCCTGGCGTCGCCTGCGCCGGCGCGACCTCGCGGCCGTCATAGATGGTGAGCTTGCCGGTGCGGACGTCGTAATAATTCAGGAAGGCGCCGCCACCGAGGCCCGAGCTTTGCGGTTCGACCAGCGACAGCATCGCCTGGATGGCGATCGCCGCGTCGACCGCGCTTCCGCCGCGCTTGAGCACGTTCAGCCCGGCCTCGGCGGCGAGCGGGTTGGCTGCGATGACGAACGGCTCCGTCTGGGCGGGCGGCGGCACCGCCTGCGCGGTCGGGGCGGTCGCGCAGGAACTCAAGGCGACAGCGGCGAGAGCGGCGAACAGGGTACGGACAACAGGCATGATCCAGCGCCTAGCCCAGCGGGAGTGGCGCTTCAAAACCATTCCGCTAAGACACCGCGCCGGGGAGAGGAAC
>DATEEM010000043.1:0-14247 GCA_035281125.1 Sphingomicrobium sp. | reverse complement strand
CGTTGTAGCGGATCTTCATCCCGGTCGCTCCGCCCGCCAGCCCGGCGGGGACGGTCACGGCGAGATTGCGCGGCGCCACCAGCGGCACTTCGCTGCTGCTGCCGAGCTGGACCTTGGCCGAGCCGACCTTCGCGCCCGCCGGGAACAACGGCTTGGCCGACCAGGCGTTGAACCCCCACTGGATCAGCCGGGTCGATTCCTGAACCCGCGAGTTCCAGCTCGGCAGGCCGGCGACGACCTCGATCAGCCGTCGCCCGTTCTGGTCCGCCGAGCCGGTAAAGCCGTATCCCGCCTCGTCGGTGTGGCCGGTCTTCAGCCCGTCCGCTCCCGGAACCTTGCCGAGGATCGGGTTGCGATTGGCCTGGGTGATGTCCTGGCCCGAACCCAGGGTCTTGCCCCAGGTGAAGCTCGGCTGCGAATAGAATTTCTTGTAGAGCGCGTAGTGGTTCTCGATTTCGGATCGCGCCAGCGTGGCGAGGTCGCGCGCGGTGACGTAGGTCCGCCCCTCGTCCGGCCAGCCGTTGGAATTGGCGAAATGGCTGTTGGTCAGGCCGATCTTCTTCGCCAGCGCGTTCATCTGGTTGGCGAACGCCTCTTCCGTGCCGGCAATGCATTCGGCGAGCACGACCGACGCGTCGTTGCCGGACAGAGTGACGATGCCGTGCAGCAGATTCTCGACGCTGACCTGCTCGCCGGGCGAGAGGAACATGGTCGATCCGGCGGCCGGGCCGTGCCATTTCTGCCACGTCTCCGGACGCACGGTGCACATCTTGTCGAGCGACAACTTCTTGGCGTCGATCAGCTCGAACGCGACCTCGACGGTCATCATCTTGGCCATCGAAGCGGGCGGAATGCGGACGTCCGCATTCTTCTCGTACAGGACCGCGCCCGACGACACGTCGAGCAGATAGGCGACATTGGCCGGCGTATCGAAGGTCGGCGCGGCCGCAGGGGCAGCGCCGGCGAACAGGATGGAAGCGGCGGCGGCAAACAGGATCGGACGGCGCATGGCGAAGCTTTGACAATCCTCGGGCGGTGAACGGTCCAGCCTGTCTATCGCCGTGCAATCGCGTCCGCCAGCAGTCCGACCGACAAAGCGTAGAAATTCGAACAATTGTAATCGAGGATCGCGCGATAATTGTTGGTGATGAGATAGCCGTCGGCATAGGTGCCGGGGGTTTCCATCAGCGCCGCCATTTCGGTGTCGGCAAGCCCCCGCCCGCCGGGGACGACGCCGAGGCGGCGCCACTCGGCGACCGTCATCCAGCGGCTGTGGCGGCGGTAGACCGCGGGACAGCGCGGCGCGTTGACCCGCGACTGGATGACCGCCCGGTTGAGGGTCGCCGGGATGCGCACCGGAACGCCCCAAGGCACGCCCCGCTTCCAGCCCGAATCGCGAAGATAATTGGCGATCGACGCGAAAGCGTCGTCCTCGTTGCGCCAGATGTCGGCATAGCCGTCGCCGTCGCCGTCGGCGCGCAGCCGGAGCGCGACCGACGGCATGAACTGGGGATAGCCGGTCGCGCCCGCATAGCTGCCCTTGAGCTGCCAGCGCTGGACGCCCTGGTCCATCAGCTTGAGCGCGGCGACGAATTCCTGCTCGAACATCGCCCGGCGCCGGCCTTCGTAGGCGAGGCTGGCGAGGGCCTCGAGCAGGTCGAAGCTGCCGGTCACGGCGCCGTAGCTGGTCTCCTTGCCGTAGATCGCCATGATCACCGACGGATCGACGCCGTAGAGCGACTGGATCCGGGACAGGTTCGTCCAGTGCGAGGAGTAGCGCGACTGGCCGCGGTTGATCAGCGAGGTCGTGATGTGCTGGTCGAGATAGGGGCGGAAGGACGGCACCGAGCTGCTCGGCGGCGGCGGCCGCTGCGCGCGGTCGAGGTCCATCACTCGCTGGTTCGGGCGGAGATACGGCACGACTGCCTGGATCGTCGCCTCGCGCACCGCCTGCTGACGCGCGAGCGCGGCGAGCCGCGTCTTGTGCATTTCCCAGGGACTCGCGGCGGGCTGAACATAGGTCTGCGCGGCGGCAGCCGCCGGCGCGGCCTGAGCTACTTGCGGGACGGGCTCGGGCGGGGCTTGCGCGGGTGCTGCGCGCTTCACCTGCGCAGATGGCGTCGCCAGCGCCATCGCCGAGACCGCCACCAGCACCAATCCGCCGATCACCCGCAACTCCACGCTCCTCATCACTGCCGAGGCTAGAGAACATCCCGCGCGACGCCAGCTTGGTTCATCGCGCGCCTTGCACGGCCCGGCGTAGGAGACGATATGCGGCGGCCGATTAAGGAGAGGTGGCCGAGTGGTTTAAGGCAGCGGTCTTGAAAACCGCCGTGGGTTCACGCCCACCGTGGGTTCGAATCCCACCCTCTCCGCCACGCCTCGCGAATATTCAGCTTGCGTTCACGCTACAAATGTAGCACATGCTACAAATGTAGCGCGGATGTCCGATTCGCGCCGAAAAGGAAAACCAATGCTGAGCAAGCTGCCCCCTCGCGAACGCCAGATCGTCGACATCCTCTATCGGCAGGGGCCCGCGGCCGTCGCCGAGATCTGCGACGCCCTGCCGGATCCGCTCAGCGGCTCGGCGGTGCGGGCGATGCTCAAGCGGCTCGAGGACAAAGGCTATGTGCAGCGCAGCGATTCGGACCGCGGCTTTCTCTACAGCCCCGCGGTCCCCGACACGGTCGCGAAGAAATCCGCGCTGAGCGATATCGTGAAAACCTTCTTCAACGGCTCGCCGGCGAGCGCCGCCTCGGCGCTGCTCGGCATGTCCGACAAGCTCGACACGGATGAGCTCGACGATCTCGAGGCGATGATCGCCCGGGCGCGCCAGGCCAAAGGGGGCAAATGATGACCGTGCTCATCGCCATCGCGTTGAAGTCGCTGCTGGTCGCGGGGATAGCACTCGGCCTGCTCGCCTTGATGAAGCATCGCTCGGCCGCGGAGCGGTCGTGGGTCGCGCATATCGGCCTGCTCGCGCTGGTCGCGCTCGCCGTCGCGCCCTTGGTCCTGCCCAACTGGAGCGTCGAGGCCCCCGCCCTTCTCGGCAGCCTTCCCGAGCAAACGGCACAAGCCGCGCCGGGCGCGCCCGCGGCAACCAGCGCGGGCTCGACGGCGACGGCAATCCCTGCCCCGCGGGCGACGGCTTCGGCCGCGCTCAGCCCGGCTGCGCTCGCGACCGCGCTTTATGCGCTTCCGGCCGCGATCCTGCTTCTCGTCACCTTCCTCGCTTTGCTCCGCCTGGTCGCGCTGCGTGCGCGCGCCGACGTGCTGGTCGACGGCCATTGGCTGAGCGCGCTTGCTCGCGCGCAGCGGCGGATGGGGTTCAAGCACGGCACCGCTTTGCTCACCAGCGACGAACTCGCCTCGCCGATCAGTTGGGGAATGATGCGGCCGGTGATCCTGTTGAATAGCCGCGCGGTTGAAGCCGCCGGCGAAGCCGAGGCGATCATCGCCCATGAGCTGGCGCACGTCGCGCGGATGGACTGGGTGAAGCTGTTGCTCGCGCGCCTCGCGACCGCCCTGTTCTGGTTCAACCCTTTGGTCTGGATGCTG
Source organism: Sphingomicrobium sp. (assembly GCA_035281125.1). Classification (GTDB taxonomy): domain Bacteria; phylum Pseudomonadota; class Alphaproteobacteria; order Sphingomonadales; family Sphingomonadaceae; genus Sphingomicrobium. Next base: position 10,689 of record DATEEM010000043.1, on the reverse strand, counting down.
GCCCGCGAAGCGCATCAGCTGCGCGAGGAAGCGGCCGACGACGCGGTCCTCGCCGCCGACATCGCCGACACCGAATATGCGCAATTGCTCGTCGGCGTGGCGCGCCACGAATGCCCCGGCCTGCTGCTCGGCGCGCACGGCGTCGCGCCGTCGAGAAGCTCGCTGGCGCGCCGGGTCGCCCGCGTGCTCGACGGCAAGACCGCGCGCGGCCCGATCGCCCGGTCCTTCGCGTTCGGGGTATTGGTCGGCGCGGCGCTGGTCGCGACCCCGCTCGCTGCCCTTACCCTCACGCCGAAAGACGCCGCGTCCGATCGCAACGCGGATGCAGGCAGGTTCGACGGTGCAAAGCGCAGTTCGCTGGCGGCGGAAATTCCGTCGGATCTCCCGCGGATCATCGCGCGCGGCGTGTCGACTGCGGTGGCCGCGGTATCGCGCGACGAGGCCGACGCGCGCCTCGATGCCGCCGAGGCGGCGCGCGATCGGGCCGACGCCATTCGCGAGGCGGCCGTGGCGAAAGCCGAACTCGCGGCCGACGCGGCGCGCGAGCGGACCGAGGCTGTGCGCGCGCACGGCGCCAGCCGGGCCGATACGGCGGCTGCGCTGGCGGCCGTCGGCGCGACGCCGCAATATGTCGCCGCGATGCGCCAGGCCGCGCCGCAGTTCGCGCGCCTCGAAGCCGCCGAGTTCGTCGGCCTCAGGGCCGTCGGCGTCACCCCGGAATATGCACGGGACCTCGCCGCGGCTGGGTTCCGCAACATCGCGATGGAGGACCTCCTCGCCGCCCGCGCCGTCGGGGTCACCGGCGACTATGTCCGCGCGCTCAAGGCGGCGGGCGTCCGCGCCGGGATCGACGAGTTCATCCAGCTCCGCGCCGTCGGCGTCGATGCCGCCTTCGTGAAACGAGCGCGAAGCGCCGGCTATGGCGTGAGCGACGCCGACGAGCTGGTCGAGCTCAAGGCGCTCGGCCAGGTCGCCCCGCCGGCCCAGCCGAAACCCGCCGCGCCGCCTGGCGGGTGGGGTGGTACCCCACCGCCCGGATCGCCCGACGACGGCTGAGGCCGCCCCGACACTTCGACACGATTTCCGAGACTTCTGAACGCCCGGCCCGGGTGAACGGGCGAGGCTTGTCCAAAAGGAGACTGAACATGAACCGTCTTGCCGCTTTCCTGCTCGCGATCCTGTTCGCGACCGTCACCGTTTCGTCCGCCTGCGTTGCCGCCCCGAGCGACTGGCTGCGCTTCACCCTCGACGGCGAAGGGTCGGGTGGTCGAATCCATGCGAGCTTTCGCGACGAGAGCCGGGCCCGCGGCGACGGCAACTGGTCGACCGGATTCGATCCGTCCGATCTCGCCGGCCTCGACGTCGCTTCCTTTCGGGCATCGGGCAGTCGCCCGATCCATTTTTCCTTAGTGCGGGAGGCCGGCCGGCTCGATTGCTCGGGCAATGGCGGCGACCGCCATGCTGCCGGGAATTGCACCTTCGCCCCCGACCCGGCCTTCACCCAGCTGCTGGCGAGCCGCGGGATCGGCCAGCCGACCCGCGCCGAGGCATTCGGCCTGATGGCACTCGACGTGCGCCGCGCGCTCGTCGATGGCCTTGTCGCCGCCGGCTATCCGACTCCCTCGATCGACGATCTGATGGCGCTGACCGCGCTTGGAGCGAACCGCGCTTACATCGACGGGATGGCGCGCGCGGGCTACCGCCCCAAGTCGCTGAAATCCCTGATCGAGTTCAAGGCGCTCGGGATCACGCCGGAGTGGATCTCGGGCTTTGCCCGCATCGGCTATGCGAACATGCCCGGGGATGATCTCGTCCAGCTGAAGGCCCTGGGCGTGACCCCAGACTTCATCGCCGGCTTCAACCGCGCCGGTTACGGCCGCCTTGCCGTCGATCAGCTGGTTCAGCTGAAGGCTCTCGGCGTCACGCCCGATTATGCCCTTGCCGCCAACCGGCAGGCGGACCGCCGCCTGTCGGTCGACCAGCTGGTCGAGATGAAGGCGCTGGGACTCGGGCCGCGCCGGCGCTGATGGGAGTCGCCGTCCGTCCACCGGTCGGCGGCGGCTGACCGTCGGCAGAGCCGTCTGTCGATTGATCGAACAGAATTCGCGGGCCTCACGCGTCGTGCGTAGGCGCTGCTCAACCAACAAGGGGACCATCGTGGTGACGAGGAAGTGGCTCTACACGGCATGCGCGTCGGCGATCGCGTTCGGAACGCCCGGCTTTGCCCAGACCGCAGCGACGGGACAGCCAGCGGCACCGACGCAGACCGGGCGAACCACAGTCTATGAGGCCGCTTTCTTCGCGCAATATGCGCCGCGCACTGCGCTCGACATCGCGCAGCGCGTGCCGGGCTTTCAGCTGGACCTCGGCGCGGCCCAAAACGGCGTCGACGTCCGCGGCTTCGCGGGCGCCGCGGGCAACGTCGTCATCAACGGCGCCAGGCCGAGCTCCAAGGCCGAATCGCTGGAGACCACGCTGGCGCGAATCCCCGCCCAGCGCGTGGTCCGGGTCGAGCTCGGCCCGGGCGATTTGTTCGGCTCCGACTATGCGGGCAAGAGCCAGGTCCTCAACATCGTCCTTTCCGAGGCGGGCGGGATCGACGCCAATGTCACGGGCACGCTGCGGCGACTGTACGACGGCACCTTGACGCCGGACGGCTCGGCGTCGGCGCTGATCCGCCGCGGCGCCTCGAGCATCAACCTGTCGGCCGGCTTCAACAATTTCCTCAACAAGGAGGAAGGCACGGACACCTTGCTGTGCGCCGCGTCGCTGATCGGCCAGACCAGTTGCTTTCCCGGCGTAGCCGACGGCGACCTCGTCGAGTTCCGCCGCAAGTTCAACAGCTACCACGACTTCAACCCCTATCTGTCGGCTAGCTGGGCGCTCGAGCGCGCCGCCGACAAGGCGATCCGGGTCAATGCCCGCTGGTCGCCGGGCCAGTTCGACCTGGTCCAGCGCAACCGCGTGACTCCGACCGGCGGCACGCCGCGCGACGACAGCCTCGTCCAGGACTATGACAATACGGTGTTCGAGCTCGGCGGCGACGTCACCCGCCCGCTCGCCGGCGGAGCGATCAAGCTGGTCGGCCTCGCCACGCGGCGCAAGCGCGACAATTTCGATGCTTACATCCAGCGCGACGGCCTGCTCGAGGCGGGCGCCGTGCAGAACGGCGGCTTCGAGCAGACCCAGAAAGCCCAGCGCAACGAGACCATCGGGCGATTGTCGTGGACAAGGTCCGACCTCGGCAAATTCTCGGTGGAGCTTGGCGCCGAGGCGGCGCTCAATACGCTCGACAATCATACCGAGCTGCTCCTCGTCCACGAGGACGGGAGCAAGACCGAGGAAGAGCTCCCGATCGCTCATGCCAAGGTCAAGGAAAAGCGCGGCGAAGTCTATCTCAACGTTGGCCGGACGCTGAGCCCGGCGCTGCGCGTCGACGGCGGCCTTCGCTACGAATATTCCAAGCTCACCGTGACCGGCGATGCGACCGCCAATCGCGAGCTCAAGTTCTTCAAGCCCAACCTTACGGTCGACTGGAAGCCGGGCGGCGGCTGGCACACCCAATTTTCCGTCCGCCGGGCGGTTGCCCAGCTCGATTTCTACGACTTCATCAGCTTCGGCGACCTGTCGGCCAACCGCATCAACGCCGGCAACGCCGAGCTCGAGCCGCAACGAACATGGGAGTTCCGGGCGACCATCGACCATGCCCTGTTCGGCGACGGCCTGTTCAAGCTTGACGTCGGCCACGACCTTGTCAGCAAGCTTCAGGACCGGGTGCTGATCTGCGACGAAATCGACCATCCCAGCGATCCGGACTTCTGCTTCGATGCGCCGGGCAACCTCGGCACCGGCCAGCGGAGCTTCGCCAGCCTGACCCTCGACGCCCCGCTTGGCATGTTGTGGAAGGGCCTGCGCGCCAAGCTGACCGGGACCATCCAGCGCACCCGGGTCGAGGACCCGATCAGTGGCGAGAAGCGCAACTGGAGCGGCTTCTTCCCCGATTGGCAATGGGACCTCACCGTCCGCCGCGACGCCGGCGCCTTCTCCTACGGCTTCGAGGTGTTCGACCAGAAGCATACGACCTTCTTCCGCACCGACGAATTCGACACCAACTTCAACGGCGCCCCGGGCTGGAACGCGTTCGTCGAGTACCGGCCGAGCCCCCGCACCTCGGTGACGATCAATGCCGACCATGTGTTCGGCAAGCGCCGGCGGCTGCTCTTCTTCCCCAACCGCGCCGACCCCGAGCTCGCGCTGGACGAGTTCCGCGAGCGCGACCGCCACTATACGTTCGGGATCACGCTCAAGCAGACGTTCGGCAGCGGCGGCGGCGGGACCAGTTAGCGGGGTGGCGAAAGCCGCGCTGCACGGCTAAAGGCGCGGCGACTTCATCCATTCGCGGGGTTCCACTGTGGCCGAGCCAGCCATCCTGCCGTTCGACTGGCAGGATCCGTTCGATCTCAATCATCAGCTTTCCGACGAGGAGCGACTCGTCCGCGACACCGCCGAAGGCTATGCGCAGGAGAAATTGCTGCCGCGCGTGACCTCGGCCTATCTCGACGAACGGTTCGACCGCGAGATCATGACCGAGATGGGCGAGCTCGGCCTCCTCGGCGCGACCATCCCGAACGAATATGGCGGCGCCGGGCTCGGCTACGTCAGCTACGGGCTGATCGCGCGCGCGGTCGAGCGCGTCGACAGCGGCTATCGGTCGGCGATGTCGGTCCAGTCGAGCCTGGTGATGCATCCGATCCATGCCTACGGATCGGAGGAGCAGCGCCAAAAGTATCTGCCCAAACTGGCGACCGGCGAATGGGTCGGCTGCTTCGGCCTGACCGAGCCCGATGCCGGCTCCGACCCCGGGAGCATGCGCACGCGCGCCCAGAAGGTCCAGGGCGGCTACGTCATCAGCGGCACCAAGATGTGGATCACCAATTCGCCGATCGCCGATGTGTTCGTGGTCTGGGCCAAGTCGGACGCGCATGACGGCAAAATCCGCGGCTTCGTGCTGGACAAGGGCGCCAAGGGTTTGAGCGCGCCGAAGATCAAGGAGAAGCTGTCGCTGCGCGCTTCGATCACCGGCGAGATCGTGATGGACCAGGTCGAGGTCGGCGAGGACGCGCTCCTGCCGGGCGTCGAGGGGCTGAAGGGGCCGTTCGGCTGCCTCAACCGCGCGCGCTACGGCATCGCCTGGGGGTCGATGGGCGCCGCCGAAGCCTGCTATCATGCGGCGCGCCAATATACGCTCGACCGCAAGCAGTTCGGGCGCCCGCTTGCCTCGAACCAGCTGGTCCAACTCAAGCTTGCGAACATGGCGACCGAGATCACGCTCGGCCTCCAGGCCGCGCTGCGCGTCGGCCGGCGGCTCGAGGCCGGCGAGCTGGTCCCCGAGACGATCAGCCTGATCAAGCGCAACAATTGCGGCAAGGCGCTCGACATCGCCCGGATCGCCCGCGACATGCACGGCGGCAACGGCATCAGCGCCGAGTTCCAGGTCATGCGCCACGCCGCGAACCTCGAGACGGTCAACACCTACGAGGGGACGCACGACGTGCACGCCCTCATCATGGGCCGCGCGATCACGGGGCTCAGCGCCTTCTGATTCGTCATTGCGAGGAGCCGGAGGCGACGCGGCAATCCAGGTGCCGTTGGATTGCTTCGCTGCGCTCGCAATGACGGCTTTGCTGCCGTTCTAAACAGCCTTATGCTGCCGCCCGCTAACCAGGGGGCGTTCGCATGGGCATATTCGGCTGGGTCATTCTCGGCGTCGTCGCGCTGCTGCTGCTGTACGGCGTGGCCATCTACAACCGCCTGGTGCGGCTTCGCGCGCTCGCCAAGGAAGGCTTCAGCGGGATTACCGTCCAGCTGCGGCGGCGCGCTGACCTGATCCCCAATCTGGTCGAAACCGTCAAAGGCTATGCCACTCACGAGCGGCAGACGCTCGATGAAGTGATCGCCCATCGCGGTGACGCGGTGAACGCCCGCGGAGTCGCCGAAACCGCCGCCGCCGACACGGCGATGACGGCGATGCTCGGCCGGCTGTTCGCGGTCGCCGAGGCCTATCCCGAGCTCAAGGCCAACACCAATTTTCTCCAGCTCCAGGACCAGCTCGCCAATATCGAGGGCGAGCTGCAGGGCGCGCGGCGCTATTACAACGCCACCGTCCGCGACCTGAACACCGCGATCCAGAGCTTCCCGCCGGTGCTGATCGCCCGGCCGATGGGCTTCACCGAGGAGCCGTTCTACGACGACGACGATCCCGCGATTCAGTCCGCTCCGAAGGTCGACTTCGCCCGCCCGGCGGCGTGACCATGCCGCTCTTCCGGCGGGTCTTCTCCGCCCTGCTCCTGCTCGCCGCGCCGTCCGCGGCGCACGCCGAGGAGCGGATCACCCACTTCTGGAGCGACGTCCAGGTGCAGCCGGATTCGTCGGTCGCGGTCACCGAGACGATCGACATCCGCGCCGAGCACGACCGGATCGAGCACGGCATCTACCGCGACTTCCCGACCCGATATCGCGGCCCCCACGGCACCCGGGTCAAGGTTTCCTTCCAGTTCGACGGCGCGACGCTCGACGGGGCGCCGGTCCCGGCCGAGACGACTCCTTACGGCAATGGGGTGCGGATCAAGATCGGCGACCCCGACAAATATGTCGACATCGGCGAGCATCGCTATGTCATCCGCTATCGCGCGACGCGGATGATCGGCCGCTTCAAAAATTATGACGAACTCTACTGGAACGTGACGGGCAACGGCTGGGTCTTTCCGATCGACAGCGCCGAAGCGCGGATCCGGCTGCCGCAACCGGTCAAGCTCGGCCAGCGCGCGGCTTATACGGGCGCGCAAGGCTCGACCGCCTCCTACGCGGAAGTCGTCGAGGAGAAGCCGGGCGAGATCGCGTGGCGGACGACCGCCCCGCTCGGGCCCCACCAGGGGCTGACCGTCGCGGTCGCTTTCCCCAAAGGCGTCGTCGCCGAAGAAAGCGCGTCCAAGTATTGGTTCGCGGATTATGGCCCGTTCGTGGTCGGCGGCGTGGCGCTCTGCGGCCTCTGCGCCTTCTTCTTCTTTGCCTGGCAGCGCGCCGGCCGCGATCCCCGCCCCGGAACGGTCGTGCCGCTCTTCTCGCCTCCCGATGAGCTCAGCCCGGCGGCGATGCGGTACATCAGCAGAATGGGCGCCGACAATCGCACCTTCGCCGCGGCGCTGGTCGACATGGGCGTGCGCGGGCACATCCGCATGGTCGAGGAGGACGGCGGCTGGTTCTCGCGCGACAAGACGCGGATCGAGCGGCAGCCGGGCGGCGAGGCCTTGCCCGACGAGGAGCAAGTCGCCCTCGCCCAGCTACTGTCGACCGGCGAATCGATTGTGATGGAACAGAAGAATCACGAAAAATTCTCATCTGCAAAGAGCGTCTTGGAGCAGCATCTGAAGAGACGATACGAAGGCGTATTGTTCAACCGCAACTATGGCTGGGCGGTCGCGGGCGTGCTGCTGTTCGTCGCGGCGATCTGGATGACGTCGGCGGCGATCGTGGTCGCAACCAACGGCGCGGAAATCTGGCGCATCGGGGTTACGCTCGGGGCCTTGATCGTCGCGGCGCTGTTGTCGCTCGCCATCCACGGCTCGTCGACCGGCGGGAAGTGCCTGCTGTCCCTGGCCAGCCTCGCCGCGGTCGCCGTCGCGGTCGGCCTTGGCGTCCCGATCTTTGGCGAGGCGCTGAACAGCGGCTGGATCCTCCCGCTGGCGATCCCGATGCTCGCTTTGCCGCTCGTCATTTCCTGCTTCTGGTGGATCGCCGCGCCGACCCGGGCGGGGCGCGCGGTCCTCGACCGGATCGCGGGCTTCAAGCAATATCTCTCGATCACCGAGCGCGAGCGGCTCGACCGAATGACCGCGCCCGAGGACACGCCGCAGATTTTCGAGAAATATCTGCCCTACGCGATCGCCCTCGGGGTCGAGAACCGCTGGGCCGACCGCTTCCAGGGCGTGCTTGCCGCGGCCGCAGCCGCGCCCGGCGGCCAGCAGGGCTTCCTGTGGTACTCGGGGCACAGCGATCCGTGGAGCAACCCGGGACGCTTCGCCGACAGCGTCGGCTCGAGCCTTGCCAGCGCGATCAGCTCGGCCTCGACGGCCCCGGGTTCGAGCAGCGGCTCGGGCGGCGGCGGATCGTCCGGCGGCGGCGGTGGTGGCGGCGGAGGCGGCGGCTGGTAATCAGCTCCAGGCGGGCCGTTTGAGCACGACCGTCGGGTCGTCATGATACAGCGTTTCGCTCACCCGCTCGAAGCCGAGCTTGCCGGCGAGCTTGAGCGAGGGCTCGTTCGCCGGCGCGATGATCGCCCAGATCGGCGTCGAATCCAGATTGGCTTCGGCCCAGTCGAGCGCCGCCCGGCAGGCTTCTCCGGCCAATCCCTGGCCATGCGCTTCGGTGGCGAAGATCCAGCCCATTTCCGGCTGGTCACCGAATTCGGGCTCGAGGTCGCGCCAGGCGGTGAACAATGCAGTCATCCCGAGCAGCCGGCCGTCGCTCCGGCGCTCCACCGCCCAGCCGCCAAAGCCATTGAGCTGCCAGCCGCCGACCGCGGCCATCAGGCGCCGCCAGCATTCCTCCATGCCCATCGGCGTCGGCCCGAAGTGCCGATAGACCGCGGGCTCCTGGAGAATGGCGAAATAATGGGTGCGGTCATCCTTGCGCCACGGGCGCAAGACGAGACGCTCGGTTTCAATCCGCGGCGCTTCGCGGAGCATCATGTGAAGGAACCCCGGTTTCAGGTCCGGGGCGACGAACCGCCGTTCGTCATTTCTTGCCGAGCGTCAGGCCGCCGAAGCGCTTGTTGAAGCGCGCGACCTGGCCGCCCGTGTCGAGCACGCGCTGCTGCCCGCCGGTCCACGCCGGGTGCACCTTGGGATCGATGTCGAGGTGGAGCGTGTCCCCCTCTTTCCCCCAGGTCGACCGCGTCTGGAACTTAGTGCCGTCGGTCATTTCGACCGTGATCGTGTGATAATCGGGGTGGATACCGGACTTCATCTTTATTTTCCTCGGGTTAGCCGCTGGTTTCCGACCAGCCGCCGAAGCTTGAGCGCGCGCCTTTACAGGGCGCGCCAAAAAGTTGCAACCGAACGACCGTCAGGCCGGGCGAAGCCGCAGGCCTGGAACCGCCCGTTCGAGCAAAGCGAAACCGCCGAACAGCACCGCCGAGTAGAACAGGTCGCCCGCGACCGTGTTCTGGAAGAAGGGGATCGCCGCGACGAAGCAGGCCTGGAGGCCGGCGACCGTCAGCGGGTAGAATCCGCTCGACAGCCACATTCCGAAATTCGTGACGAAAAAGAACAGGACCGAGCCGGCAAGCGCTGCGCCGCCCACGCGGATCGGAGACAGCCGCCTAAGCCCGAGCCAACCGATCATCACGACCAGCGCGGTGGCGAAATAGACCGTCGGCATGCCCCAATAGAATCCGAGCACGAGGTCGCTGAGCAGCAGGGCGCCCAGCGGGGCAACCAGCGCGATGGCGCCGCGCCGTCCGAGATAAGCGCCGCTGAACAGCGCCATCGCGCCGATCGGCGTGAAATTGGGCGGATGCGGGACCAGCCGCAGCGCGGCGGCCGCAAGAATCGCGCAAAGCAGCGCGAAGAGGCGCATGTGCGTGGCAGTCATGAGCGGGTGAATAGCGCCGCGCGGCGCGATTTGACAGCCCGGCGCGCCCTGCCCTAGCCAGACCCGCGACCAAGGTGCCGCCCACGGTTCTTCGTGAACCGGCGGGGGCGGTTCAAAGGGAAGCCGGCGAACATCCGGCGCTGTGCCCGCAACTGTGATGCCGAACTTTCTCGGCTCAGTCAGGAACCTGCCCTGGTCCGTCGTCCGTTTCCCCGGCCGGGACCAGCCGCGGGGGCGTGGGCCCCGCCGCCTTCGGGCTGCGCACCCCTCTGTGACGACAGGTTCGTCAACAGGGAGGATCCCATGCCCGCACTACCAGTCGACACCGACCAGATCGTCATCACCGCATCGCGCGCGCCGCAAAACGAGGCGCGAAGCCCGGCGAGCGTCACCATCATCGACCGGCTGCGCATCGAACGGCTCGACCAGCCCGCGATTGCCGCCTTGCTGCGTCTCACGCCTTCGGCAGCGGTCGCCACGTCGGGACCGGCCGGCTCGCTCACCGAGGTGCGGCTGCGCGGAGCCGAAGCCAATCATACCCTGCTGTTCGTCGACGGCATCAAGATCGACGATCCGGCATCCGGCGACACGCCGCGGTTCGAAATTCTCAATGCCGACCTTGCGTCGCGGATCGAGGTGGTTCGCGGACCACAGTCCGCGCTGTGGGGCTCCGAGGCGATTGGCGGCGTCATCGCCGTCAATGGCATCGACGATGCGCCGGGCGCGCATGCGTCCGGCGAAGCCGGGTCCTACGGCTTGGTGCGGGCCAGCGCCGGAGGCGCGCTTGCCCGAGATAAGATCGGGATTGCGGGCGCAGTCGGTTTCCAGCGCGCCACGGGATTCAACAGCGTCGAAGGCCCTGGCGACAAGGATGGCTATCGCAACCTGTCCGGCCGCCTTCGCGGCACCTGGCGGCCGGCCGCGGACCTGGAAGTCGGCGCCTCGGCGCTGGCTCTGACCGGGCGGTCGCAATTCGACGGCTTCGATCCCTTCACCGGTGCGCACACCGATACGCTGGACAGCAGCCGCAACCGGCTC
>DATEEM010000042.1:0-28507 GCA_035281125.1 Sphingomicrobium sp. | reverse complement strand
GACCTTATCTTTGGATAAGGGGTGTCGCCGCGGCCCGGAAAATGTCCCATTTTCGGACGCCATGTCGCCTCGCCGACACGATTATCCACAGACCAAGGGGTCGTATTCATTACGCTTTTGCGACGAAAACCGAATCGGAGGGGTCGCGCGGGGCTGGGTTTCGCGCGAGCCGCGAAGGACGCGAAAAGGGCTTCACACGAAGGCACGAAGGCACGAACACGAGCCGTCAGTTGCCGCGCGAACCCACAAAAGTGGCGAAGATACGAGGAAGGTTGTTTCGCGCAGAGGCGCAGAGACGCACGCGTCACTAGTCATTGATGAGCCGCCGAACCCTTCCTTCAGCGTAGCGGTGATATGGATTTCACACGAAGGCACGAAGGCACGAAGACGAGCGGATCAGTTGCTGCGAGAACCGACAAAGGCCGACGGACCGTTGACGACGCGCTTCACTCCCTCGCGAAAGGTCTCACATCCAAAATTCATGAGCAGCCCCAAGGGCTGCTCCATCAATCGGACATACGTCAGCAGCTGTTTCGCATGGACCGGAGCGAGCCGTTCGATCGACTTGATCTCGATGACCAAACGACCTTCCACGAGCAAATCGGCTCGGAATGCGTCTGGAATCACGATGCCCGAGAATGCGAGCGGAATCGGCTTTTGACGTTCAACGCGGAGACCTAGTTCTGAAAGGCCAACGGCCAGGACCGTTTCGTAAACGGATTCGAGCAATCCCGGGCCGAACTGTCGATGAATCTTGAAGCCACAATCGATGGCCCTGGTCGCAATTTGCTCGATTTCGCTCATCCGGCGTTCCCACCATTTCCGCGACCGAGCCGGCGGCCGTTAGCACAATTCGTGCCTTCGTGCCTTCGTGCCTTCGTGTGAAATATCCTTCTTCTCCGTGCCTCAGCCGATGGTCACACGAACTTCGCGTCTTCGCGTCTTCGCGTGCATAATGAACCCGTCGAGTGACCCCGGATCAGTCGCGCGCTTTCTTATGCGGGGATGCGGTGGCGGTAGGTCACGTTCACCCGGCGCGAGAGGAGCAGATAAGGCAGCCACAAAGCGACGCTGATCAGCACCTTCTTGACGTTGCCCTCGAGCAGGCCGTGAAGCGCACCGGCGACCGCCGGCGGCAGGTCCCCCGCCCGAGTCACCAGCTCCGCCGTAAACAATTGCATGGCAAGGTCGCCGATCCAGATGGCGGCGAGCAGCCGCGGGAACAAAGGCACGCGGCGCAGCGCGGCGACGAAGGCGATCATGTAAAGGCTGCCGAACAGCACGACGTCGAGCGTCATCGCGAAATGGAGCGACGACAGCCAGGCCGGCGCGCCGACCGGCAAGGGCGGCATCGCCGCCATATATTCGAGCGCGCGCACCGGCACGTTCAGCATCATGCCGACGAGCAGGGAAACCATGATCCCGCTCGTCCCGTAAAGCGCATGGCGTTCGGCGTCGCGGCGGGACACGCCGGTCCAGCGGCCGACCCGCGCCAGGCGCGTCGCCGGCTGCGCCTGCAAATGCCCGTCGCGAAACCAGCGCAGCGCGAGCAGGGTCGAGACAAACGGCGCGACGACCAGCAGCATGTAGGAAGCGAAGGTGGTGAGGGCCGGCGATCCGGCGGGATGCGGGCTGAGAAGGATCCGCGCCGCCGAGGCGAGCCCGGCAAGAAGCAGCCAGAACTTCAGGATCGTGTCGAGACGATTGTCGATCGTCAGCAGCAAAGCCGCCGAACGCGCGGTCATCTTATGGGTCAGTCGATCGAACATCTACGCGCGCTCCGGGCTCCTTTGTCACCCCTAGCCCGCGCATGCTTGTCATATGGTTAAATGGTCCGGCGTCGCGCCGGTTCCGCTGTTGTGCCCGCTAGTTCGGGTTTCCGACGCGTTCGTCAGGCGAAAGCCGAGTCCGCAGGAACGGTTTCGCGAGCCAGGGGGCAGCGGCCCAGGCCACAAGCGTGATCAGGATGCCGGCAATTCCATCGACGAAATAGTGCCAGCCAAGCAGGACGGAACCGAACAGGATGATGCTCGCATAGACCACTCCGACGGCCCCGATGCGCCGGTCGAAGGAGTTCCAGACCAGCGCGATCCAAACGGCGGCGGCGACGTGGAGCGAAGGCATCGCGGAAATCCCGCCGCCGATGTCGCCTCCGGCGCGAAGATAATCATGCCAGAGGTAAGCCTTTGCCACCTCCACCCAATAGTGGACGGGCAGCTGCTCGAAGCGCGGCCCAAATCCCAGATCGGCGTAGAAAATCGGCCCGGCCGACGACATACTGTATTGGCCGATGGCCGTCAGAGCCATCATCAGGAAATAAGCGATCATCGCGCGGGATTTGGCGGCTGATTCCGACGCGAGCAAAAGGATGATGGTCGTAGCAAACTTGATCGGCGCCCAGGACACGTAAATCTGGTCGATCATCGCACCGGCGGAGCCGAGACTTGCGTTCGCCAGAAGCCACGGATCGGACCCGAACAGCGCGCGGTCGATGTCCGCGAGCAGCGGGTCTGCCCAGAATGGCGAGGCAATCGGAAGCATGATTTTCGTCCATGCGAGCACGGCCATTTGCAGCGCGATGAGGACGGCGCCGAACGAAAAGGCCGCCACCCGGATGAGCTCGCCAAGCAGTCTTCGGGCCGGCGCCGGTTCGCGCTGCATGGCATAAAAGGCGAGCTGGGCGACAATGATCGCCGCGGTGACCAGCATTGCCACCGTCAATCCGAGCAGGAGGTAATCGGCAAACGGTATCTGGTATTGAAAACCGACGCTGTATCCGACGAGCAGGGCAAAAGAATATTCGATCGCCACGACGACAGCCGTCGGGATTACCCAGCTTGTCAGGCGCTGGCGCTGGCTGACGGTCTCAACGAACTTTGCCCGGCTGCTAAGCACGGGTCTCTCGCCGCTGCATATCCCCCGTCCGGAACAATTCGAAAGCCAGCACGGCGACGCCCAAGGTGATCGGCCCGAACGCCACGCTTGCCGTTCCCCAGGGCACGAAAAAGTCCGACACGATCGCAATCACCGAGCCGACCTGGACCAGGACGGCAACGAACCACAGCCGCGGGCGGGCGAAGGCCAAGGCAATCGTCAGCAGGTCGGCGACGATGAAGTAGCGGGCGGTCATCTTGGGCAGGACCCAAGGCAGGACCGCCGCTGCCACCGTCGCGACGAGGAGGATGGTGAAGGCGTCGGGCCGCAACCTCTTTGCACGCCACGCGATCAAGGCCGTCGCCGCGACGCCGGCGGCGAGGCCGACGGCGAGGCCGACGGGATAATCCATGAGGTGGCGCAAGAACCACCACGGGTTGGGCGCATTGAGCGACAGCTCGTGCATCACATCGCTCTGCCGCACGTAGACCGTGAGCAATTCGGTCCACGGCCGCCCGGCAATCGCCGCGGGCAACATCAGCGCCGCATAGGTCGCCGGGATGAGCAAAGCATGGCGCAAGCCGATGCGGCCGCACAGCCACAGGGCGAGCAGCAGCGGCGCGAGGAACATAGCCTGGGCCTTGAAGCTGACCGCGAGCCCGAACATCAGACAGGCGAGCGCCGGTTTCTCGCGCATCGCGAAATAGACGAACCACAACAGGAAGCCGGTGAAGATCGCATCGCATTGGCCGAAGGCGAAGGCATTGATCAGCAGCGACGGGCAGACGATTCCGACCGCGGCGGCGGTCGTCCCGAGCGCTTTGTCGCCGCTGACTTCGCGGACGATTGCGCCGATGCCGAAGGCGCAGGCGATTACGAAGGGCAGGTTGACGAGCTTGATCGCGGCGAGTGTGCCGACCGCCGGCTCGAGGAAAACCGCGACATTCAGCAGATAGATGTAAGGCGGCGTATATTCGGAGAAGCCGCCCGCGATGCTGGCGAGGCCGCGCTCGCGGATGACGTCCATCCACGGATAAAGGAACAGAGCGAAATCGCTGTCCGGCGGACCTTCGATCGGCAGCAGTGCGCGCACGGCGGCGAGGGCCGCAAGCGCCATCATCGCCAGCACGACGTTGGGCGACAAAATTTTGGCCTGTTCGCTCATTACCCCCTCAGCCGAAGGCTTAACGCCTGACCGGGGCAACTCAAGGGCGCCGCGGGGCGCGTACGAAATCGGCACAGGGCGGCTTGGACGCGCGGTTCGATTTGCTAGGTGTAGCGGCGATGGGGGACGATTCACTGCCAGCGACGCGGCGCGACGCTCTTGCGCGGGCGATCCTGTCGTTTGTCCTCGTGCTCGGCGTGCCGCTCGCGGTCGCGTCCTTGCCCGGCCTGTTCGACGACGGCGACACCAGCTGGCACGTCGCGGTCGGCCAGTGGATCTGGCGCGAGGGCGCGATCCCCGCCGCCGACCCTTTCTCCTTCACCGCGGCGGGAAAGCCGTGGGTGGCGATGGAATGGCTCGCCGACCTGATCCTCGCCGGCGCTTATGCCGTGGCCGGGCTCGCCGGGCTGGCGGCGGCGGTCGCGGCGGCGCTGATCGCGCTGCACGCCATCGTCGTCGCGCACCTCCAGCGGCGGGCCTCGCCGATGGTCCTGGTCACCGTGCTGCTGGCGATGGACGTAGCGCTGGCGCCGTTCATGCTGGCGCGGCCGCACGTGCTTGTGTGGCCGCTGCTCGCGGCTTGGACCGCCCTGCTCGCGCGCGGCGCCGAAACCGGCGAGCCGCCGCCCTTGTGGGCGGCGCTGATCCCGCTCGCCTGGACCAACCTCCACGGCAGCTTCCCGCTCGCCGCGGTGATCGCCGCGCCGCTCGCGTTCGACGCTTTGGTCAAGGCGCAATGGAAGACGCTCAAGGGCTGGCTGATCTTAGCCGCGGCGAGCTTCGCCGCCGTGCTGATCAACGCCAACGGCCTCGCCGGGCTGCTCCAGCCGTTCCATGTCGCCAACCTCAAGACGCTGCACCTGATCCAGGAATGGCAGCCGAGCACGCCCGGGTTCACGCCTCTATTCTATGCGTTCCTGCTGCTCGGGCTCGGGGTGCTGCTGTGGAAGGGCACGCGGGTGCCGCTCGGCCGGCTGGCGCTGGTGCTGGCGATGCTCGGCCTCGCCTTCCTGCAGGTGCGCCACCAGAGCTGGTTCGCGATCGTCGCCGCGATCCTGATCCCGCCGCTGCTCGGCACCAGGGCGGAGCCGGCCGCGCGCGTCGCGCGCCTCGCTCTGCTCGCGGTGCCGCTGGTCATCGCGCGCGCGCTGATCCCGACCCAGCCGCCCGAGGACAGCGCCAATCCGCGCTCGCTGATCGCGGCGATCCCGCCGCAGCTGCGGGGCGAGCCGGTGTTCAACGAGTACAGCTTCGGCGGGCCGCTGATCCTCGCCGGGATCCGCCCCTATATCGACGGCCGCTCCGAGCTCTACGGTGACGATTTCCTGACCGATTATGTCGCGATCGTCGGCGGGGACGGGGCGCGCTTCGACAGAGCGGTGGAGCAATACGGAATCCGCTGGACCGTCCTGCCGCCGGACAACGGGAAGCTGATCGCGCAGCTCGATTCGTCAGGCCGCTGGCGGCGCATCTATGCCGACAAGGTCGGGGTCATTCACGTCCGCACGCGCTGATCCCTGGCGCCGACGAGCACGGCCAGCGAAAAGGCGAACATCATCGTCGGGTAGCTGTGAAACAGCGTCGCATCATAGAGCGACATGACGAAGATCGCCGCCGCGACCAGGAAAGCGGGCGCCTGAATCCCCGACTGGGACCGCAGGGCGTTGCGGCACTGCCAGGCGACGTAAGCGGCCAGGGCGAGCGCAAGCGCGGTCCCGATGACGCCCCACTGCAGCAGCAGCTGGAGCAGGATGTTGTGCGGCTGGTTGAACAGCCTTTGACTTTCGACCACCGCGGGGAACTGCCCCTGGCCGTAACCGAACCAGGGCTGCCGCAGGAACGCCGCCCACGCATCGGCCCACATGGCGAGCCGGCCGCTCGCCAGCGCGTCGGCGGTGGGCGCGTCGAGCGTTGCGGCGAGGCGGCGCATCCCGAACAGGCTGTTCGGGGTCGGGCCCGCGAGCGACAGCAGGGCGCCCGCGGCGGT
Source organism: Sphingomicrobium sp. (assembly GCA_035281125.1). GTDB lineage: Bacteria > Pseudomonadota > Alphaproteobacteria > Sphingomonadales > Sphingomonadaceae > Sphingomicrobium. The sequence continues at coordinate 22,481 of DATEEM010000042.1, read as the reverse complement.
GCTCGCCGCCAGCGCCAGCCAGGGCCCGATCGAACGGAGGCGGGCGATCATCACCGTGCCGGCGACGAAGGCGGCCCACAGCGCGACGATCGATCCGCGCGTTCCCGACCAGAAGGACAGCGACAGCATCACGGCCGCGGCGAGCCAATAGGCATATCTCGCCCAGCCGCGGTGGAACGCCGCCGATCCCGCGGCCGCGGCGGCGCCGATGGTGGAAAAGTGGCCGATGTGGCGGATGTTCCCCCCGGCCAGCGGAAACCGCTCCCAGTTGAACGGCCTGCCGTCGGGAACCGAATGGACGAAGGTGACGACGAGCAGCGCATAGATGCACAGGCCCGCAACGACAGCCGGCCAGATAGCGGACTTCGACCATTCTTCGGCCGATCGCACGAGGCCGCAGACGGCAAGCCCGAAGGCAAGGTGGACGAGCCACAAGAAGGTCCAGCTAAGCGCCCGGACCTGGTCCGGCGCGGCGAGCAACGCGGTCGCAAAAGCAATCGCGATCAATCCGACGAGACACGCCCCAACCCATCGCGGCTGCGCTGCGATGATGCCGAGCGGCGCGGCTCCGCGAAGCATGGCCCAGCCGATCACGCAAATCTCACCCGCGACCGCGGGAATGCCGAACTGGCGCAGCCAGTCGCGTACCGGACTGTGCGACCAGGACGTTTGCCAGGTCACCAGTGCGAAGATCATCGGCACGGCAGCGACCAATAACCATGGAACGAGCGAGCGCGCCCCTTGCGGGGCAGGAATGTCCCGCGCCGCCGTCATGTCGGGATGCATTCTAGCTTTGGGGACGAGCCATCAGGACGCTGCGCAAGGCGCCGCGGAACTGGTGGAGCTTCTCACCCTCCAGCTGCGCCGGCGCGGCGGCCAGCTTCACCGATTTCGGGTCGACCGGACGGCCGTTCTTCAGCACTTCGTAGTGAAGGTGCGGTCCGGTCGACAGACCGGTCGAGCCGACATAGCCGATGACCTGGCCCTGGCGCACCATCTCGCCCCCGCGAGCCGCGATCCGGCTCATATGCCCGTACATCGTCTGAATTCCGCCCGCATGGGCGATGCGGACGATCTGGCCGTAACCTCCGGCCCAGCCCGCGCTCGTCACCCGGCCGTCGGCGGCGGCGACGATCGGCGCGCCATAGCGCGCGGCGAGGTCAAGCCCCGCATGCATGCGGCGGTAGCCGAGGATCGGGTGGAAGCGGCTGCCGAACCCGGACGTGACCCGGCCGTTGACGGGCATGCTCATGCCCTGGCTGGTTTCACCGCCGACCCCGTCGCCGTTGATCCACACCATCTCCTTGCCGTCGGTCCATTTCATAAGCTCGACATCGGCGCGAGCAACGCGGTCTAGTCCAACATACAAGAGCCGACCCTTCTGCCCGGGCTCGTAAACGAGGTCGAACTTGTCCTCGACGCTGAGGCCGTCGGCGAGCGTAATCGCACGTGCCAGCACGCCGACATATTCCCGGCCGATGCGCTCCGGCACGCCGGCTTTCTGCAGCGCCTCCGTAAGGTTCGACCCGATGCGCGCAGTCGCTCGAACGTATTCTGGCTCGTCGACCGCAGCAACGGCAGCGACGGCAGCGACGGCAGGTTGCTCCACGATATGCCGGGGCTGGAGAAGCGCCTGCGCCGATTGTGAATTAGCCGCGGGCGACGGCGAAATTGCGGCCGCGACAGCGGTCACGGCGACAACCGAGGCTCCGCCAATCAGCGCCAGGCGATGAAATTTTCGTCTCTGCACAGCCGTTTGCCCCCCCAAAGGCGTCGGCTCGGTTCCGCCGCCCTTTTCCGCTTCGCGCTCGAGCCAGTCAAGCTTTCGAATCCGTCGGAGTCCCGGAAAGACGCGCGAGAAGCGCAAAGCTCGCGAGCCAATGCTCGCCCATATAGTCGCCCGAAATATAGGGCATTGCCGCGGCGAGATGTGCGCCGGCGGCAGCGATCGCGATGGAGTGTTCGGGTTCCGGCAACAGGCGCCCCAATTCCCGCCAGCACCAGCCGCGGCTGAGGTTCAATCCGTCGAGGTGGGCGATCTTGCCATCGCTGCGGTCGGACACCGTGGCCGGCGTGAACAGAGTCGCCGGCTCGCGCGCCGCGAGGCGCGGAAGGAATTGCTCGAACCAGATCGGGAAACGCGCCGGATGCGCGCGGGCCATGCACAGGGCCTCGATCAGGGCGGGAGACAGGAATTCGTCGCCGCCCGGCTCCCACGCCTGGCAATCGCGGTCCCCCCCGAACCAGTCGCGCGCGCGGCCGCGGATCATATCGGCCAAGTCGGGATCGAAGGCGTCGGCCCACTCCAGCGAAAGGATCAGCGCGAAAGCGGTGTTGAAATGCGTGCCGACCCGGATCGGATAGGTCAGAATCGGCAGATAATCGCGCCATCGGCGTGCGAATGCCCTTGCCAGCGGCTCGAGCCGGAGGGCCCATTGCTGCGGATGGCGCGTCGCTTCGAGGTGAAGATAGAGCAGCCACGACCAGCCGTACGGGCGCTCGAAGCCACGGCTCAACGGGCGGTCGAGATAGGCGAGCTCGGCCGAAACCTTCTCCGCGGTGAACGTCTCCGCGGCGAGCCTCGCGATGCGATCGTCGGGATGAAGGCGATGGAGCGTCAGCAAAGTCCACCAACCGTGGACGCAACTGTGCCAGTCGAAGCTGCCGAAGAAGATCGGATGAAGAGCGCGCGGCGGAAGCGCGTCGGCGTCGCCGCCGAGCACGTGATCGAGCTTGTGCGGATATTCCCGCGTCACGTGGCCGAAAGCGATGTCGGCCATTCGGTGCGCCTGGCCGGAGTCGAGGCTCATCGGAACGCCGCGAAATAGATGATGAGGATGTTGATCGCGAGCATCGGCAATGCGGTCGCGACCTGCGCCTTGACCACGCCATATTGGTCCTTGAGCTCGAGCAGGGCCGCAGGGACCAGGTTGAAGTTGGCGGCCATGGGCGTCATCAAAGTGCCGCAGAAGCCGGCGAGCATCCCGACCGCTCCGACGACCGCCGGGTTCCCGTCATAATGCTGGATGAGGAGGGGGACGCCGATGGCGGCGGCCATCACCGGGAAGGCGGCGAAGGCGTTGCCCATGATCATCGTGAACAGCGCCATGCCGATCGCGAAGACGAGGACGGTCAGGAAGACGCTGCCCTCGGGGATCACCGACTGGGTGAGCGAGCCGATGATTTCGCCGACCCCGGCGGCGGCGAACAGGACTCCGAGCGCGGCCAGCATTTGCGGAAGGACCGCGGCCCAGCCGATTGCGTCGATCAGCCGCCGCCCTTCCTGGAGCGGGGCGATCGCCGGCGGGCGAAGCCAGACGAAGATGGTCGCGATGGCGAGCAGCACTCCGGCGCCGAGGAAAACGTAGGTCTCGCGCTTGGCCTCGATCCAGCCGAAGCTCCCCGCGGGCGTATAATTGTAGAGCAGAGTGCCGACAAGCGCGGTCGCGGGGATGATCAGAGCCGGCAGGAACAGCGTGTTCCCGAGCCTTTTCGCCCAGCGCTGCCGCTCTTCCTCGCCGGTCGTCGGCGGATTGCTGCGTCCGATAAAGCCGAACCCGGCAAGGCCGGCGAGGCCAAGAACAAGGATGCCGTTGCCGAAGTCGCCGATCCAGTCGCCGCCGAGCAGGCTCAGCGCCATGAGGCCCCAGAACGCGGCATTGCCGAGCCGCTTCGGGTTCGCTCGGTCGAGCGCCGAAAGCAGGGTGAAGGCCGCGAACATCGCTCCCGCCAGTGTGTAAAGCCAGTGGAGCGTGATCATATGCGTCCGCGCTTCAGGCCGCGATCCAGCAACACCAGCCGCGAACCATGGACGAAGAAGGCGGCGATCGCCGTCGGGATCGCCCACACCGCCAGCTCGAGCGGCGCGAGATTGTACCCGTAGGTCGAGAGGATCTGCTGAATGAGGACGATCGAGCCGATGGCGAAGAAGATGTCCTCGCCGAAGAACAGCCCGACATTGTCGGTCGCGGCGGAATAGGCCTTTACCTTCTCGGCCGTATCCTCGTCGAGTTCGCCGTGCTGCTGCTCCGCGGCGGCGAGCGCCATCGGCGCGACCAGGGGCCGCACCGTCTGCGGGTGCCCAGCGGTCGAGTGCAGGCCGATCGCGGCGGTCACCTGCCGGTAAAGCAGGTAGAAAATCAGCAGCCGGCCAACGGTTGCATTCTTCATCTTGCGGATGAGCGTCGCAGCCTGCTGCTGGAGCCCAAACCGTTCGAGCAGGCCGATCACCGGGAGCACGATCCACACGATCGCGATGATCCGGTTGTCGTTGAAGGCCTTACCGAAGGTCGAGATGACCTCGGTCAAGTCCAGCCCGCCCAGCAGGCCAGTGACGATTGCCGACGCAGTCACGACCAGCATCGGGTTCATTCGAAGCGCGAAGCCGACGACGACCAGCGCGATCCCGAGCAGCGGCCAATAGTTCACCTCTCCTCCCCTCGATTCCGAGGGAAGGCGGCAGCGCGGAGCGCTGAAGGAGGGGCCCCTCCACCATCCTCCGGATGGTTCCCCTCCCCTGCGAATGCAGGGGAGGAATATGGAGGCCCGTACCCGCCGCCCCCGGGCGTTTCGATCACGAAGCGGTCGCCGGGCGCGACCTCGGCGGACTGGGTCGCGCTGAGTATCTCGCGCGAGCCGTCGGCCCGCTCGACCCAGTTGCGGCCGGGAAGAGCGTCGCCACCGCCATGGATTCCGCGCGGCGCGACGCGGCGGCGATTGGCGAGGATGTTCGCGCGCATCGGCTCGAGGAAGGTGACTTCGCGGACGACGCCGTCGCCCCCCTTGTGCGCGCCGTCCCCGCCCGAGCCGCGACGGATCGCGAACCGGTCGAGCCGCACCGGAAGGCGCGTCTCGAGGATCTCCGGGTCGGTCAGGCGGCTGTTGGTCATGTGCGTTTGGATCGCGCTCGTCCCGTCATGATCTGGCCCCGCTCCGGAACCGCCGGCGATCGTTTCATAATATTGGTGCCGTTCGTTGCCGAACGTGAAGTTGTTCATCGTCCCCTGGCTCGGCGCAAGCCGCCCTGTCGCGGCGAACAGGGCGTCGGTCACCACCTGGCTGGTCTCGACATTACCGGCGACCACCGCTGCCGGATAGCTCGGATTGAGCATTGAGCCACCCGGGACCACCAACCGGACCGGCCGCAGGCAGCCGTCGTTCATGGGAATGGCATCGTCGATCAGGGTTCGAAGGACGTAAAGGGACGCCGCCCGGACGATCGAAAAGGGCGCGTTGAAATTGTCGGGCGACTGGTCGCTCGTGCCGGTGAAATCGAAGGTGGCCGATCGCGCAGCCTTGTCGATGGTGATCTTCACGCGAACGCGGGCGCCATTGTCCATTTCATAGTCGAATTCGCCGTCATCGAGTCGGTCGAGCAGCCGGCGGACCGATTCCTCGGCATTGGCGAGCACGTGATCCATGTAGGCCGCGACCACGTCCGGGCCATAGTCGCGCGCGGTCTCGGCGAGCATCTCGGCGCCGCGCGTGCAGGCGGCGAGCTGGGCCTTGAGATCCGAGACGTTGCGATCGGGGTTGCGCGCCGGCCACTCTCCTGAGGTCAGGAGCCCGCGAATCTCGGCCTCGCGGAAACGCCCTTCGTCGACGAGCAGCTCGTTGTCGATGAGCACGCCCTCGTCCGCGATGCTGCGGCTGTCGGGCGGCATCGAGCCGGGCGCGATCCCGCCGATGTCCGCGTGATGCCCGCGGGCCGCGACATAAGCTGACGGATGCTGGTCTTCCTCACCATAGAATACGGGTAGGATCACCGTGATGTCCGGCAGATGCGTCCCACCGCGATAAGGGTCGTTGAGCACATAAGCATCACCGCGGCGGATGCCGCGCCCGTCCCTCGCCTGCCCGCGCGTATCGATAATCGTGCGGATGCTTTCGCCCATCGAACCCAAGTGCACCGGAATGTGCGGCGCGTTGGCGATCAGCGCGCCTTGGCGATCGAAGATCGCGCAGGAGAAATCGAGCCGCTCCTTGATGTTGACGCTGGTCGCGGTCGACTGGAGCGCCACGCCCATCTCCTCCGCGATGGCCATGAACAGATTGTTGAAAATCTCGAGCCGAACGGGATCGACATCCGTGCCAACCGCCTTTTCGCGATTGAGCGGAACGGCGCGGGTAAGGACGAGCGTCCCCTCCTTCGCCCGTTCCGCCCGCCAGCCGGGTTCGACGACGACCGTGAAGGTGGGCTCGAAGATCAGGGCGGGGCCGACCATCTCCTCCCCCGGATTTTCGGGGGAGGTGTCAGCGAAGCTGACGGAGGGTGCCCCTCCACCCGCTTCGGCGGTCCCCCGCCCCTGCAAATGCAGGGGAGGATTGGTCCGGCCAACCGCCTCCACGACCAGCGCGTCGACGACCACCTCGGCCTCGTCTTCCCAGTAGCCGAAGCGTCGCCGATGAAGCTCGGCGAAGGCGGACTGCATCGCGTCGGGCGGCGCAAGGGCAATGTCGAGCGCGGTGTCGCTCCCCTCGGTCCGCAATCGCGCGCGGCGGACGAGCGCGATGCGATCGCGGGGGACGTTCTGGTCGAGAAGCACGTCGCGGGCCTGCTGCTCAAGCTCGTCAAGCGGTTGCGAAAAGTCCTCGGCGAGCGGCTTCAGCCAGCTGGTCTCGCGGATCGCCTTCACGTCCGCGATGCCGATCCCGTGGGCCGACAGCACCCCGGCGAGCGGATGGATCAGGATGCGCTCGATGCCCAAGGCGTCGGCCACCCGGCACGCATGCTGGCCGCCCGCCCCGCCGAAGCAGGCGAGCGTATAGCGCGTGACGTCATGGCCCCGCGCGATCGAGATCTTGCGGATCGCCGCGGCCATGTTGTCGACCGCGATTTCGAGAAAGCCTTCGGCTACGTCCTCGAGGCTCCTCCCGCCCACCGCCTCGGCGATTTCCTTTAGGCGCGCGCGCGCCGCGTCGCGGTCAAGCGGCTGGTCGCCGGCCGGGCCGAACACCGCCGGGAAATGCGCCGGGTCAATGCGGCCAAGGAAGAGATTGCAGTCGGTGACCGTCAGCGGCCCGCCGTTGCGGTAGCAGGCCGGGCCGGGGTTGGCGCCCGCGCTTCCAGGCCCGACTCGAAAGCGCATTCCATCGAAGCGGCAGATCGACCCGCCGCCCGCCGCGACCGTGTGGATCTGCATCATCGGCGCGCGGATCCGGACGCCCGCGACGACGCTTTCCTCGGCAAGCTCGAAGGCGCCCCCATAATGGGACACGTCGGTCGACGTCCCGCCCATGTCGAAGCCGATCAAATGCCCGGCTCCGTGAGGCGCGCTCGCCGCGACCATCCCGACGACGCCGCCGGCGGGCCCCGACAGGATCGCGTCCTTGCCGCGGAACGCCCGGGCCTGGGCAAGTCCGCCGTTGGACTGCATGAAATGAAGATCGGCGCCGTTCGGAAGCCCGGCCGCGACGCGATCGACATAACGGCGCAATACCGGCGAGAGATAGGCGTCGACCACTGTCGTGTCGCCGCGGCCGATGAGCTTGACCAGCGGCGCGACTTCGTGGCTGACCGAGATCTGGGTGAAGCCAAGTTCGACCGCGATTTCCGCGACCCGCGCTTCGTGCGCCGGCCACTTCCAGCCGTGCATCAGCACGATCGCCAGCGCGTCGATCCCACGCGCCCGAATTGTCGAAAGCGTCGCTCGGGCCCGATCTTCATCGAGCGGCACGACGACGTCGCCGTCGACCGCGACCCGCTCGTCGATCTCCGCCACCTGCTCGTAAAGCATCGACGGCAGATCGATGCGCCGCGCGAAGATCTCGGGCCGCGCCTGGTAGCCGATGCGAAGGGCGTCGGCGAATCCGCGGGTGATGACGAGCGCAACCTGATCGCCCTTGCGCTCCAGCAAAGCGTTAGTGGCGACCGTCGTCCCCATGCGGACCGCCGCGACCTTGCCGCCCTCGTCCTCGAGGACCCGGCGGATCGCCTCGAGCGCCGCGTCTTCGTAACGACCCGGATCTTCCGACAGCAATTTCTCGATCCTCAGTCGGCCGTCAGACGAATGGGCGACCACGTCGGTGAAGGTTCCGCCGCGGTCGATGGCGAAGGTCCAGCTGGGCTCCACGCGCGCCGCTCAAGCAGATACGCGACGCGCGCTCAATCCCGGCCATCATTTCCCTTTGACCCTCTCCCCTCCCTCCCTAAGGGACGGGCATGGCGATCCTGATCACCGGAGTTGCAGGTTTCATCGGCGCGGCAACCGCGCGAACCTTGCTCGAGCGCGGCGACGAAGTCGTCGGAATCGACAATCTCAACGATTATTACGATCCCGCGCTAAAGCGCGCGCGGCTCGCTCAGCTGGAGAGCCGATTCGACAATCGCTTCCGTTTCGAACGGGTCGACTTCGCTGACGCGGAGGCACTGCAGGCGCTTTCCGCCAAGACCGATTTCGACCGCATCGTGCACCTCGGCGCGCAGGCGGGCGTACGCTACAGCATCGAAAATCCGGCTGCGTACGTGCAGGCGAACCTGGTCGGCCATTGCAACATGCTGGAGCTAGCCCGCGCGCGACGGTCGAGCCATTTCGTCTACGCCTCGTCATCGTCGGTCTACGGAAGCAACAAGGAGCTGCCGTTCCGGGTCGAGGACCGCGTCGACCATCCGCTGTCGATGTACGCGGCGACCAAGAAATCGAACGAGCTCCTGAGCGAGAGCTATTCGAGCCTCTATCGGGTGCCGATGACCGGCTTGCGCTTCTTCACCGTCTACGGGCCGTGGGGCCGCCCAGACATGGCGCTGTGGATCTTCACCAAGGCGCTGTACGCCGGAGACCCCCTGCCCCTGTTCAACCGCGGCGAGATGCGCCGCGACTTCACCTACATCGACGACATCGTCCGCGGAGTGGTCGCCTGCCTTGACGGTCCACCGGCCGACGACGGCTTGGAAAAAGCCGGCGGAAGCACGAGCCCGCACGCCATCTACAATATCGGCAATCACCGCAGCGAGGACCTGATGCGCGTGGTCGAGCTGCTGGAGCAAGCGACAAACCGCAAAGCGATCGGCGACCCGCAGCCGATGCAGCCCGGCGACGTCAAGGAAACATTCGCCGACATCAGCGCTATCGAGCGCGACCACGGCTTCCGGCCGGAGACGACAATCGACATCGGAGTTCCCCGCTTCGTCGACTGGTATCGAGACTATCATCGGCTATAGCCGACAGCCGTGAGCTTGCCGCCGATCCTCCAGCGCCTGCGCTTGCCGGTGATCGGCGCGCCGATGTTCATCGTCTCCAACCCGAAGCTGGTGATCGCGCAGTGCACGGCTGGGATCGTCGGCAGCTTTCCGGCGCTCAATGCGCGACCCGCCGCGCTGCTCGACGAGTGGCTCCACGAGATCAGCGAAGCGCTCGCGGCGTGGGACCGCGATCACCCGAACCGGCCGGCCGCGCCGTTCGCCGTCAACCAGATCGTCCACCGTTCGAACGACCGCTTCGAGCACGACATGGCGGTCTGCGCGAAGTGGAAGGTGCCGATCGTCATCACCTCGCTCGGCGCACGGGTCGAGCTCAACGAGGCGGTTCATGGTTGGGGCGGGATCACGCTCCATGACGTGATCGACGACCGCTTCGCCAAGAAAGCGATCGAAAAAGGCGCGGACGGCATCATCGCCGTCGCCGCGGGCGCCGGGGGGCACGCCGGCCGCTGGTCGCCGTTCGCCTTGCTGCAAGAGATCCGCTTGTGGTTCGACGGCCCGCTCATCCTGTCCGGCGCGATCGCGACCGGGGGTGCCGTGCTGGCGGCGCAGGCCGCCGGCGCCGACCTCGCTTATGTCGGCTCACCGTTCATCGCGACGGACGAAGCCAATGCCCCGGACGACTATAAGCAGGCCATCGTCGCGAGCGGCGCCGCGGATATCGTCTACACCGACTATTTCACCGGCGTTCACGGGAACTACATTCGCGCGTCCATCGAGCGCGCCGGCCTCGACCCCGACAATCTGGGTGACCCGAACCAGATGAAGTTCGGCTCCGAAGGCTCGGCGAAATCAAAAGCGTGGCGCGACATCTGGGGTTGCGGCCAGGGCGTCGGGGTGATCGACCGGGTCCGGCCCGCGGCGGACCTCGTCGACCAACTGGCCGAGCAATATGCGGCCGCCAGGACGCGGCTCGCCTAGCCTCCGAGACCGCGCTCGAGACGGCCCATCAGCGCCCGAGCCGGACTCTGCGGCGCCTCGTCCGCTTCCAGCCCACCCTCGTCGATGCGCTTGATGCGCGCGTAGAGCTCAGCGCTCGACTGGATCAGCCGCTTCGCGGATTCCGGGAGCTGAGAGACCACCGCCGGATCGCTATCCTGGGCATGGCCGAGCCGGCGTTCCGGACGACGTCCGTCGGCCAGGGGAATCTCGCCCGATTCAATCGCCCGCTGGGTCAGCAGCCAGGCGACGATGTGCATGATCCGCGTCGTCACCTTCAGCGATTCGCACGCGAACCCGACCCGCGCGAACGGCTCGAGGCTCGCGCGGTCGCTGCGCCCGACGTCGTCGAAATAGGATCGCGCCTCGTCGGCGAGCAGCATCGCCTCGGTGTAGAGCGAGTCGATCAGGCGCGACGTGATGCGCACTTCCGGCTGCGGGAGATTCGATTCGTCCATCGCCTGCAAGGTGCCATTGTTGTGCCGTGGTGAAAACGGTCGAGTGCGACGTCCGGACGCCCCAACGGCCCGGATTGTCCCGCTGCGGGACGAATCGTGTCAGGCGATGATATCGGGGATGCTGGAATCCACGATCTGCTGAATCTGGTCCTTCAGCCGAAGCTTGCGGCGCTTCAGCCGCGCAAGCTCGAGCTGATCCGGGCCATGTTCCGCGGAAAGCGCGGTGATTTCCTCGTCGAGGCGGCGGTGCTCGGCCTTCAAGGCCTCGAGGATCGCGGCCGGATGATCGTCGTTCATCGTCGTGGAATCCTACAGCAAAGCGGTCGCAGCCGGAATTGCCGATCCGCGACGGCCTGCACGCCGGAGTGGCCGAACCGTGACAAGGGTCGAGACAAAAGCGCAGATTCGTGGTTTAGTACGGGGTTGTCAGCTGCGTTCGCGAAAGGAATGGCACCCATGGACAAGGCACAGGTCGAGGCTCTCGAGTCGAAGCACCAGGCGCTGCACGCGCTGATCGACGAGGAAGAGCATCGACCGCATCCGGACGAAGACCTTCTCCACCGCCTGAAGAAAGAAAAATTGCGGATTAAGGACGAGCTCGCCGGGCATTATACCCATTAGGCGGGCTTTTTTCTGACGCAGCGCTGAGCCTCCGGCGCAGCCGTCGCTTCTCCCTGCGGCCGGGGCCCAGCGTCAGTCGTCTCTCGAGACTTTCTCGATGCGCTCGTGACGCTCCTGCGCTTCCAGCGTCATCGTTGCCGTCGGCCGCGCCTCGAGGCGTGCCAACGGGATCGGCTCACCGGTCACTTCACAATAGCCATATTCACCTTCGTAGAGGCGGCGGATCGCGCAATCGATCTTGGCGATGAGCTTGCGCTGCCGGTCGCGGGTGCGAAGCTCGATCGACCAGTCGGTCTCGCTCGACGCCCGGTCGGCGAGGTCGGGCTCGCGCAGCGAATCGGCCTGGAGTTGCGCCATGGTCTGGCGCGATTCCTCGACGATCGCTTCCTTCCATTCCTTGAGCTTGCGGAGGAAATAAGCACGGTGCTTCGCGCACATGAATTCCTCGTCGTCCGACGGCCGGTAGCCCTCGGCGAGAATGATCCGGTCGAATCGTTCGAAGTCGTCGCCGCCGTAGAGGTCGACTAGAGCCGTGGCCATTCCATCCCCTCCCCGCACACGCTCCGCGACCGAGCGGAGCCAGTTACGCCTGCCGCCAGCTGCGGCCGGCCCGCCGGTGCAGCCGGAGGCGAATCCTCGTGGCTTTTCCGGTGCTTACATCCGGCCAGCCACTCGTCCCCAACGGGGGCCTATAGATAGGGACCCCCCGCTGAACAAGCGCTTACCGGCGAGTGGTGAAGAAATCGCCAACCTGTTGCGAATATGGCGCAATCCCCCGGCGGTTGCGTCGTCAGGGCGCGCCCGCCATAGCCTCGCGCATGCGAATATTGCTGACCAATGACGACGGCGTGAATGCCCGCGGCCTGCGCCTGCTCGAAGCCGTCGCCCGCAAGCTGAGCGACGACATCTGGATCGTCGCGCCCGCCGAGGAGCATTCGGGCGCGGGTCATTCGCTGACGCTCACCACGCCGGTGCGACTTCGGCGTCATGATGAGCGCCGCTTTTCGGTCACCGGGACGCCGACCGACGCGGTGATGCTGGCCCTGGCCCATGTGATGAAAGATTCGCCGCCCGACGTGATCCTCTCGGGGATCAACCGCGGCGCGAACCTCGCCGAAGACGTCACTTATTCGGGCACGGTTTCAGCGGCGATGGAAGGGGCGCTCGCCGGCGTGCCCTCGATCGCGCTCAGCCAGGCCTATTCGCGCGAGGGCATGGGCGACACCGTCCCGTTCGCGGCGGCCGAAGCCTGGGCGGAGAGGGTGCTCGCGCCGCTGCTGAACTTCGAAACCGAGCCGCGCACGCTGATCAACATCAACTTTCCCGCCGTCCCGCCGGACGAAGTCCGCGGAATCCGCGTCTGCCGCCAGGGGCTCCGCGATTACGGCCGGCTGCGGATCGTCCAGCGGACCGATCCCCGAGGTTACGATTATTATTGGTTCGGCCTCGGCCCGATGGTCGAAACGCCCGGGCACCAGACCGACCTCGAAGCCGTCGCCGACGGCTATGTCGCGGTCACGCCCCTGCACCTCGATTTGACTCACGGCCCATCGCTTGGCCCCTTGCACGAACGATTTGCGGCTGCGCCCTAGGGAACGCAGCCGCACAATCGATTCGAATGTTTGGCGGGTCTTACTTGCCGCGTTCGCCGCGCTGGCCCGGAGGCGGCGGCGGCGCATTGGTGGCCGACGCGAGCCACGTCGACGACTGCCCGCACGTGCTGGCCAAAGTAAGCGGCTGTCCAGCCTGGAACGGCGCAGCATAAGGCCAGCATTCCTGGGCCATGCCGTTGTTCAGGCACAGCTGGCCGTTGGCCGCCGTCCACGTTCCTGGGACGGTATTTCCACCGGGCGTCACGATGCGCGCCGACCCGCCGGCATCAAGATAGACCGTGTTGGTCACGCCGTTCGTCGTGACCTGAACCGCCTGACCCATGACCTCCGACCCCGGGGTCCAAGCCTGGGCGAACGCCGCTCCAGGAAGCGCAGCCGCAGCCGCAATACCGAGGGTGATAGAAAGCGAAATCCTCATAACGCCTGTCCTCCAACCTATACGACCAGATCCGCTTCCTGGATCAATCGGGGCTTTCCGCGTTGTCGTCGTCGTTGATCAAAAGGAAATAGATCAGGGCGCCGGCGGCAAGTGCGCCAAGAGCGAGCCACAGCGGGGAAATGCCGAGACCGCCGCCAACCGGCTCAACCGGCGGGACCGGTGTCGGTGGCGGAGGGCCGGGTTGCGCAACCGGCGGGGGCGCATCCACGGCCGGCAGCACGCAGCCCGCGGCCGGCGCCTGCGCCGTCGCCGCTGCGGCGCCGCACAGAGCAGCGGCCGGCGCGCCAGCGCTCAAAGCCGACAGAGCGGCCCATGGCTCGATCTGCTGGGGAGGCGCCATTGCCATCGGAGCGGCCACCGCTCCAGTGGAACTTACGAAAAGCGATCCGGCAGCCATAACGGCCACCATCGACTTAAACCGCGAACTCGCCATCTCTTCCACCTCCTGGCGCAGCGGGGTTCATCCCCGTCTTCGGGACACCTTCCCTAACGCCCGACAACAAATAATCCATTACAAAGTTGCCTTACGCCGTAACGGATCGAAATTTTTTCAGTCTTCCGCCGTTTCTTGAGCACAGGCCATCACGGGACGCCAACGCCGACGACATTGCCCGGCGGGCTGTAGCGACACACCAGATAATCGTAATGCGCTGATGATCGAAGCGCGCAGCCGAGACGAAAGCTCCCGCGCCAGATCATCTGCGTATAGTGGCCCACGGCCGTCCAATTGCCGTTCCGACTGACCCTGGGGAAACGTCCTGGCCGAAACAGCCGCGCTTCGGACGCCCATGCCCCGAGCATCTGGTCGACGTTGAATGCGCCCCGCGTTCCCATCCACAGATTCTCACCCTGCCCGGCCCGTGCCTCCTGCGGCGAATGGCCCCAGCGGCCGGTGCGGGCGAGCTGGGCGGCATATTTGTCGGCCGCGGCGGCAAGGCCGGCGTCCCAATGGATCGGCGGGACGCCCGCGGCCGCCCGAACCCGGTTGTGGAGATCCGTGACCCGCATCGCCCAGGCGGTCGCGGGAGGAATCGTCAGGATCGGCTGCGCCGGGGTCGACTGGCTGGTCGCCGCCGCGAGGCCCGCGACGAGCGCGGACAGCCACGCGCGCCGGCGGCTACGCGGCCTCGGCATTGACACCGCGCTGCTGGCGGAGCCAGGCCTGGAACATCAGGATCGCCCACAACGCGGCGGTCGAATCGCGCCGCCCGGCGAGATGATCGGACCAGCGCCGGCCGACGATCCGCGGGTCGAGGAATCCTTCGGCGCGCATCGCCGCGGGATCGAGCAGATCCTCGGCCCACGGCCGCAGCGGCCCCTTGATCCATTCGCCGACGGGAATAGCGAACCCGGTTTTGGGTCGCTCGACCAGCTCACGCGGCACCAACGTCGTCAGCAACGCGCGAAGGATATGCTTGCCGCGCCCGTCGCGGACCTTGAGGTCGAGCGGGATCCGCGCCGCGAACTCGGCGACCCGGTGATTGAGATAGGGCACGCGCGTCTCGAGCGCGACGGCCATCGAAGCGCGGTCGACCTTGGCGAGGATGTCGTCGGGCAGATAGCTGACCGCGTCGCAGTACATGGTCCGCACCGCCTCCGGCGCATCGACCGCCAAATCGAACGGCGGCGCGGCCCCACCGCCGCCGACAACCGGCGACGATTCGTGGCTCCATTCGTCGAGGAAGCTGCAATAGACCTCGTCGAAGCTGTCCGCGGTCGCGGCCAGGCGCAGCGCCTTCTGGAGCTTGCCGCCGACGTGGGGCTGGCGGCGCCCGGGAACCAGGTTCGCGACATTGGCCCAGAAGCTCAACGGTATGCGGCTCAGCGGCGCGCCGGTCGCTGTGCGCAGCGGCCGCGGCATTTTCTGCAGCTGCTGCCACAGCTTCGGGGCCGCGAAGTGGCGGTTGTAGCCGGCGAACAATTCGTCGCCGCCATCGCCGGTCAGCGCGACCGTCACCTGCGCGCGCGCGAACCGGCTGACCAGGTGCGTCGGGATTTGTGAGGAATCGGCGAAGGGCTCGTCGTACATCGCCGGCAGCAGCGGGATGACGTCGCGCGCCTCCCGGACCGTGACATAATGTTCATGGTGGACGGTGCGAAGATGGGCGGCGACGCGCTTCGCGTCCTCGGCTTCGTTGTAGCCCGCCTCCTCGAAGCCGATCGAGAAGGTGCGGATCGGGACGGTCGAATATTTCTGATAGAGCGCGCAGATCGTCGAGCTGTCGATGCCGCCGGAAAGGAAGGCGCCGACGGGAACATCGGCCATCGCCTGCCCGGCGATCGCCGCCGCGAGGAGGGATTCCAGCTCCTCAAGAACGTCGTCGTTGGCGCTCAACGGGTCTTGAAGCCCGCGCTCGACGACGTCCCGGTACGACCAATAGCGCTCGAGGGTGAGACCGCCGCATGTCCCCTCCTCCGGCGGCGCGCTCAGTGGTGTCGAGGCGGCGCGCAGGTCGAGCGAAAGGACGCAGCCGGGCGGAAGTTTGAAGACGCGCTCGTAGATGGACAGCGGCGCCGGGACGTAGGTGCGCGACACGAACACGCGCAGCGCCGCGCGATCAATCGCGGTGTCGAACCGCGGATGCGAGCGAAGCGCCTTGAGCTCCGAGCCGAACAGGAAGTCCTTCCCGGCCCAGCCGTAATATAACGGCTTCTCCCCGAACCGGTCGCGGACGAGGCTGAGCCGCCGCTCCTTTCGGTCCCACAGCGCGAACGCGAACATGCCGACGCTCCGATGCAGGGCCTCGACCAGGCCCCAGGTCGAAATCCCCTCAAGAAACAGCTCGGTGTCGGAATGGCCGCGCCAGCCGCCTTCGGGGACGGCGCCGTCCGCCTCGAGCGCCGCCCGCAATTCCGGATGGTTGTAGATCTCGCCGTTGAAGGTCAACACGTAGCGGCCGTTGGCGGATAGCATCGGCTGGTGCCCGGCCGGCGAAAGGTCGAGGATCGACAGCCGGCGGTGGCCAAGGCCGACGCCGGCCTCGGGATCAAGCCAAATGCCCTCGTCGTCGGGGCCGCGATGGGCGATCGGGACGAGCATGCGTGCGACGGCCTGCTGGTCGATCCCCGACGCGCCGACGATTCCCGCTATCCCGCACATGTCCGCCTCAAACGCTTCATCCGCCGATCCGGCGCCGCGATCCGTCGCAACGCCGATCGATGACCGCCGTATAGCGGACCTGCACGGAAATGCGGTCGTTTAAGCACGCGCGCAAATACGGTTTCGACAATTTTCATTTGGCGTGTGGATTTGGTTGCGCTAGCGAAACAACCGTGCCGTCCATCGCAGGAGACCATCTTGCAGAAGACCGGCATGCAGTCCGTTATTCTCGATTCCGATCCCGACGCCAGGCGGACGATCCTGTGCCGCATCCTCGGGCACCGTCGTTCGGGCACCCTGGCCTTCACCGAGGGCAACGGCATTTGGAAGAGCCGGTGCAAGCGGTGCGGCACACACATGGTTCGCATGAAGCGCAAGCGGTGGGTCGCCGCGATCGTCGCCGAACAGAAGGACAAGGCCGGCTGAATCCATCGCCTCGACATCCGCGGGGCCGCTGCATATAGCCCGGGACCGCCACCGGCCCTCCCATCAGAAGCGGGAAGAAATTGCTCAGGACCAACATCCTAGCGAACCTCGCGGGAAGCGGGTGGATCGCCGTTCTTACGCTGATCGCGACGCCGATCCAGATCCATCTCCTGGGAGTCGAGGCCTACGGGCTCATCGGCCTCATTACCGTGCTGCAGATCGTGTTCAACACGCTCGATCTCGGCCTCTCGGCATCGGTGACGCAGACGGTCGCGGCGGACCGGAGCCCGGGCCGAGCGGAATCGGCACCGCTCACCAATAGCGTCGGAACGATCTACGGGCTGATGGCGATCCTGATCGCGGGCTTGTTGTGGCTGACCGCAAGTCTGATCGCGACGCGCTGGCTGAAGCCCGATACGCTGGATTCGGAGACCGTGCTGGCCGCGGTCCGCGCGATCGGCCTCTACGTCGCATTCCGCTGGCCCATTTCCTTCTATACCGGCGTCCTCAGCGGCATCCAGCGGATGGACGTGCTCAACCTGCTCAAGGCGGGGGCGGCAACGGTTCGGCTCGGCGTCGGTATCGCGGTGATCCTCGCCTGGCCGGACATTGTCCTGTTCCTCGCCTGGTTCGCGGCGTCCGCCCTGGTCGAGCTCGTCGCCTTCGCCATTGCGACGCACCGGCTCGTTCCCGAGCTCAGGCCGATGGTGCGCATTTCCTGGCCGGCGATCCGATCGGTGTGGAAGTTCTCGGCGACGATGGCGGCGATCGCCGTCCTGTCGATGCTGATCACCCAGATGGACCGGATCTTCGTCAGCAAACTGCTGAGCCTGGAGGCGTTCGGCTATTATTCGCTCGCCTACACGACCGGCATCGCCATCTCGCTGCTCCAGGTCAGCCTGAACAATGCCGCTCTTCCGGCCTTCGCCGAAGCGGCGTCGCACGGTCGCCGCGAGCTCGCCCAGCGCTACGCCAAGGTCAGCGAACTCACCGCCTTCGCGGTCGCCCTGCCCTGCGCATTGCTGGTCTTCTTCGGCGCAGACATTCTCCGCGTCTGGGTCAACGAGGAGGCGGCGCGGGGCGCCGGCCTTCCGCTGGCGTTGCTATCGTTCGGATTCTTCCTCAACGCCGCGTTTTCGAACGCCTATCTGTCCGCGGTCGCGACCCGCAAAGCGAACATCCCCGCCACCGTCAATGCGATCGGAATCCTGGTGTACGCCCCGGCGCTGTACGTCCTCACCGCTCGGTTCGGAACCGTGGGCGCCGCGTCGGGTTGGGTGCTGCTCACCGTTTATTATGGGTTCACTCTTTTCCCAGCCGTGCACCGCCGAGTCCTTCACGTTCCGCTCCTGCCGTCGCTGTGGCATGGTCTCGCTGCCCCGGTTCTCAGCGCCGTTCTCGCGGTGGGCGGAATGAGGCTTGCCGCCAACATGCTGGGCAGCGAGTACGCGATTTGGATCGCCTTAGCGCTGGCGATCCCCTTCTATGCCCTCGGCGGCTATCTCCTCACCAGCACGCCGCTTCGCGAAGCCATCCGTCGATCCGGAGCCTTGGCCGTGATCCAGCCGACGCGCGGCGCAGCGCGATGACCGACTGCCCGATCTGCGGCGGCAAGGGTGACGGCTCGTACCGGGCGACCGACGAGAACTGCCGCTGCTCGGCCGAGCCGTTCGGCTATGCGACGTGCCGGACGTGCAAGACGGTTTTCCTGACCAACCCCCCAGCTGATCTGGAGCGCTATTACGAGGACGAATATTATTCGATCCCGTCGCTCGAGCGCCTCGCCGAAATGGGCGCCAAGGAAAGCTTCAAGGTCGAAATCGTGAACCGCTTCGCCTCGGGCAAGCGCTTGCTCGAGGTCGGTCCGGCCTATGGAATCTTCGCGCTCCAGGCGAAGCGCGCGGGCTATGACGTCGATACGATCGAGATGGACGCTCGCTGCTGCGCGTACCTGCGCGAGACGGTCGGAGTGAACGCAACCCAAAGCGATGAGCCTCACGAGGCGATCGCGGCGATGGAGCCGCACGACGTCATCGTCCTGTGGCACGTCCTCGAGCACCTGCCGCAAATTCCCGAGCTGGTGGAAGCCGCGGCCGCGAATCTGGCGCCGGACGGAATCCTGATCGTCGCGACCCCAAATCCCGGCGCCGCCCAGTTCAGGCTGATGGGCAGTCACTGGCCGCACCTCGATGCGCCGCGGCACCTCGCCCTCGTCCCGCCGGAGGCGCTCGCGGGGCTCGCCCGCCGCCATGGGCTGGAACGTGCATTCGTCACCACCGGCGATCCCGAAGGGCGGAAGTGGGACCGGTTCGGCTGGCAGCGGCTGCTGATGAACCGCTTCCGCAGCAGGCTCATGCAGCGCGCGATGTTCGTCGCGGGCTATGGCGTCGGCCTGCTCATGGTGCCCTTCGACCGGCGCGAGATGCGCGGCAGCGCCTTTACGATGGTGCTGAGGAAGCCCGCCCCATGAGATATTCGGCGCTCCTGCCGACCCGCAACGGCGGCAAGTTCCTGCGCGGCTGCATCGAATCGATCCTGTCGCAGGATCACGACGACTTCGAACTCGTCATCTCCGACAACGCCAACAGCGACGAGACTCCGGCGATCGTCGAGCAATATCGCGGTGATCCGCGGGTCCGCGCGATCCGCCTCGACGAGCCCGTGCCGGTCACCGACAATTGGAACGCCGCGTACCGCGCCTCATCCGGCGACTATGTACTGATGATGGGCGACGACGATTTTCTGCTGCCCGGTTATTTCAGGAAGATGGACGCGCTGCTGGAGCGCCACGCCTGGCCCGACTGCGTGCTCTACAACGGTTTCTCCTTCGTCGCTCCGGGGTCGGTCGCCGACGACCCGCGCAGCTATTACAGCCCGTATCATTTCGCTTTCGACCCGGAGCTCCGTGAGGAGAAGGAGCTGTCGCGCGACGAGCAGCTGGGGATCGTGCGTGACATGTTCCGCTGGACCTCGCGCATCCCCTTGAACATGCAGACGACGCTCGTCGCCCGCCGCGCCGCCGAGCGGATCGAGGGCGGATTCTTCCAGCCGCCCTTCCCCGACCATTATGCCTTGAACGCCATGCTCGCGATGGGCTGCCGCTGGCTGTTCACGCCCGAGCGGCTGGTCGTCGTCGGGGTCTCGCCCAAGTCGTTCGGTCATTATGTCTACAGCGGCAAGCAGGATTCCGGGCTAGCCTATCTCGGGATCGATCCCGAATTTCCGGGCGAGCTGCCAGGAAGCCCGCTGCTCAACGGCCAGCACATGTGGCTGAACCGGCTGCTCGAGCACTTTCCGACGGAGCTCAAAGGCGTCGCAGTCGATCGCGCGGGATATGTGCGGCGGCAAATCTACAACTGGCTACTGCAGAAGCGCTTCGGGCGGATCGGTTGGCCGGGCCTCGCGCGGCGCTTCGCGCTGCTATCGGCCGCCGACTGGGCACGGCTTGGCCTGACCCTGTTCGATACGGAGAGCTGGCAGCGGCTATATGCGATCGTTGCTGCCCGAAACGGTGCAGCTCAGACGCAGATCGGACGATTACGCCCACTCGACGACGTCGCCGACATAGCCGGATTCTCTCGCTGGCTCAGCGCTTCCGGCCGCACGCTACCCAGTGAGGAACCTGCTCACTGAACGTGATGTTTTCGAGGCCGCTCGAACGCATCATGTCTTCGATCTGTGCGCGCGAGAACCGCTTCTCGAGCCGTGTCCCGAACCGATCGAGGGCATCCGTCCGCATCGTATAGAAGCTCGCGTCACGATACGCGCTCAATGGAAAGTGTCGAACCGATGCGCCTGCGCCCTCGAGCCCTCGGGCCGTTCGCGCCAGCGGATAATAAACTCCGGCCGCAAGCAGCGTTGTGATCGATTTGCGAGCCCGAAAGGGCATGCGCGAAATCGCCTTCCGCAAAAGGTCGGACGCGCGCCACAGCAGGCGGTAGGGCAACGGTCGATTGTCGAGGCTGTAGTAAAGATAGAGAAGGAATGGTGCGCCGGGCTTCAGCTTGCGGACGCAGCTGGCCAATGCTGCCTCAGCGTCGGGCACGTGATGCAGAACTCCGAGCGAATAGCCGAAGTCCTGGCTCCCATCGCGGAGCGGAATACGGTCGACGCTGGCGAGATGGAACTCGACGTTGCGGCAATCCGCTAGCCGCCGACGCGCGACCTCAAGAGCCTTTGGCGCTGGATCGATGCAATGGAGCCGTCCGACGCGCGGTGCCACCAGCATCGCCCAACGGCCCGAGCCGCATCCCAGGTCGAAGCCCTCCGCGTCGGTTGGAAGTTCGGTGAAGGGAAAAATCGCAAAATAGGAGTCGAACAGCTGTTGGTGCTCGTCAGGCCGCAGCCCGGATTGATCGTAAGCGTCCCATTCCTCGCCGAACCCTTCGACGGTTTTCGGATCGATGTTTCCTCCCACGATTTCAGTCCTCAAACCCGACCGACCTGAAGACATCGGCGAACCGCTGCAGAAACTCGGCCTTGGAATAGCTACGCTCGGCGAACGCCCGACCCTGCTCCGCGATCGATTGCAGTTCGGAGGGCGGCGCGTCCAGCATTCTCCTAAGCTGAGTACGCCATTCGGAGCGATCGGCGCACGTCAGGTCGAGGCCGGCGGCATCCATCGCCCGGCGGTAGGCTGGCGTTGCCGCCGTCAAAACCGGCATCCCGAGCTTCCACAGCATGACGAGCTTGTTCTCGGGCTTTCCCATGGCGAACTCATCCGACGCGTCGATCGGGATGATCGCGACGTCCGCGTCGGTGATGTGCCTGGAAAAGCTGTTCCGCCGCCATTCGTGAAGGTGCGTTTCGCAGCGGAAGCCTTGAAGAAGCCGCTTCGTCGGGTAGCGCAGCCATCCGTGATAGCGGCGGATTTGCGCATCCGTGACAACGTGGAGCTCCACACCGTCGGCAAGCTCATTGAGCTGCTCACGGATGACGCGGAGATGCGAAAGCGTGGTCGATTGCCCCTCCCACACCAATCGCAACTTGCGTGACCGTCGATAGTCGGTCTTCGAATCGCGCAGTTCATCGCCGAACCAGTCGAAGCTCAGATGGACGTTGTCGTTCAGCTCGCGGATTTCTCGCTGCTGCTCGGGCGTCGCGCAAATGACCGCATCGGCTGCATGGCAGGCGGCCTTGAGGGCCTTGAGGAAGTCGAGCGAGAGTCGGCTATCGGTCCCAACCACGGACCGGCCGACCCCCTTGAGCAAGCGCCGCATCGGCGATCGATCGGCAAGATAGGAATCGATCAACTCGAAGAGGAGCTTGAGCCTGTCGCCCTCGAGCCGCTTGCGCGCGATCCACGCCGGGAGGTCGCTATGATGGGTGATGAGGACCACGTCATAGGGCTGGTCGATCCTCGCCTGCTCGTAGGTCAGGCCGCGTTCGCGCGCGTAGACGGCGAAACGCCGGCGGTCGCCGGGGGCGCTGAAGTCGCGGCTGTAGCCGGCATAGCCGATCCGCGCGTCGGCGAGCTTCATGCGGCGAGATCCTTGAGGCCCGTCGCGATGTCGCGTGCCCGCGGGTCGCCGACCTCGCGGCGGAAGCGGCTCATATCGGCCTGGATGAGCGGCGGCTGATCGCCGGTCGCGTCATTGGCGCTCGCCAGCTCGGGCCGCCCGAACGCCTGCGCGCCGGCGGCGAAAATCTCCGACAGGGTCGGCGCCTGGCCCGTACCCGTGTTGAT
>DATEEM010000041.1:0-20451 GCA_035281125.1 Sphingomicrobium sp. | reverse complement strand
CAAGTCGGCACCATCTCCGCCAACGGCGACACCGACATCGGGAAGTTCCTGGCTGACGCGATGGCCAAGGTCGGCAACGAAGGCGTCATCACGGTTGAAGAAGCCAAGTCGCTCGAGACCGAACTCGAAGTCGTCGAAGGCATGCAATTCGACCGCGGCTACCTCTCGCCCTACTTCATCACCAATGCCGACAAGATGGAAGCGACGCTCGAAGATCCGGTCATCCTGCTCTTCGAAAAGAAGATCTCTTCGCTGCAGCCGATGCTGCCGATCCTCGAAGCTGTGGTGCAATCGCAGCGCCCGCTGCTCATCATCGCTGAAGACGTCGAAGGCGAAGCCTTGGCCACCCTCGTCGTCAACAAGCTGCGCGGCGGCTTGAAGGTCGCGGCGGTGAAGGCGCCGGGCTTCGGCGATCGCCGCAAGGCCATGCTGGAAGACATCGCCATCCTCACGGGCGGCCAGGTCATCAGCGAAGACCTCGGCATCAAGCTGGAAAACGTCTCGCTCGACATGCTCGGCAAAGCCAAGAAGGTCGTGGTGAAGAAGGACGACACCACCATCGTCGACGGCTCGGGCGCCAAGAAGGACATCGAAGGCCGCATCGCCCAGATCCGCACCCAGATCGAAGACACCACCTCCGACTACGACCGCGAAAAGCTGCAAGAGCGTCTGGCCAAGCTCGCCGGCGGCGTTGCGGTGATCAAGGTCGGCGGTGCGACCGAGATCGAGGTGAAGGAGCGCAAGGACCGCGTCGACGACGCGCTTCATGCGACCCGCGCCGCGGTAGAGGAGGGCATCGTACCGGGCGGCGGCGTCGCTCTGCTCTATGCCGCGAAGGCCCTCGACGGTCTGTCGGGCGAGAATGACGACCAGACGCGCGGCATCGACATCGTCCGCAAGGCGCTGCAGTCGCCGGTCCGGCAGATCGCCGAGAACGCGGGCCATGATGGCGCGGTTGTCGCGGGCAAGCTGATCGACGGCAACGACGCGAGCCTCGGGTTCAACGCCCAGACCGAGACCTACGAGAATCTGGTCAAGGCGGGCGTGATCGACCCGACCAAGGTGGTGCGCACGGCGCTGCAGGACGCGGCCTCGGTCGCCGGCCTGCTGATCACAACCGAGGCGACCATCGCCGAGCTGCCGGACGACAAGCCGGCTCCCGCGATGGCCGGCGGCGGAATGGGCGGAATGGACTTCTAGTCCGTCCGTCAGTCCGACGAGTTGGAAGGGCCGGAGGCATTGGTCTCCGGCCCTTTCTCTTTGGCCGCTTCGGCGTCGAGCGCACGCTCCATCTCGTTGAGCCGCGCGGACTGTTCCTCGGTTGGAGCCGGGGGGCGGCCGTCGCCGCAGGCGGCCAGGAAAAGCGCGAGACACCCGATGACCGGTCGCATTCGATCATCCTAGCCAAGGCCGACAATAAAAAAAGGGCCGCCCCGAAAGGCGGCCCCCAAGGTCGAAGCTTTGCCCAAAAGAGGCAAAGCGCTTACTCAGCGTTGGTCGTGCTCGCCGCGGCGTTGGTCGTCGCGTTTGCGTCCATCCCGGTCGCGTTGATCTCGGCATTGGCGTTGGCCGTCGCATCGTTCATCGCGGCGATCGTGTCGGACACTGCGGCATTCTCGGCGTCGGTCTCGACCGCGTTGTTGGCAGTTTCCTGCCTCGTGCACGCGGCGAGGCCGAAGGCGAGAACCGCAGCGGCCAAAGCGGTATTCTTCACGACGTCAACTCAGCTTAGTTCGCGGTATTGTCGGTCGTCTCGTTGGCGACGGCGTTGGCCGTGTTGTCGAGCGCATTGTCGGCCGCGTTCGTGACGTTCGCCGTGTCGTTCGCCGTCGCGTTGAGGTCAGCCTCGACCTCGTTCTGGACGGTGTTGACTGCGCTCACGTTGTTGTCGGCGGCATTGTCTTGGCACGCGGCGAGGCCGAGCGCGAGGACCGCAACGGTCACTGCAACCTTCTTCATGATCGTTCCACTCCCTTCAGGGGTGTCGTTGGCGACACCGGTCTCGGCCTGCGCGCGAATCGGCCAGGCCAGCGCGCCGAATTACATAGGGCCGTGCAGCCGTGCAATCCCTATCGTTGAACAAGGGATTATTACGCACATTGAATTGACGATATAAAGATATCTTTATATCCTTAACTCAGTGGCCTCGAACTTGCCTCTCGCGGATCGTTTTCAGGCGCTTGCCGATCCGACGCGCCTGCGGATTCTGGCGCTTTTGCGCCTGATGGAGCTGTCGGTGGGCGAGCTTGCCCAGGTCCTCGGCCAAAGCCAGCCGCGAGTGTCCCGCCACCTCAAGATCCTGGCCGATGCCGGCGTCCTCGAGCGGCGCAAGGAGGGAAGCTGGGTCTTTCTTGCCCTCGCCGATTCCGAGCGGACCCAGCCCCTGTTCGAGCTCATCGACTGCTGGTCCGACGAGTCGACCGCGGCCCTGTTTGCATCGGATCGCGCGCGGACGGAGTCGATTCGCGCTGATCGCGCCGAAGCCGCCAACCGTTATTTCACCGCCCACGCCGAGGTCTGGGACCAGATTCGGTCGCTGCACGTCGCCGAAAGTGAAGTCGAGCGGGCGATCGATCGCACGCTTGGGGTGCGGTCTCTCGGCCGGCTGGTTGACATCGGCACCGGCACTGGGCGGATGATCGAGCTGTTCGGGCCGCGCGCGACGCAGGCCATCGGGATCGATCGCTCGTCGGAGATGCTCCGCCTTGCCCGGGTCAAGCTCGAGGCCGCGGGCATCAGCTCGAGCTTGCGCCAGGGTGACATGTATGCGCTACCGCTGCCCGACGAGGCGGCGGACAGCATCATCATCCACCAGGTGCTGCACTATGCCCACTCACCGGCGGCGGCGATTGCCGAGGCCGGGCGTGTGCTCGCGCCCGGCGGCAGCCTGCTCGTGGTCGATTTCGCTGCGCACGATCGCGAAGAGCTGCGCGCGACCGACGCCCACATCCGTCTCGGGTTCGAGGACGAGGTCATGGCCGGCTGGTTCGCGGCCGCGGGCCTCACCGTCGATCATGTCGAGCATCTCGAAGGCGGCGAGTTGACTGTGACCCTGTGGCGCGGCGGGAAAGCCCCGCTCACGCAACGGAGGGCGGCATGAACCGCCAGCCGACGCTCGACCATCACCAGCCGCTGTTCGCCGAAGCGCGCGGCGACATTCAGGTCAGCTTCGAATTCTTCCCGCCCAAGACGGAGGCGATGGCCGAGACCTTGTGGACATCAATCCAGACGCTCGCGCCGCTCAATCCGCGCTTCGTTTCGGTGACATACGGCGCCGGCGGGTCGACGCGCGAGCGGACTCACGCGACGGTCGAGCGGATCCTCAAGGAAACACCTCTGACTCCCGCGGCGCACCTGACCTGCGTCGGAGCCGGCAAGAGCGAGATCGACGAGATCGCGCGCGACTATTGGGACCTTGGCGTGCGCAACATCGTCGCTCTTCGCGGCGATCCGCCCGAGCCCGGCGCGCAATATCGGCCGCATCCGGAAGGCTACCGCGACGCGTGTGAACTGGTTGCCGGCCTCAAGGCCGTGGCGCCGTTCGATATCTCGGTCGCTGCCTATCCGGAGGTCCACCCGGACTCGCGCGACCGCGCGTTCGACCTCGAAAACCTAAGGCGCAAGGTCGACGCCGGCGCGGACCGCGCCATCACCCAATTCTTCTTTTCGGCCGATTGCTTCTTCCGCTTTCGCGACGAAGCCGCTGCCGCCGGGCTCGATGTCGAAATCGTCCCGGGAATCCTGCCCGTGTCCAACGTCGCCACCACGCGCCGTTTCGCCCAGACTTGCGGGGCGAGCATCCCGCCGTGGCTGGACGATCTCTTCGAAGGCCTCGATGATCTGCCGGCGGCGCGCCAGCTTATCGCCGCCACGGTGGCTGGCGAGCTTTGCGGCCAGCTCTACGCTGGTGGCGTGCGCCACTTCCATTTTTACACGCTCAACCGCGCCGAGCTCAGCTATGCCATCTGCCACCTGCTCGGCGTGAGGGCGAAGGCATGACGCCCGCGAATTCCCTCCGCGCGGAAGCGGCTAGGCGGATTCTGATCAAGGACGGGCCGTACGGGACCGGAATCCAGGCGTATGGTCTGCCGAGCGCGGACTATTGCGGCGGGCTCGATTTGATGAGGGACCAGAGGGGCAACAACGATCTGTTGAACCTGACCCGGCCCGACCTGGTCCGGTCGATTTGCGAAGGCTTCGCCGAGGCCGGCGCCGAGATCCTCGCCACCAATACGTTCAACGCCAATGCCATCAGTCAGGCGGATTATGGCGCCGAGGATTTTGTCGCGCGCATCAACCGCGCCTCGGCGGAAATCGTGCGGGAGGTCGCCGACCGTTATTCAGCCGCGGACGGCAGGCCGCGCTGGGTCGCGGGCGCGCTCGGCCCGACCAACAAGACCTTGTCGCTTTCGCCTGACGTCAACGATCCGGGATTTCGCGAGGTCGATTTCGACGAGGTCAAGGCGGTCTACCGCGAACAGATCGATGCGCTGGTCTCGGGCGGGGTCGATTTCGTCCTGATCGAGACGGTATTCGACACGCTCAATGCCAAGGCGGCGATCATGGCCGCTCTCGAGGCCGAGCAGGCGCTTGGCCGCGAGCTGCCGCGGATGGTCTCGATGACCCTGACCGACCTAAGCGGCCGCAACCTGTCGGGCCATACGGTTGAAGCCTTCTGGGCCAGCGTGCGCCATGCCCAGCCGTTGACCATCGGCCTCAACTGTTCGTTCGGCGCCAGCCAGCTGCGCCCGCACCTCGCCGCTCTGGCCGCGGTCGCCGACACCCTCATCATGGCCTACCCCAATGCCGGACTGCCCAACGAGCTTGGACAATATGACGAGGCTGCCGAGGAAACCGCCGCGCAGGTGCGCGACTGGATCGACAGCCGGCTCGTCAACATCGTCGGCGGATGCTGCGGGACGACTCCCTCGCACATCGCCGCAATCTCCGGGATGGCGCGCGATTGCACGCCGCGCGCCATCCCGGATGCCCCCGGCGAAACGGTCCTCGCCGGCCTCGAGCCGATGACGATCGCCGCCTGAGATGGAGGCATCGAAGGTGGAAAAGACGGGCGCCGGGGCGCGATTCGTCAATATCGGCGAGCGCTGCAACGTCACCGGCTCCGCCCGATTCAAGAAGCTGATCCTCGCCGGCGATTACGATGCGGCGGTCGAGGTCGCGCGCGACCAGGTCGAAAACGGCGCCCAGATCATCGACGTCAACATGGACGAGGCTTTGCTCGATTCCGAGTTCGCCATGACGACGTTCCTCAAGCGCATCGCCGCCGAGCCGGACATCGCCCGGCTGCCGGTGATGATCGACAGCTCCAAGTGGAGCGTGATCGAGGCGGGGCTGAAATGCGTCTCGGGCAAGCCGATCGTCAATTCCATCAGCCTCAAGGAGGGAGAGGGTCCGTTCCTCGAGCTCGCAGCCAAGTGCCGGGCCTATGGCGCGGCGGTGGTGGTGATGGCGTTCGACGAGGTCGGACAGGCCGACACCGTGCAGCGCAAGGTGGAGATTTGCGAACGCGCTTACCGCCTGTTGCTGGACCAGGGCTTTGAGGCGCGCGATATCGTCTTCGATCCGAACATCTTCGCGGTCGCGACCGGGATCGACGAGCATCGCCGCTACGCCATCGACTTCATCGAGGCGGCTGGGGAGATTCGCAGCCGCTGCCCCGGCACGCACATCTCGGGCGGGCTTTCCAACCTCAGCTTCTCGTTCCGCGGCAACGAGCCGGTGCGTCGCGCGATGCACAGCGTGTTCCTCTACCACGCGATTCCGGCGGGTATGGACATGGGCATCGTCAACGCGGGGCAACTCGACGTTTACGACGCGATCGACCCGGAATTGCGCCAGGCCTGCGAGGACGTGATCCTCGATCGCCGCGACGACGCGACCGAGCGGCTCATCGCGCTTGCCGAGCGGTTCAAGGGCGTCGATGCCGAGGCCGAGAAGGCTGCGGCTGAGTGGCGCTCGCTGACGGTCGCCGAGCGCCTCTCCTACGCGCTGGTGAAGGGCATCGACGCGCACATCGTCGAGGATACCGAGGAAGCGCGCCAGCAGTTCGCTCGGCCGATCGAGGTCATTGAGGGCCCACTGATGGACGGTATGAACGTCGTCGGCGACCTGTTCGGGTCGGGCAGGATGTTCCTCCCCCAGGTCGTCAAGTCCGCGCGTGTGATGAAGAAAGCGGTGGCGCACCTCATCCCCTTCATCGAGGCGGAGAAGGAAAAGACCGGGGCAACCCAGGGCAAGGGCCGGATCGTGATGGCAACCGTGAAGGGCGACGTTCACGACATCGGCAAGAACATCGTCGGAGTGGTCCTGCAGTGCAATGGCTTCGAGGTTGTGGACCTCGGCGTCATGGTGCCATGCCAGGACATTCTCCAGGCGGCGAACGACCAGAATGCGGACATGATCGGTCTTTCCGGCCTGATCACCCCGTCGCTCGACGAGATGGTCACGGTGGCGGGAGAGATGCAGCGGCTGGGCCTCAATACCCCGCTGCTGATCGGCGGCGCGACCACCAGCAAGGCGCATACTGCGCTCAGGATCGACCCGGCCTATGACGGGCCCGTGATCCACGTGCTCGATGCGAGCCGGGCGGTTGGAGTCGCCTCGTCGCTTGTGTCGGACACGCAGCGCGAGCCGCTGATCGCCACCACCGCCGACGATTACGACAAGCTCCGCAAGTCACGCGAGCGCAGTGGGCAGAGCGAGCTTGCGACGCTCGAGGACGCTCGCGCCAACGCCTTCTCCTACGATCCGGCCGGCCAGGCGCCGCCCCCGCAATATCCCGGCCTCCATCATTTCGGCGACTGGCCCTTGAAGGACCTCAAGGCGTCGATCGACTGGACGCCGTTCTTCCGCGCCTGGGAGCTCGCTGGAAACTACCCCGCGATCCTCGACGATCCGGTCGTCGGCGAAAGCGCTCGCAGCCTGCTCGAGGACGGGCAGAAGATGCTCGACCAGCTGATCGCCGAACGCTGGGTCACGCCGAAGGCCACGGTTGGCCTGTGGCGGTGCAAGCGCGAGGGCGACGACCTGCTCGTCCTGGCCGGCAACGACTATGTGCGCGTGCCCTTCCTGCGTCAGCAGGTGAAGAAGCGCGAAGGCCGCGCCAACTTCTGCCTCGCTGATTTCATCAATCCCGACGGAGAGGACTGGATCGGCGGGTTCGCGGTCGGGATTCACGGTCTCGAGCCGCACCTCGCCCGCTTCAAGGAGGCGAACGACGATTATTCGGACATCCTGCTCAAGGCGCTCGCCGACCGGCTCGCTGAAAGCTTCGCCGAAGTCCTCCACGCCGAGGTCCGCAACCGCCTGTGGGCCTATGCCGACGAACATTTTTCGAACGAGCAGCTGATCCGCGAGAAATATCAGGGGATCCGACCCGCGCCCGGCTATCCCGCATGCCCCGACCATACGCTGAAGGTGACCTTGTTCGACATGCTCGGCGGCGCGCCGGGCGAAGTCGCGCTGACCGAAAATTACGCGATGTGGCCGACCTCGGCGGTCTCGGGCTTCTACTTCGGCCACCGCGACAGCCAATATTTCGGCGTGGCGCGCATCGGCCGCGATCAGCTCGAGGATTATGCCGCGCGCCGCGGCGTGCCGGTCGCAGAGGCCGAGCGCTGGCTTCGCCCTAACCTCGACTAGATCGCCCTTCGCAGTACCGCAGGATTGAACAGCGACCGCGTCGCGGCCGGGCGCAGCGCGTCCTTGCGCCTCGGCCAGTTGCGCGCCCAGGCCGTCCAGCGCCCGCGCGCTCCCGCTTCCTGCAGGCTGAACAGCTCGGCGTCCGCGGCGCGAAGTTCGGCGCGGGCGGCATCGAGGCCGGCGACCTGGAAGCGCTCGTCGATCGCGCCGAGCGTGGAGCGCGCGGCGGCGAGCAGCGCGCGGCCCGTCGCGGAATCGCCGGATTGATAAGCAGACTTGGCGAGGTCGACCGCCGCGTCGACCTCGATCAGCTTCGCTTCGAGCGTAATCGGTTCGGCCTTGGTGCAGGCGCCGGGTGTCAGCGCCGCCACGTAAGCGGTCACGGCGTTTAGCGCGGCAGCGGATGGCTCGGGACCGTCGAACTCCTCGGCGATGAGCCCGCGGATGAACGGCCGCAGCTTGGGCGTGCCCTTCACCTTGAGCCGGGCGGGGTCGCCGGCAAGGTCGGGGATCGGCTTCGGATTGAAGATGCCGTCGCCGCGGTGCTCGCTCATGATCGAGGCCGTGACGTCGGCCGTCCCCGGCGCGTCGGAAATTCCCGGGAAATGGAAATGCGGGCTGGCGCGCCCGTTGCGATGACAGCTGGCGCAGCTGAGCCCGGCTCTCGCCGCCTGTCCGCCGAGCAGCAGCGGGGAGCGAAACAATGCGCGGCCGACGGCGACCGAGCGGCGTTCAGCCCTCGCCTTCGGCCAGGCAAGGCATTCCGGCGGCTGTGTCGTCAGGTCCGCGATGATATCCGGCGATTTGAGCCAGCGCGCTTCGCGGATCGGCAATTGCGGGCGGTCAGCCGCGCCGCACAAGGCCAGCACCAGCCCCGCGATCAGGAAGCGGGTTGGCCCTTGGCCGCGATCCATTGCCTCAGTTCATCGGCCTCAGCGCAGCCGAAGGTGCACAGGCCCTCGAGCCGGGCGAGCATCGCCTTCGCGCCGGCAAGGTCGCCGCGCTCGACCATAAGCTCGCCATAATATTCGGTGGCCTGCCGGTGCTCCGGTTCGGCCGCGAGCGCCATGCGGTAATAATGTTCCGCGGCATCGAAGCGATGCAGCTTGCGGTTGGCGAAGCCGAGGTAGGTCAGGATGTCGGGATGGGCGCCGAAAGCCGCGCGCGCTCTCTCGAGCGATTGGATCGCCTCCGGATAGCGATGGTCATTGATCAGCGCGACCGCGTCGAGATAGGCATGATCGCCCGCCTCCGAGCTGGCGAAGAGCAGCGGCGGCATGGTCGTCAGGCTGGCTTGCGGCGGGGCGGCCAGCGCGGCCTGCACCGCGGTCACCGCGTCCTTGATCGCCTGCGCGTCCTTGCACGTCCCGGCGCAACTGGCTTCGAGCTTTTGCAGCTTGGCGAGCTGCGCTTCGGCCTTGTCGCGCCGGCCGAGCTTCAAATAGGTGACCGCCAACTCCTGATGCGCGGCGACGAGCTTGCTGTCGGCCTTGACTGCCCGCTCGTAATTCTTCGCAGCGCCCTTGAAGTCGTTAAGACCGGCGCGGGCCATTCCCGCGAGGAAGTTGGCGTTGGCGTCGGTCGGCGCGACGCCGAGCACCTTGTCGAACGCCTTCTTCGCGTCGGCGAACTGGCTCGCCTTGAGGGCGTCGATCCCGCGGCGATACTCCTCCGCGATGTCGAACTCCGGCGCGCTGACGCTTGGCATCGATCCCATGCTGCCGCCGCTGCTGTTGGCGACGGCCGGCGCGCTCGTCGCGGCAAGGATCAGGAACGAGGCGGCGAGGGCGGGGCGGGTCGCTGGCATAGATACCCCCTTTGCGTGGCTTCCGTTTACCACCGGGGATTAGTGCCAGCAATCGCGGCAAAAGGTTCAAGGCTCGACGCGGGGGGATTGAATCACTAGCCGCTGGCTCATGCGGCGACTGCTGATCTGGCTGCTTCTGATGCTCGTGCCGGCTGTCCTCCAGGCGCGCGGAGTCGAACCCCGGCTGGTTGCCGAAGGGCCGGCTTCGCCCGGCGGCGAGGTGGAGCTCGCCATTCACATGATCCCGAAGCCCGGGTGGCACGGCTATTGGCAGAACCCAGGCGATGCCGGCCTCCCGATGCAGGTCGATTGGCAATTGCCCAATGGCTTCGCGGCGGGCCCGCTGCGCTATCCGGTGCCTGGTAGGCTGACCATCGCCGGCCTGATGAACTACGTTTACGAGCATGACTATGCGGTGCTCGTCCGGCTCAAGGTCCCGGCCGGCGCGACGGGCCTGATCCCGATCCGCGCGCAGGCGCGGTGGCTCGCCTGCACCGACAAAATCTGCGTTCCCGAGCAGGGCGAGCTGGCGCTCGACCTGCCGGTCGGAGCCGGGACGCCCGAGCGCGCGAAGTTCGACGAGTGGCGCCAGGCGCTGCCGCGCCCCCTCGTCAGCCCCGGCCGCTTCTCGGTGGCGGGCGACAAGCTGCGCGTTGCAGTGCCCATCCCCGAGAGCGTCGAGCTCGGCGACCCATATCTCTTCCCGATCGACGACGGGCCGGTCGACTATGCAGCGAAGCAGCAGTTTCGCCGCTCGGGCGATTGGGTGATCGCCGAGCTCCAGCGCAAGGGCGCCGCGCCGCGCGAATTCTCCGGCGTGCTGGCGCTGGACGATGGTCGCGGGCTCGAGTTCCGCGCGATCCCAGGACCCGTGCCGGAGGGATCGCCGATCGGATCGAGGGCAGCGGTGCTGTGGGCCGTCCTCGGGGCGATTCTCGGCGGGATGCTTCTCAACCTAATGCCCTGCGTGTTCCCGATCCTCGGCCTGAAGGCGCTGCATTTGTCGAGGGCCGGCGAGAGCCCGGCCGACGCGCGCCGCGACGCGCTCGCTTACACTGCCGGCGCAATCGTCGGCACCGGCGCGCTGGGCGTCGCGCTGCTCGCCATTCGCGCCGCCGGGGTCGAGGCCGGTTGGGCGTTCCAGCTGCAGGACCCGCGCACGGTCATGATCCTGCTGCTGCTCGCGGTGGCGATCACGGCGAACCTGCTCGGCGTGTTCGATCTGCCGGGGCTCGGCGGCCGCCTGCGCCCCGCCGGAAGCTTCGGCACCGGCGCGCTCGCCGCCTTTATCGCCACGCCCTGCGCCGGGCCGTTCCTCGGCGTCGCGTTGGGCGCCGCGCTGCTGCTTCCAGCGGCCGGGTCGGTGTTCGTCTTTGCCGCGCTCGGCCTGGGCCTCGCCATCCCCTTCCTCCTGATCGCTTTTGTGCCAGCGCTTCGAAACCGCATGCCGAAGCCCGGCCCATGGATGCGCAAGCTGCAGCGCCTGCTCGCCATTCCGATGGGCCTGAGCGCGCTTGCGGCGCTGTGGCTGCTGTATCGGCAAGCCGGGACGAACGGGCTCCTGCTGGGCGTCGGCGCCCTCTTTTTGCTGGCAATTTGCCTACGGACCTTCGGCAACAGCCAGCTAGGGAAGGTCAGCAACCGCTGGGGCTGGGGCGCACTTGCGTTCGCAGCATTCGTGATCGTACCGGCGGTCGCCAAGCTTCCGCGGCAACCCGTCGCCGAAGCCAAGACTCTCGCCGGTGCCGAACCGTGGAGCGAGGCGCGGGTCGCGAACTATCTGCGACAAGGCCGGCCGGTGTTCGTCTATTTCACCGCCGACTGGTGCCTCACCTGCAAGGCCAACGAGGCCGCGGCGATCGATCGTGAGGCGGTCCGCGGCGCGTTCGACAAGGCAGGTGTGGCGGTGCTCGCGGGGGACTGGACCAACGGCGATCCGGCGATCACCCGCTTTCTTGAAGACCGCGGTCGCGCCGGCGTGCCGCTCTATCTGTGGTACGCGCCGGGCCGGCCGCCGGAAGAGCTGCCGCAGATTCTGACGCCGTCGATGCTCACTTCCCGCGCTCAGTCGGCGCAGCGCTAGCCGCCCGCGCCCACGCCTTCTTGCCCGCGACCCACGTCTCCAGCACCTGAGTCCGAGCAAGCGATTGCGCATCGACCTTGGTCGGGTCGCGGTCGATGATGATGAAATCGGCCCATTTTCCCGGTTCGAGCGATCCGATCCTGTCCTCAGCGAAGCCGGCATAGGCCGCGGCGCGGGTGAAGGCGTCGAGCGCCTGGGGGAAGCTCAGCCGCTCGGCGGGAATCCAGCCCCCCGGCGGCTGGCCTTCCATGTCCTGCCGGGTGATTGCCGCGGCGAGACCCGGGAATGGGTTGGGCGATTCGACCGGAAAGTCCGAGCCGAACGCGAGCCGGGCGCCGCTCTTCAGCACGCTCTGCCACGCATAAGCGCCCGTAAGCCGGTTCGGCCCGAGTCTTTTCTCGGCCATCAGCCGGTCGCTGGTCTGGTGAGTCGGCTGCATCGAGGCGATGATTCCGGTCTTGGCTAGACGCGGAATATCCTGCGGATCGGCGACTTGGAAATGCTCGATCCGCCAGCGGCGGTCGGCGCCGTATTTTCTCGCAAGTTCCTCGTAAGCCGAGATGACCTGCGCGTTGGCTGCGTCCCCAATCGCGTGAATCGCGAGCTGATAGCCGTTCGCGGCCGCCGCGCCGGCCTGCCGGCGTAGCTCGGCGTCGGTCAAGAATTGCAGCCCGCGCGTGTCCTGCTTGTCGGCATAGGGCTGTTTCAGCCACGCGCCGCGCGACCCCAGCGCCCCGTCGGCGTAGAATTTGACGCCGCGCTGCTGGAGCCGGTCGTCAAAACGCCACGGAGTTGGCCGTGGCGTTGCGTGGCCGGCGGCGACCATTTCGGGACCCGTCGCGTAGGATAGGATCCGCATCTTCAGGCGCCCGGACGTGCCGGCGCGCTGCATCGCCGTCCATTCTGCCAGGGACGTGCCCATGTCGGCGACGGCAGTGAGGCCGCTCGCAAGCAGAAGTTCCTGAGCCTTGGCGAGCGCGGCGTCGCGCTGCGCTGCCGTCGGTTCGGGAATTTTCTTTCCGACCAGATCGGCGGCAGCGTCGATCAGAAGGCCGGTCGGGTTGCCGCGCGCATCGCGCTCGAGCTTGCCGCCGACCGGGTCTCGGGTCGCGGCGGTCACGCCAGCGGCTTTCAGGGCCGCGCTGTTCACCACCGTTGCATGGCCGTCGACGCGTTCCAGCACCACGGGCCGGTCGCTGGCCACGGAATCGAGATCGGCGGCGGTTGGAAAGCGCTTGTCCGGCCACAATTCCTGGTTCCAGCCACGGCCGATAATCCAAGGTGCGTCGGGATTCGCCGCCGCATAAGCGCTCAGCCGCTGCTTCAGATCCTCTAGCGAGCGGGACCCTACGAGGTCGAGTTGAAGTGCCGAAAAGCCGAGCCCCATGACGTGGCCGTGCGCGTCGATCAGCCCCGGCAGGAGCGTGCGTCCGCCGCCATCGACCGTCTCCGTGATCCCGGCGAGCTTGAAGAGCTCCGGGTGCTCAATGGTCTGCCGCACTCTTCCGTCGTCGGTGATCACCAGCGCGCGGAAATGCTGGATCCTCCCGTCGGATCCGACCTGGACGCCGTTGACGTTGGTGACCAGCCTGTCCGCCGAGGCGGAGGAGGCGAGCAGCGCTGCGGCGAGCGCGAACAGGGTCTTTCGCATCGCGACCGCATAGCATTGTTCGCTTGGCTGTGAACCGCTACGCCTCCGCATCGATGATGCAGCCCCCGACCATCGATGACATCCGCGCCGCCGCCGAGCGCATCCGCGGCGCGGTCATCCGCACGCCGATGCTGCACAGCCGCACGATCTCCGACGCGGTCGGCGCAGAGGTCTGGCTGAAGTTCGAGAATTTGCAGTTCACCGCCGCCTACAAGGAGCGAGGCGCGCTCAACAAATTGCTCCAGCTGACCGCCGAGGAGCGCGCGCGTGGAGTCATCGCCGCCTCGGCTGGCAACCACGCCCAGGCCGTCGCTTACCACGCCAAGCGGCTCGGCATCCCGGCGGTCATCGTCATGCCCGAGCCAACCCCGACGGTGAAGGTCGTCCAGACGGAAGGCCACGGCGCGAAGGTCGTCCTCCACGGCGCGATGTTCGACGACGCTTACGCCAAGGCGCGCGAGCTCGAGCGCGAGCAAGCCTATGTCTTCGTCCACCCGTTCGACGACCCGCAGATCATCGCCGGGGCGGGGACCCTCGGCCTCGAGCTGCTCGAGGACGCGCCCGACCTCGACACGATCGTCGTGCCGATCGGCGGCGGCGGCCTGATGTCCGGCATTTCGATCGCGGCCAAGGCCGTGAAACCGGATGTCGAATTGATCGGGGTCGAAGCCGAGCTCTATCCATCGATGAAATGCGCGGTCGACGGCTGCAACATGCCGCTGGGCGGCGATACGCTCGCCGAAGGCATCGCCGTCAAGGAGCCTGGTCAGCTTACCTCACGCATTCTGGCCGAGCTTGCCGACGAGGTGGTGCTCGTCCCGGAACGCGACCTCGAACGGGCCGTCGCCATGCTGGTGGGGATCGAGAAGACGGTCGTTGAGGGGGCCGGCGCGGCGGGCCTCGCGGCAATGCTCAACGAGCCTGCGCGCTACCGGGGCAAGAAGGTCGCGACCGTGTTGTGCGGCGGGAACATCGACACGCATCTGCTCGCCAACGTCCTCGTCCGCGACCTCGTCCGCCAGGGCCGCATCGCGCGCCTGCGGGTAGCGGCGCAGGACCGGCCCGGCGCGCTCGCCGCGATCACCGCCAAGGTCTACGAAGCGGGCGCCAACATCATCGAAGTCAATCACAGCCGGATCTTCACCCGGCTCCCGGCCAAGGACACGGTGATCGAGGTCGAGTGCGAGGCGCGCGATCCCGCCGCGATCGACGACGTCGTTCGACGACTCGAAGAGGCCGGATTCGAGGTCGAACGGGCGCGGCTCGACTAGGTTGAGCGCCCCATATCGGCACAGTCGTGGAGATTAACCCTCTTTGGGTCGATCCGACCCTTTTCATCGGCGTTTACCAGTCGCATAAAGAGTCCCGTAACCATTGGAGGCGTCGCGGGTGAGCGCACCATTCCGCTTTCCCAAGTTCTTCGTGACGAACCCGTCGCCGTGCCCCTATTTGCCCGGCAAGGTCGAGCGGAAGGTGTTTACTGAGCTTTCCGGCCGTCACGCGAGCGAATTGAACGAGGCGCTGGGCCGCATCGGCTTCCGCCGCAGCCAGTCGGTCGCCTATCGCCCGAGCTGCATCGATTGCTCCGCATGCGTCTCGGTGCGGGTCCTTGCCGCCGAGTTCCAGCCCAACGCGACCCAGCGCAAGCTGCTTCGCCGTCACACCGACCTCGAGGTGACCGCCTGCAAGCCGTGGACCACCGAGGAGCAATATGCGCTGCTCCGCAAATATCTTGCGGCGCGTCATCCTGGCGGCGGCATGGCCGAGATGGATGAGAGCGACTTTGCCGACATGGTCGAACAGACGCCGGTCCGCACCTACCTCATTGAATATCGCGAGCCGTCGAAGGACGGCCGCCCCGGCAAGTTGGTCGGCGCCTGCCTGTCGGATCAGCAGGGCGACGGCCTCAGCATGATCTACAGCTTCTTCGACGTCGGCCCGGGCGTCAGGAAGGGGCTCGGGACATTCATCATCCTCGACCATATCGTCCGCGCCGCGCGCGCCGCGCTGCCCTATGTCTATCTCGGCTATTGGGTCGAAGGCAGCTCACGCATGGCCTACAAGACCCAGTTCCGGCCGCTCGAGCGGCTCGGCCGCGACGGCTGGCGGCGGATGGACGAGGTGATTGAGGAGCTGCCGGTCGAAGAGCTGATCAACCTGCCCGTCCGCCGTGACAAGGGCCGCCTGCTGATCGACGCATGAGGCTCAGCAACCGAGCTTTTGGCATCCTCGCCACACTCTTCGTGTTCATTGCGGTGTTGGTCGGCTTGGCTTGGCAGGCTGCCTGCAACCTCTCTGAAGCCTGCGATATGTCGATTTATTTCGATACCAAATAAAAAAGGCGGAGAGCCGAAGCTCCCCGCCTTCCCCCTTGTGCTCCCCTTTGAAACTCAGGCGACCGCGGCCTGGGGCTCGGGCTCGGACGCCTCCTCAGGGTCGCGCAGCACGTAACCGCGGCCCCAGACGGTCTCGATGTAATTGGCGCCGCCGCAAGCCAGGCTCAGCTTCTTGCGCAGCTTGCAGATGAAAACGTCGATGATCTTCAGTTCGGGCTCGTCCATCCCGCCATAGAGATGATTGAGGAACATTTCCTTGGTCAGAGTCGTGCCCTTGCGGAGCGAAAGCAGCTCCAGCATCGCATATTCCTTGCCGGTCAGGTGCACCCGCGCGCCGTCGACCTCGACCGTCTTGGCGTCGAGGTTCACGGCGAGCTT
The DNA here is from genome assembly GCA_035281125.1 of Sphingomicrobium sp. Taxonomy (GTDB): domain Bacteria; phylum Pseudomonadota; class Alphaproteobacteria; order Sphingomonadales; family Sphingomonadaceae; genus Sphingomicrobium. The sequence continues at coordinate 4,534 of DATEEM010000041.1, read as the reverse complement.
GCCGGTGCGGATGACCGATTGCGAGTGGCCCTTCGAGCGGCGGACGATCGCGTGGATTCGCGCGACCAGCTCGTCGCGATGGAACGGCTTGGTCACATAATCGTCGGCGCCGAAGCCGAGCGCGCGGACCTTAGAATCCATCTCGCCAATGCCCGAGAGGATGAGGACGGGAGTGGAGACCTTGGCCGTCCGCAGCTTCTTGAGCACGTCATAGCCGTGCATGTCGGGCAGGTTCAGGTCGAGGAGGATGATGTCGTAATCGTAGAGCTTGCCGAGATCGAGGCCCTCCTCCCCGAGATCGGTCGTGTAGACGTTGAAGCCCTCGCTGCCGAGCATCAGCTCGATGCTCTTGGCGGTCGTCGGCTCGTCTTCGATCAGCAGCACGCGCATTTGCTGTTCCCCCGTTCGCGGCACGAAAGAGCGTAAATCGCCCTTAAGAGCCTTGAAGCCCTCATTAACCATTCGGGGTCTGCATGGAAAAGGTTAATAATTCCTAACGGACTGGATTCCTTGGCCCGTTGCAAGGGAGTCACAAATTCATCCACAGGGCCGGCATGCTTGAGGAGCGAATTCTCTTCATCGACGCGGAGGCGATAGTCATTGACAAGCCCGCGGGCCTGCCCGTGGACACCACGGCGCGGCGGCGATTCGATCGTGTCCAGGCTGGACGAGCTTCGCTCCGGATTCAAACGAATGCCGACGCCGATGCACCGGTTCGACCAGGACACGAGCGGATGCCTGCTCCTCGCGCGCACGCCTCGGGCCCGAGCGCAGTTCCAGCAGGCGTTCGAGGCGCGACAGGTCGAAAAATATTATGCGGCGATCATCGGCGACGACGTTGAGGGCGACGGGGGGACGATTGACGTGGCGCTGACGAAGCGATCGAGCGCGGAAGCGGGCTGGCGGATGGTCGCAGATCCCGAGGGGCAGGCCGCGGTCACCCATTGGCGGCGGCTCGCGGTTCGCGATGGCCGCACCTTGGTCGAGTTCCGTCCCGAGACTGGCCGCACGCACCAGATTCGCGCACACGCCCGTGAGGCGTTCGGCAGCGGGATCGTCGGCGACCGGGTGTACGGCATCCCCGGCGGCCCGATGCTGCTGCACGCCTCGCGGTTGGTCGTCCCGCGCCCCGCCAGGCCGGCGATCGATGTCGCCGCTCCGCTGCCCAACTATTTCGGCGAGTGGCCCGATGCGACCTGAGGAGGTCGCAATCCCCGACGAGGCGCTCGGCGAGACCTTCCTCGCCGCGACGGGACCCGGCGGGCAGAATGTCAACAAGGTCGCGACGGCGGTCCAGTTGCGGGTCGACTTGTTCCGTCTCGGCCTGCATCCCGACGTGTACGAGCGGCTGAAGCGCATCGCCGGCAGCCGGGTGACGGGGTCGGGCGAGCTGCTGATCACCGCGCGGCGGTTCCGCACGCGAGAGGCCAACCGCGTCGACGCTCGCCGCCGGCTAGCGGAAATGATCGCGGCTGCCCATATCGTCGAGCCAAAGCGCAAGGCGACGCGGGTCCCGCGGTCGGTCAAGGCGGCGCGGGTCGAAAGCAAGCGCAAGCGCAGCGCGGTCAAGCTGGCGCGCGGAAAGGTGACGGATTTCTGATGTACGATTTCAAGATCCAGGCTGCGGATACGCCGACTATGTACCGCGATCTCGCATCGGCGCTGGAAGGGCTGGTCGCTGGCGAGCCGGACCCGGTCGCGAACATGGCCAATGCCGCGGCGCTAATCTGGGAGACGTTGCCGGACCTCAACTGGGCCGGCTTCTACCGCAACCTCGGCGGCGAATTGGTGTTGGGCCCGTTCCAGGGCCGCCCGGCGTGCATCCGAATCAAGTTCGGCGAGGGGGTTTGCGGGGTCGCGGCCGTCACGCTCGAGGTGCAGCGCGTCGACGACGTCCATGCTTTCCCCGGGCACATCGCCTGCGACTCCGCGTCGAACAGCGAACTGGTCGTCCCGATCGTCCGCGACGGCGAGCTCGTCGCCGTGCTGGACCTCGACAGCCCGAAGAAAGGCCGATTCACGGCGGAGGACGAGGCGGGCTGCGTCAGGCTTGCGCAAATCCTGGCGAGCGCGATCTAGCGACCGGGATGCGTTCAGCTCAGCTGTTCGAGCCTGTCGTCGCTGAGCGAGCCCGGAATAAGCATCACCGGGCACGGCAGCTTGCCGGCATCATGGCCGCAGAAATTGGCGACCAGCGGCCCCGGGTTGCCGCTCGGCGCGGCGCCGAGCACGAGGGCCGCAACCTCTTCGCGCTCGCCGATATAATCGCGCACCGTTTTTGCCGGCTCGCCATGCTGGACGATGATCTTCGCCTCGATTCCCGACTCGTCGAGGATCTCGCCGACCGACGCGCTGACCACGCCCTCGATGCGCAGCCGTTGCTCTTCCTCGAAGGCGGCCTGCACCCCGCCGAACTGCACGAAGTCCTGCGGCTCGACGATCCCCAGGACCTCAATCCGGCCGTCGGTCTTGGCCGCGCGCCGCGCCGCGAAGCGCAGCGCGATGCCGGCTTCCGGGCTGTCGTCGATCACGACCAGGTAGGTGCGTTTCGGTTCGCTTGCCCCCATGTGCCCACAGTGCTGCGGGAATCGCCGCCCGGACGCAAGCGCCCGGCGAAGGATTCGGCTTTCCCTTGACCCGAACCGCCGCATTGGCTTTGAGCCCGGCGACGCTCTCCTCGCGCTAGGACGCTCCGATGCCGATCGAACTGAAGATGCCCGCACTCTCACCGACGATGGAGGAGGGCACGCTCGCCAAATGGTTGGTCAAGGAAGGGGACACCGTATCTTCGGGTGACATCCTCGCCGAGATCGAGACCGACAAGGCGACGATGGAGTTCGAGGCGGTGGACGAGGGCACGGTCGCCAAGATTCTGGTCCCCGAGGGGAGCGAAGGCGTGAAGGTCGGCGCCCCGATCGCCATCCTTGCCGGCGAGGGCGAGGATGCGGGGGCGGCCGCTGGCGCGGCGCCCAAGGCGGATACGGCGGCGGCTGCTCCGCCGAAGCCCGCGCCCGAACCGAAGGCCGATGCGACGCCCAAGAGCGCTCCGCCGCAGGCGCCGGTCGAAACTCCATCTGCTCCGCCGGAACCCGTGGCTGCTCCTCGATCAGAAAGCGAACGGGTCAAGGCCTCGCCGCTGGCCCGCAAGCTGGCCCAGGCGCAGAACATCGATCTCTCGACGCTTCAGGGCAGCGGGCCGGGCGGGCGAATCGTCCGCGCCGACGTCGACGCAGCGGCCGGGAAGGCGCCCGCAACGGCGGCGGTGCCCCAGCCCGCGGCCGCGCCGGCTGCCGCTGCGGCGCAGCCGGGCGAGATTCCGCACGAGGTCGTCAAGCTATCGAGCATGCGCAAGACGATCGCGCGCCGGCTGACCGAGGCGAAGCAGACCATCCCGCATTATTATCTGACGGTCGACATCCAGCTGGACGCGCTGCTGAAGCTCCGTTCGGAGCTCAACAAGGGCCTCGAGAGCCGCGGCATCAAGCTGTCGGTCAACGACCTGCTGATCAAGGCGCTGGCGATGGCCCTGATCGAGGTCCCGACCGCTCATGTCAGCTTCGCCGGCGACCACATGCTCAGGTACAGCCGGGCAGACATTTCGGTCGCCGTCGCAATCCCGGATGGCCTGATCACGCCGATCATCACCAGTGCCGACACCAAGAGCGTGTCGACCATCGCCAAGGAGATGCTCGACCTCGCCACTCGCGCCCGCGAGGGCAAGCTGCTGCCGCATGAGTATCAGGGCGGTACCGCGAGCATCTCCAACCTCGGCATGTTCGGCACCAAGCAGTTCGATGCGGTGATCAACCCGCCGCAGGCTATGATCATGGCGGTGGGCGCCGGCGAGAAGCGGCCCTATGTCGTCAACGATTCGCTGCAGATCGCGACGGTGATGAGCGCGACCGGAAGCTTCGACCATCGCGCGATCGACGGCGCCGAAGGGGCGAAGCTGATGGCTGCATTCAAGCGGCTGGTCGAGAACCCGCTGGGCATGCTGGCCTGAGATGAAGTGGATCACCGCCCTCGTGCTCGGCGCGATCCTCGCCTTCGTCCTGCCGACGATGATCGATGTCGGAACGGGCACCTGGACCGACAGCTGGGCGGGCTATGGGACGATTCGCCCGTTCGCCGGCAAGACCGGGCTGCTGTTCTCGATCCCGGTCTTCCTCGGCTCGGCCATCTTCCTGCGCCTCGTGTTCAGCTGGCACACGCGCTGACGCGAGATGGCCGACCGAGCGCCGCTGATCCGGGTCACCGCAATGCCGGCCGACACCAACCCGTACGGCGGGGTGTTCGGTGGCTGGCTGATGGGCCAGATGGGCCTCGCCTGCGGCTCGTTCGTCTCGCGGCGGACCCGCGGCAAGGCGCTGCTGGTCGCTGCGGACGCGATCAAGTTCCCCGGCTCAATGGCGGTCGGCGACGAGCTCAGCGTCTATGTCGATTTGCTGAAGGAAGGGCGCACCTCGCTGCGCCTCAAGGCCGAGGCGATCGCCCGCCAGCGCGACGGCGACCTTGAAACCCTCGTTGCGGAGGG